>CAZWQB010000060.1:0-4604 GCA_964636035.1 uncultured Roseivirgaceae bacterium
TGCTTTACAACATTGCCTTGTACATAGAGGAACCAGCCAATTCCAAAGTACTCCTTTAATCGGGAATAGTCTTCAGAAAAGAGGAAGAACGTATGAGAATCACTATAATCTTCAAGGGTCAATGTGCCGAAGGGTTTTCCATTTTTTGTGATTCTGTGGGCCACAGAAGACACTATTCCGGCGAAACTGATAGTCCTTTTATTCTGCAATTTTTCAAGATCGCTGAAATCAGATAAAGAAGCTGTACAGAAGTTTTTAATTTCCAATCTAAACTGGTCCATAGGGTGGCCTGAAATGTAGAACCCTACCACCTCTTTTTCTATGTTTAGCTTTTCGATATCGCCGAATGGTTCACACGCATCCACTCTGGGAAGCGGGATGGAAACACCACTTGATCCACCAAAAAGCGATTGCTGTGCGTTGCTTTTTTCTGATTGGTGCATATTTCCATATTTAATAGCCTTTTCAATCAGATTATTTTCGTTATCCGGCGCATAGAGGTATTGCCTCCTGTGTAAATCAGGAAAACAGTCAAAGCCTCCTGCCATGGCAAGGCTTTCAAATGTTCTCTTATTTACCGCGCGCAGGTCTATCCTTTCTGCAAAATCAAAAATATTTTTAAACGGCCCGTTCTTTTCCCTTTCGGTAATAATGGCTTCAACTGCGGCTTCACCAGTGCCTTTAATTGCGCCCATTCCAAAACGGATTTGGCTTTCTTTGTTAACATCAAAGAAGAGGTTACTTTCGTTTACATCCGGCCCCAGCACTTTAATGCCCGCACGTTTACATTCGTCCATAAAGAAAGTGACCTTCTCAATATTATTTTTGTTGTGCGTAAGTACCGAAGCCATGTATTCGGCCGGATAGTGCGCTTTCAAATAGGCAGTCTGATAGGCTACAACGGAATAAGCAGCGGAGTGGGACCTGTTAAAGCCGTAGGCCGCAAATTTTTCCATAATGGCAAAAACTTCCTCAGCTTTCTTTTTCTCAATATTATGCTTCTCTTTCGCCCCTTTCACAAAGATTTCTCTTTGCTTATTCATTTCCTCCAATTTCTTTTTACCCATGGCCCGTCGGAGAATATCCGCTTGTCCGAGTGAGTAACCAGCCATGATCTGTGCGGCCTGCATGATCTGTTCCTGGTAGATCATGATCCCATAGGTGTTTGACAAAATGGGTATCAGCAACTCGTGAGGATAGTTTACATCCTCTTCACCATGTTTCCTTTTAATAAAGTTTGGGATAAACTCCATAGGGCCAGGCCTGTAGAGGGCGTTCATCGCAATCAGATCCTCAATGTCAGTCGGTTTGAGCTGCTGCAAATATTTCCGCATTCCGGGAGACTCAAACTGGAAAGTACCGACCGTTTCCCCTTTTTGGTACAACTCGAAAGTTTTTTCATCTTCCAGGGGAATGTTATCAATATCGATCTTATTCCCGTGGTTTTTTTCAATCAGCTTGATAGCATCCTTGATAATCGTAAGCGTTTTCAGACCCAAAAAGTCCATTTTGAGCATTCCTGCATCTTCTACAACCTTTCCGTCAAACTGGGTGATCAGTAAGTTTGAGTCTTTAGAAGTAGACACAGGGATGTAATCCGTCAGGTCATCGGGCGCAATGATAACCCCGGCAGCATGAATTCCCGAACCTCTCACAGAACCTTCCAGTTTCTCAGCAAGTTTCAGCACCTCCGCGCGCAAATCTTTGCCTTTCCGGATATCATCCAGTTCTTTTACTTCAGCAAAAGCTTTCTTAAGCGTTGTTCCGGGTCTGTCAGGAACTAGCTTCGCGATTGCGTTGGCTTCTGACAGGGGAAGTTGCATTACTCTTGCTACGTCTTTGATGGCCATTTTAGCTGCCATAGTGCCATAGGTGATAATTTGCGCTACTTTGTTATAGCCATACTTCTCTACCACATAGTCAATTACACGCTGTCTGCCTTCGTCATCAAAGTCCGTATCAATATCGGGCATTGAAACTCTTTCCGGATTGAGAAATCTTTCAAACAGCAGATTGTATTTAATAGGGTCTATATTCGTAATTCCCGTACAATAGGCCACTACAGAACCTGCTGCTGAGCCACGTCCCGGCCCAATCATTACGCCCAAACTCTTTCCTGCATTTATCAGATCAGACGTGATCAGGAAGTAACCTGCAAACCCCATGGTTTTGATGATATTCAACTCATGGTTCAGGCGCTCCTCAATTTCGGGCGTTAGTTCTAAATATCTCTTGCGTGCTCCTTCAAAAGTAAGATGTCGTAGGTAATCATCAGCATTGGCAAATCCAGTCGGCAATGGGAAGTTTGGCAGAAGGATGTCTCGCTTGAGCTGTGGCGTATTTATTTTATCAACAATTTCATTGGTGTTATCGAGGGCTTGCGGCAGATCATGAAACAATCTGGCCATTTCCTGCTGTGTTTTGAAATAAAACTGATCATTAGGAAAACCGAATCGGTAATCTTTGCCTCCAAAGCCTTCCCCTTTCCAAACTGGCTTGCTTTGAAATTCGCCGGTATTGACGCAAAGCAGAATGTCATGTGCATTGTAATCCTCCTGATCCACATAGTGGGAATCATTTGAGGCAATAATTTTGACGTTATATTTCTTTGCGAATTTAAGCAGTACGGCATTCACCTTTTCCTGCTCCTTCATATTATGCCGTTGGAGCTCCACATAATAATCTTCGCCAAAAATGTTCAGCCACCATTTGAATAGTTCTTCTGCTTTTTCTTCTCCTTCATTTAATATAGCCTGTGGAACTTCGGCACCTATACAGCAGGTCGTTGCAATCAAACCTTCGTGGTATTTTTCAACCAACTCCTTGTCAATTCGGGGCCACTTGCTATACATACCTTCCATATACCCCAGAGAGCATAGTTTTGAAAGGTTTTTATAGCCTTGTTCATCTTTTGCCAGAAACAACTGGTGAAAACGGTTGTCTTTATCTTCTTTGCTAAATTGCTTTTTGTGGCGGTCGTGCACCAGGTAAAACTCGCAGCCTACTATGGGTTTTACGTTAAATTTGCTTGCTTCTGCCACAAATTTAAAGGCCCCAAACATATTTCCATGGTCTGTCAGCGCCACCGCAGGCATGCCATCTTCCTGAGCTTTTTTCATCATTTCCGAAATATTGGCGGCTCCGTCTAGAAGAGAATATTGGGTATGGCAGTGTAAATGACTAAATGTTGGCATTAAATATAATCTGTCTTGGTAAAAGAGGTTTAACGAAAGCTAATTTTAGCTTTCCGGCAAAAGTAAAATTATTAGGAGTTTTAAAGAAGCAGACTTGCAGTTTATTAAAACAGGTGAAGAAGCAGTATGAAGTTATATGTTTTTAATGTCAGACAGCAATAATTCAAAACCTGGCAGCACGTCCTCGCCGGAAAGCACGTTATTGAAGCCTTTTATCTCCCTAACAGGCGTATTTGGCCGGTAAATATATGCTTCTTCAGCTTCAGGATCGATCAACCAGGCAAGTCGGCATCCGTTGTCAATCCATTCTTCCATTTTGGCTTTAAGTTGCGCAATTCTATCTGATGGGGATTTAAGCTCTATCACGAAGTCGGGGCAATAATAGAGAAATTTGGATTGTTCCTCTTCTGAAAATTCTCTTAATTTTTCTCGAGGAACCCAGGCGAGGTCTGGCGCTCTCATGGCGCCATTGGGAAGAAAATATCCACCATCAGATCCTGTTAGTACACCAAGCTTTTCTTTTTGATTCCATGTATGTAGCAAAAAAGCAACATGAATATTAATAGCACTGATTCGATTTCCTGAAGGTGACATAATTACAATTTCTTTTTCTGCTGTTCTTTCGATATTCAAGTCCCGGTTCTGCGCGCAAAAAGCAAAGAACTCATCATCGCTCATCTTAAAAGCATCAGTTTTTAAAACAATGGTATCCATCTCTCAAGTCTTTTTTTAAATATAATGATTTCTTAGAAGTTTATGTTCATTTTTTGATTATCACCTGAAGGGTTTACCTGGTCTACCATATACCTTCAACGTCGTCGACAGTGTGTGATATTTTTGTCAAAGACCCAAAGAACGAAAATGCTCGGAAGTAAATGTTTAACAGCCGTGCAACCTTCGGGCAAAAATGTTAATCTTTAGAATGGTTGTCAATGAATTAAAGAATCTTATATTTAAAAGAAAAATATCGAATGACCCTCACTTCCCATCCCGGCTCCAGATTTTCCGATCACAGAAATATCCTGACAATTTTGGGTCTCATTGCACTGTTCAAGTTTTTAATCCACCTGATTGTAAATGCCACAACGGCCTACGGTTATTTTCGAGACGAATTTTACTACCTGGCTTGTAGCGATCATTTGGCCTGGGGCTATGTTGATCAACCGCCCTTTTCCATTTTGATGTTAAAATTGAATAGCTTCTTATTTGGCGAATCACTCTGGGCGATCCGTATTTTTCCGGCGCTCGCTGGTGCAGGGGTCATATTCATTACCGGCTTAATTGTGATAAAACTAGGTGGAAGATTGTTTGAAGTTATTTTGGCAAGTGTGGCGGTATTGATAGCCCCTGTCCTTTTAGCTATGAATGGCTTTTATTCGATGAATTCATTTGACCATCTTTTTTGGGTGG
>CAZWQB010000060.1:4704-16321 GCA_964636035.1 uncultured Roseivirgaceae bacterium
TTATCGCAATCATTTTTATTACAACTTTTGTGATTTTAGCGGCAAACCGAACTAGTAAACCTGAGTACTTAGTCCCTGCCTTTCCAATGTTGCTGGCTGGAGGTGCTGTATTGATTGGATCGTGGCTTAACAGATTGAAAGTAGCGAAGGTTGCACTTGTTGTTCTATTTATCCTTGCAGGTGCTTTAACGGCGCCTCTGGTGTTACCGGTGCTGTCTGTTGAAGATTACATTGTTTACGCCAAAGCGCTTGGGCAGGAGCCCACTACAACTGAAAAGAAGGACCTGGGCCCTTTGCCACAATTTTATGCAGACATGCACGGCTGGGAAAACATGGCGCAGGAAGTATCAAAAATCTACGAATCATTACCTGATCATGAAAAGGAAAACACCAAATTTTTCGGACAGAATTACGGAGAAGCCGGGGCAATTAGCTTCTACAAAAATAAATATCCGCTTCCGGAGGCAATTAGCAGTCACAATAACTATTGGATATGGGGACCGGGAGAGGTTTCAGAAGATCTGGTTTTGATAATCATGGGGAGCAATTTGGAGGATAACTCCAAATTCTTTGAGCAGGTAGAACAAAAAGGCCTGGTGGTATCTCCGTATGCCATGCCTTATGAGAACAATCTTCCGGTATTTGTGGGAAGAAATCCAAAAGTTTCGTTGGAAGCGGCGTGGGACGACTTAAAACATTATGATTAATCCTAAAGCAGGATGATTTTGAGGTTTGATCGGCTACATGGGGATATATACTACTTTTTTGGTCTCAAAAAAGGCATCGTCATAAAAGGCGGAAAGGTTGAAAATCGTGTATTTCACCCTTGCTTCAGAGAGTTCTTCTTCCAAATCCCCGCCTTTTAGATAAAGGATGCCATTTCTTTTTATATCGGACGGCGTATTTTCCGGAATCATTGAATTTCTGTTGATCTTTCCTTTTACCCAACCATGAAATTCAGCCATGCGCGTTACTGCTCTGCTGACTATGAAATCGTATTTTCCAGGTAGTTCTTCTGCCCTGGCTTTTTCAGCTTGTACATTCGAAAGCTGCAAGCTGTTGGCCACTTCCCTGACTACACTTATTTTTTTTCCTATGGAGTCTACCAGGTGAAACCGGACGCTTGGGAAGAGAATAGCAAGAGGAATCCCGGGAAATCCTCCCCCAGTGCCCACGTCTAGAACCTGAGCATTGTCAGGAAATTCAAAAACCTTAGCAATCCCCAAGGAGTGAAGGACATGCTTCAGGTAGAGGTCGTCTATATCTTTTCTGGAAATAACATTGATTTTCGCATTCCATTTGCTGTAAAGGCCTTCCAGCATTTGAAACTGACTTTGTTGTGTGGAAGAAATATTCGGAAAATACCGGGAAATTATATCTGAATTCAAGAATCTGCTTTTCTAAAAAATTATAACCTAAACCCCAAAGCCCAATCCCCAAACCTAAATATGATCTTCTTTGCCTTTTACCAGGTCATACATCAGCTCCCTCGCCCTATGAAGCTGCGCTTTTACTGTTCCTAAAGGCGCGTCCAGTTCTTTTGCTATTTCGTCGTAGGACAGCTCCTTAAAATACCGGAGTTTTACGAGCCTTTGGTACTTTGGTGGAAGCTTCGTGACGAACACTCGTATAAGTTCAATCTTTTGACTTTTTATGGCCTCTTCCTGTGGATCCAGATTATGATCTTCCACATCAATGTTTACAGAGTCGCCATTGTCATTTTTAAATGATGTGTTCAGGCTAAAAGTTTCAAGCTTTTTCTTTCTGATAAAATCTATGGCGTTGTTGGTGGCAATCCGGAAAAGCCAGGTACTGAAAGTATAGTCTTTTTTAAAACGATGCAGGTTTTTAAATGCTTTTGCAAAGGCTTCTATTGTGAGGTCTTCAGCATCATCCACATTCCTTACCATTTTCAATACCATATGATAAACAGGTTTTTTATACCTTTTCATCAATTCACCATAAGCCTGTTCATCATTTGCCAGAGTAGCAGCATCGATCAATTTAAAATCTTCTAGTGCTTTATCTGAAAATTGTTTGTTTAATTCCATTTAATATTTCTTGAAGCAAGCGCGGAAATGCCAGTTGCAATATAATACATCACATATAAAACATCTAACACAGGCAAGATCCAGAATTTAAATTCTCCTTCTAATTTCCTAGAAGCATTGTAAAAAATTAAATACTGAACCGCCATTCTCAATACAAAACCCCCAATCACATAGTATGGTTCCTGCCAAAATAACAGTAGTACCACAAATAAAACCCAGAAAAACAGCTGTGAAAGAAATAATAAACCCAGCCTTAGTCTATCTCCCAGGTTGTAATATTTTCCTACTGAGAGATGGCGTTTCTTCTGCCTAAAATACTGTTTCCACGTCTTCTTTGGTTCGCTGTAAACTATAGCATTAACATTTACAACCGCGGCGGTATTATGTCGGGTCGCATTTTTATTTACAAAAAGATCATCGTCCCCACCTGTTATCTTCAAATAATCTGTAAATCCTTTTTTATCCAGAAAGAATTTTTTGGAGTACGCCAGGTTTCTCCCTACACCCATATAAGGGCTTCCTGCTAATGCTAAAGACAGATATTGAACAGCCGTGTAGAGCGTCTCAAATCTAATAAATAAATTTAGCAAGCCCGGATAAGATTTGTACTGACAATACCCTAAAGCAATTTTCGTGCTGGAATTATTGAACTTTTCTGTCATGACAGACACCCAGCTGGAATTAGCCGGGACACAATCGGCGTCTGTTAACAATAAAGTGTCATACGATGCTTGCTTTATGCCCAATGACAATCCATACTTCTTGCTGTTGATGTGAGAGGGGGTATTGTCAATATTTACAATTTTAAGGTTTTTGTGAAGATCCTTCTCTTTTATCAGAAATGGCTGGGTTTCGTCAGTCGATTTGTCATTTACGACAATTATTTCGAATGGAGAGTAACTTTGATTGTATAAAACTGGCAGGAGTTTCTGAAGATTATGATATTCATTTTTTGCACATATAATAATACTTACACCACCCTTGGCTTCAAATGTTTCAGATGCTTTGGTGCTTGCGAATCCAACCCTTGCGAAATAAAACAGATAAAAGAATAACTGAATACTCAGGCAAAAAATAAAGATGCCAAAAAGGCTGGTTTCAATCATTAAGCTACAAGTTTACTTGGGAGGAGCAAATATAGCCTTAAATCAAGAATTATATTTCAACTGGTTATGTTTTAAACGCTTTTGAACGATAAAACGAAGATTGCCCGACGGTACCTCTGAAATTAATTAAACAAGACCCCGATCTTCTCCCATTCCTTAGTTCAGAGGCTGTAAGATTTGATAGTATTTTGAGTAATAGTACAATAGCCCTGAGGCATCTTATATAATTGATTTGCTTTTACTGATTAATAGAATTAATGAATTACTTTTGTTTTGTAAATAACGACCGAGATTAAATTCTCACAATAATAACGGGTTCTTCAAAGATAACAGAGGATGCATGAGTTTTGAAATCAATTTTCAGGATAAATCAAGTAAAGCAAGAGTAGGAAAGTTTAAAACTGCACATGGAGAAATAGAAACGCCGATTTTTATGCCGGTGGGGACTGCGGGCACGGTAAAGGCGGTGCATCAAAGGGAAATAAAAGAAGACATCAACGCTGAAATAATTTTAGGCAATACCTACCATCTTTTCCTAAGGCCTGGCCTTGATATTCTTCAGGCAGCCGGCGGACTGCATGGCTTCATGGGCTGGGACAGACCTATACTTACCGACAGCGGAGGTTATCAGGTCTATTCTTTGGCAGAAACCAGAAAAATAAAAGAGGAGGGCGTTACCTTTAAATCACATATTGATGGCTCTAAACAGTTTTTCTCGCCTGAAGGGGTCATGGATATTCAGCGGACTATTGGAGCTGATATTATCATGGCCTTTGATGAATGCACGCCCTATCCCTGCGAGTACGAATATGCGAGAAAGTCAATGGAGATGACGCACAGATGGCTGAAACGCTGCTGCGAACATTTTGATGGTACCACCGGGATTTATGGCTATGAACAACATCTTTTTCCAATTGTGCAGGGAAGCACCTACAAAGATCTGCGACGCCAGTCGGCGGAAGTAATAGCGTCATTTGATAGGGTAGGCAATGCCATAGGTGGCCTTTCGGTAGGTGAGCCCGCCGAGATGATGTATGAAATGACAGAGCTGGTGTGTGGAATATTACCGGCAGACAAACCGAGGTACTTAATGGGCGTGGGTACTCCGGCAAATATACTGGAGTGTATCGCGCTTGGGGTAGATATGTTTGACTGTGTGATGCCCACCCGGAATGCCAGAAACGGAATGTTGTTTACTACACAAGGCATTATTAACATGCGCAATGAAAAATGGAAGGATGATTTTAGTCCAATAGATGAAAATTTGCAGGGATATGCCAGTACTTTTTATTCGAAAGCATATTTGCGACATTTAATTATCAGTAAAGAAATACTTGGCGCGCAAATTGCGAGTATTCATAATCTTTCCTTTTATCTTTGGTTGGTCAGGCAGGCCCGCGAACATATAGTAGCCGGAGATTTTTTAGAGTGGAAGAATAAGATGGTTGTGAAGCTGATGACCCGGCTATAACTACTATAAAGGCGATCAAATTGTTAATTCAGAATAGTCCTTAATGAAAATTATTGACCTTTATATTTTAAAAAAGTTCTTAAGTACGTTCGTATTTGTGGTGCTCATTCTGGTGGCAATTATCGTAATGATTGACCTCACCGAAAAAAATGACGATTTCATTGAACATAATCTTTCTTTTGAGCCCATTGCAAAATATTACCTCGCTTTTATACCCTTTGTTGCCAATCTGATCACCCCTATTACCGTTTTCATTGCCACTGTATTTGTGACAGCAAAGCTGGCCGGACATACAGAAATCATAGCGATGCTGAGCAGTGGGATAAGCTTCAGGAGGCTAATGGTGCCTTATTTTATAGGCGCCATCATGATAGCCGCGGTTAGCTTTTATTTTAATGGTTGGGTTATTCCAGACTCGAATAAATATCGGGTGGCATTTGAAATAGAATATGTGAAGAAGACTTTTTACTTCGACCAGCGAAATATCCATATTAAAATTGCTCCGGAATCCTATTTATACATGGAGCACTACAACAACCAGGCTAATGTGGGCTATAAATTTAGCCTGGAAACCATAAGGGGAAATCAGTTGATAGAAAAGCTAACGGCAAAAAGGCTTGAGTGGGAAGAGGATAGCAGTCACTGGGTGATAAAAGATTGGACACTGAGAAAATTCGATGGATTTACGGAAGTAGTTACGCATGGTGAAAAAATAGATACTGTGTTGAAGATTTCCCCTGAGGATTTTGAAAATAGTTACAGAAAAAATGAGGCAATGACCATCAATGAGCTTGACGATCATATTGCCGAGCTAAAAAGCCGTGGCAGCGTAGAGTCTGAAATCTATATTATTGAGAAGTATATCCGGTTCATGACCCCTTTTACGGTTATTATCCTAACATTTATTGGCCTCACTGTTTCGGCCCGGAAGGCAAGGGGAGGTGCTGGTTTCCAGATCGCCCTTGGATTTATGATCGCCTTCGTTTTTATTATAGCCTACATTATGGCCAGAAGTATAGCCCAGGCAGGCACCTTTGATCCTTTAATATCCGTCTGGATACCCAATATCATCTTCACCATTATAGGTCTCGTCATGTATAAAACAGTTCCCAGATAATGGAGGCGAGCACCAAAGATTATGTGCATTTGCACTTCATCGTACTTATTTGGGGTTTTACTGCCATTCTTGGCGTACTAATCACTATACCCGCAGTTGAAATTGTCTTTTTTCGAACGCTTTTTGCATTCCTGGCTCTAGGGCTATTGCTTTATGTGAGAAAGCGCGATTTTCGGCTGGGTTATACGGAGACTTTGAAGATCTTAGGTACCGGTTTTTTGATTGCCGCCCATTGGATTTTGTTTTTCGCAGCAGCTAGAGTATCTACTGTTTCGGTCACGCTGGCTGGGATGGCCACATGTTCTATCTGGACAAGTTTTCTTGAACCAATGGCGACCAAAAAAAGCATAAAATGGTTTGAGGTGGTATTGGGAGGCGTTGTCATGGTTGGTTTGTATATTATTTTCCGGTTTGAGTTCAATCATGTGGTGGGACTTTCCATGGCAGTCATGTCAGCCTTTCTATCAGCCTTGTTTACGGTCATAAATGGTCAACTAACCCTGCGGCACAATCCTTTTATGATAACTTTTTACGAGATGGTGGGGGCATGCCTGGGAACAGCCTTATTTTTTCCAATCTATAAATTCTATTTTGCTGCCGACGGACTTTTGAACTTAAATCCTACCTCAATGGATTGGGTATATTTGACCATTCTCGCTATCATTTGTACGGTATATGCCTATTCCGCGTCTGTACAGCTCATGCAGAAAATGTCTGCCTATTTAATCAATCTCACCGTCAATCTGGAGCCTGTATATGGAATCATCCTTGCGGTGCTGATATTTAAAGAGGACGAACAAATGACCAATGGTTTTTACATCGGAACATTGGTTATTTTGTCGTCGGTACTTATTTATCCACTTATTAACAGGTACTATAAAAGGAAGGCCGTAGGGACAGATATTATTAGATAATCAGTAATCCGCTAAATTTTTTGTTCCCAAAGGTTGAAGTGTGACGGAAAAGTTGCAGTTAAATCGGGTTTTTCAGCAAAGATTCCATAAACCGAGGAGCCAGACCCGCTCATGCTTGCATAAACAGCCCCCTTGTCATATAACGCGCTTTTGATGGATGCTATTTCTGGAAACATCTTAAACACCGTCGACTCAAAATCGTTGAAAAGGTTTTCTTTCCAGCGTTCGATGGGCATTTTTAATACTTCTTCAAGCGGTCGCGAAGGTTGTTGAGGAATTAAGGATGCATATGCCTGCGCGGTGTTCACGTGAATGCCTGGATTGATTACCACGAGGTGATACCCTTGCAGAGGAACAATAATTTCGTCAAATCTATTGCCTCTTTCTTGCGCTATCACGGATTTGTCCTGTGTAAAAAACGCACAATCGCTCCCTATTGCTGACGCATACTTAATCATTTGGCCGGAATCCAGCTTCAACTGAAATATTTCGTTCAAAACCTTTATTGTAAAGGCTGCATCTGCTGAGCCACCGCCTAAGCCGGCCCCCATGGGGATTACTTTGTGCAGATGAATTTGCACCGGAGGGAGCTTAAAATCCTGTCGAAGTAGCTCCAAAGCCTTCATGCAAAGATTAGAACTGCTATCTCCCGGTATTTCCAGTCCTGATGCTGAGAACTGGTCTTCATCAGAAGGTAATATTTCCAGGGCATCTTTCCATCCGATGGGAAAAAAGCATGTTGAAATATTATGGTAACCGTCAGCTCGTTTGCTGATGACATTCAACCCAATGTTGATTTTTGCATGCGGGAAAGCTATCATCCGTAATATTTATTATATATGTTCTAAGTTCTCTGCGTCTTATAGGTCTTTCCATGGTCAATATATTTAATTATCATGAATAGATATAATATCGCTACCATTTCTAGGAGCCTGTCGGACTTAGAGGGTTTTTACGTGTTTCCCTGCCCTGTCCGAGGCTGTTTCTGAATACGAGATTTGAGAGCCTTTAATCGGCAAGTCCGATAAACTCCTAGCCGTTTACGCTATTCATCTTTTCAATTTCGATCTGCTCGATTCTTTCCGTTATGCAAACATAAAAGAATCGTAGAAGTAGGCATCATTTGTTGAAGTTCACTTAATCGGTTGAGTTTTCTACAAAAACATAGGGAAATATTTTTATATTCCTTCAAAAATATTATGTTTGTTTCACATTTTTTTAACTAAACCAGCAAATTTAATGAACCCTATCAAGATATACGGGCGTCAGGGAAACGTGAATGCCGCTCGAGGCGTAAACCAAGATACACAAAGTCACGTAGGTTTACAACCCAGTTCACTCTACGGAGAGCATATAATTTTCTTTAGTCAATTAGAAGAGAAAACAGACGAAGAGTTACTGGAGACAGCATTCAGTACACTCAGTAATTCGGGATATGGGACAGCAATTAGGCGCCAGTTTGCCCTTAATACAGGGGAAACTATGAAGCACACCGTCCACAATTGGTACAATGATCATTTTAGCGGAAAAACCGATTTTTTTGCGGCAATAGAAAAGGAAATTCAGGCACATCATTCAAGCTTTCATTATTACAGGGATAGGATTGATGTATCTGGTGCCATCAGAGACAATATGCCTTCCTTCCGTTTTGCCCCTTTTAATGTTTCAGAAATGATTGCCATAGGAGGGATCCAAGAAGTAGAAGTAAGCAATCTATGGCTAAACCAGGAGTTCGGGCACGACTACTGGGATGGGAAAGGGAATCTAAATGTAACCGCCCACACAACCACCATAAGATTTAAAATTTTATTAAAAGATTGGTTTGGGGTCGACGAAGGCGATTTTACTAATTTAAGACTTCCGGCATGGCTGGATCGTAGAGGTTTGACGGCTCTTTGGATGCTCCAACACCAACGAGGGTATAATCCTTTTATTAATGTTTTTGAATACTTTATTACCATGAAAATTAAATTAGGCACATCATGCGCTTATCAATAAGTTATATTTTAATTGCATGTATCTTTTTTTTAGTGTACTCCTGTACAAATCAAAATGCTAAAAAAGAAAAGCCTCGGTTAATTGTAAAGCATGTATTTACTACAGGACTTCCCAATCCATACGACGGATCACGAGCTGATTATCGTGATGACTATTACTATGTTTACAATTATACAGATACTGATTATCCACTATTTGAAAAGATATTGGATACAATATCTTTTGATACATCTTATAGATTTCATAGCCATCTTTTCCTTCAATATGATGAGGACCTACCCGATACCATTCATATGAAAAATGAAATGGAAGGTCGCCAGTATGTCTCTGAATCAGAGATTTACCCGGGCAGCGAAAAATACAAACAGTATGCCATATTGAGTTTAGCCTTTGTTAGAGGTTTTTTAAGCGAAGCTGATCAGGTCCGTAAGGAAAAGCTAATTCCAAACAGTTATAGAATTTCAACCTTCAATGATAATAAATCAGATGAGCGCTATTTCCTTAAAGATAGTGTAAGCAGGAAGTTGGTTGAGGTGGATCGATCCGTGGTTTCCATTCCAGATAGTGGCATCAGAAAGATCGATTAGCTTGGCAAGAAAAGTTTTAATCTTTGTTGTAGGTATATATTTTTACATATGGAGATAAGTGAAATGTGGAAATCTTTTTGAAAAGTCAACTTGCTTGTGGGAGGAGCTTTATATCTTTTCTGTTCATACCAATACAAAACAATTGTAAATAAAACTTTAAACGCGGATATGAAAAAGGCATTATTTTTTAGTTTTTTGTTTGCTTCTTTTATTGCATCATCTCAAGACATTGTCAGAGAGGAACTGACTGCTGAGGAAATTCAATATTTAGCAACCGACATCACTTCGTTTTCAAAAACAACTCCGGAGGACTTTAAAAATTCTACAATAAACAACCTCACTAATTATGAATTCGAAATTCAATATGACAAAAAGGCAATCTATCGTGGGGCTATAAAAAAGCCAAGTGTGTCTGATATTGGCCGCAACATGTATCGCAAAAAGGCGTCTTTTTGCTTTGACTATAATTTGTTCGACATTGAAACCAAGTTGGAGTTGACTGAAAGCAAAATAATGAACCTATCTGAAACAGAAACAGGTGAAAGATATTTATGGACAGATAATTATGTTCTATTTGAAAAAGATCGCTACAGCAAGAATATACTGGTGAATGACAAGTTGACGGAAAAATTGGTAATTAGGTTTTCAAAACAACCTATTAATATTGATTTTTGAAACGACTCTTACGTAACTTAGTTGATAGTGTGAATCCGGAAGTAATTGGATATTCCTGTGAAGAAGTAGAGGCTAATAAAGAGCTAATTTATTCCCTCAATAATATTGGATATAAAGACATGCTTTTCGTTAATCATTCCGACGCGCTCCTGATTTACTTTAGGTTCGCTGCTAAATCAATAAGAAAATACGACAGCAGAGATGAGGGTGAAGTTGCGACTAACTGCCGAGGCGTTAATCCGCAATTACAATTTTTGCCAGTGATCCATGCTAATCTGATGCTATTTTAGTTTGGTGACGTATCTAAGTTTCTGATTTGTTTCCAAATAGACCATTTTTTGATTTTACCATTGTATAATATAAAATAGCCCAGGTAAGTAAAAATACAAAAAATTGCACAATTAATATCAATATTTGGCTATCGTATTCTGAATAGGCTATTCCAAAACCAACAAAACTTACAGGGAGTGTTAGCAGTAAAGCAATAGGGACTAAAATACTACTACTATTTATGAAGAATAGCGCACCGGTCCCGATACCGACGTATAGAAATGCGATCAAAAAAGTGATTATTAAGCCTCTATTCATGAGAAAAGTTAGTTATTTAGTTGTGTAGGGGAGTTCGAGACTCCAATATTGCTAATTTGATACCAAATAATTATTTCAACGATTGATTGAGGTGTAGATAATCCAATGATTGATTTTACCAAAGCCGAATACCCTAAACCCAATCCTAATGTCAGACCTTGAACCCTAGTCTTTAGATCGATGAATGGGTTTGATGCTATAAAAAGCTCTTCAAGAACAAATTGCCAATCAGCACCTATTGCTCTCGTATCTGTAAAAAGTCCTTTTGCCCCAGCAATTCCTAAATTATCATACCTTCGATCATGCCCAATAGCTGGATAACCTGTATGATTTAATGGAGTCTGGGAATAGTCAGGGTTCCTGTTTCCCTTTCCGTCAGGAAAGGTTTGGGGATTATTTCCGCCAGGATAATGAAGTCCAAAAATATTTCTATTCAAGGTAGAAGGATCTAAGGAACTTGTATCAATCCCAATAAACTCCATCTCGCGATTAACAGGATCCTTGTCCTGAGACTGACCATTTATCCCCATCACGTTTCCAACAGAAAGTTCAGGTGCCCTGGGGATATCTTGCCCAGGTCCTTTTACAAAAATCTCTGGGCTCAAAATTTCCTCCCAAGACTCCATATACGACAACTGTATCTCCACCTGATGCTTCTCTCCAAATAATCCCCCATGCCGGGCCACCATTTCATCACTCAATCTGTCCAGACTGATTTTTGGGTTGCGACCGGTTAGTTCATGTTTGGACAGCCTGGAAGCGATTTCTTTTACGAAACTATCGTAAGGATCTGCCAGAAAAAGGACTTTGCCGGGTTTAATATTATCGTCCCAGATCGTATTCCAGTTTTTAAGATCGTGCACAGATGCCCTTCTGCCTGTAAGTTTCCAACCGATATCAGAAAGTGTATCTCCTTTTTTAACCGTATAGAAAATGGGCTGATTAAGAATAATTACACCTTGATCTACTGCACTGATCAGTGGGTGGGAAGTCTTTTGGTTTTGATCTTTATTAGAAACGGAAGTAATGCTAACGTTTCGACCCGCCGGGAGCGTTTCCCTGGTTGTAATTCCATCTTGCTGTAAACAGACAGGAAGGTTTAACGCAAAA
>CAZWQB010000061.1:0-15960 GCA_964636035.1 uncultured Roseivirgaceae bacterium
AAGGCTAAGCTATTTCAGTAACATTATCCCTATTAAGCTTTCACTCTTCATAAACACCCTCGTCAATTTTCTTTCCCATAGTCCCACGTAGTCTTTCGAAAAATCCCAACCGATCCGGTAATGCCACAAAATTTTCAACTCTGGCTACGCTGTACTCTATTTCAGGATCAGTTCTATCTATCAACCGTAACGTATCAAAAACAATAGGCAGAAAGTCTACTTCAATACCATTGCTTCCGGCAAACCTGGCCAGTGGTGCGTTCTGGAAGGGATCCGTTGCCAGCGCAATTTTATTAAAACCCAGCTTCTTCGCCAGTTGGTAAGAATAATATAGATTTTCGGTGCTGTGTTTGGCCAAGGTATCTACAAAAATTAAATCTCCGGGAATTCCCAACGCCATGCCATAGGCTTTCATAATTTTACTCTCCACAAAAGGCGTATAGACGGCGGCGCCCGAGTAGATCACATTCCTGGTATAGCCATGATGATACAGATAAGCCGACCAATACACCCTGATTTTCATAATGTCGTGCCAGGTACTGTCCTGAAATGGGTATCCCGGGACGATAATTACATCATAAGGTTTGTTTTTTTGATTGATATGCAGCGACCTTCCCGCCGACTGCTTTAGACAGGAAAAACACAGAATGCTAAAGAATAAGAAGAGGAAAGAAAGCTTGAAAAATCTTAAAACAAATAACATAATTAATTTTTCCGTAAACCGGGTAACAGTCCGTATTGTTAAGACCGGTTGATTTTTTCCATCAAATAAGCATTTCCGAGTAATTCGGAACAAGTTACTATCGATCCAATGGTCACCCCCAGTACGCCATGCATATTCAGATTCTGGCCAGTCAAAAGCAGGTTGGGCACTTTGGTTCTGGCGGATACGAAAGATCGTAAAGGATCATGGTAATCTTTTTTAATTCCGTACAAAGAACCGTCTTTCGTACCGATGTAGTCTCGGTAAGTGAGCGGCGTAGATGTATAATAAGCAGCTATTTTATCTCTCAGACCCGGAAATTTTTTCTCCACCTGATCTAGTAGCTTTTCTGCCTTTTCCTTTTTGAACTGCTCATAATCTTCTCCGCGTTCAACTTCATTTGACACCGTGTTATAAGTCTGCGCCCATTTTTCAGTTTGTGAATATTGCATATAGGCCATTACGGTCATAGTTTGCGTATATTCATCATCTCTGGAGGCAGCACCGGTAAAAGCGGCCCAACTTTCCGGCCATTGATCAGAATATCCTCCACTCCAGACGTTGGGATCTATAAAATGGTAGTAGTTGCAATTGAAGTACTTCATGGTATCTTTCTTAAATACCACATAGATGATAAATACAGAGACGGTGTTTTCAAGACTGTTAATCCTTTTTCTGTAGGCATTCCTGATCTTTCCTTCTTCAATTAAATCGAGCGTAACGGCTGGATGCATATTGGAAATAAAATTTTTCGCTTCGAACTGCCGCCCGTCTTCCAGTGCTACTGATTTAATTTTATCGCCATCAAAAATAAATTTCGTGGCTTTTGCATGTTTGATGATTTTGCCACCATTTTGAATGATTTGTCTGGACAGTAACCTTGCGATTTGGGAGCCACCATCAATGCAGCGGTAGGCGCTTTCTATGTATGAATTAATAACCAATGCATGGGTGTATAAAGGGGTTTTATCGCCCTCACCTGCATATAGGGCGTTTGTACCCGCCAAAACTCCTTGTAAAACCCTGTTACTGGTGCAGGAAGCAATGAAGTCTCTCGCACTTACATCATGATAAGCCACATTTCCCCAGTCTCCGTTGGAAGGTTTCATATTGTACATCGGAAAAATGCTGCAGACCTCACGAATTTTGTTGCAATAGTGAATGATCCCCTCCCGCTCCTGAGGGAAATAGCCGGTTAAAATATCAATAAAGTTTTCATAGCCCTGGCCATATCTGTATTCCTGGTCGTCGCCTTCAAATGATATTACATCAAAACCGTTTTCGTCCAGCTTTTTCAATTTGAGACTGTCCATGATCTCCAGGTATTTAAAATACTGGTAAAGATTCTGGCCTTCCTCTAAGCCCCCTATATAGTGGATGCCCGTATCAAAAATTTGCTTATCTCTGGCAAAGGTTTGGAGACTGCCCCCAATCTGCTTGTTTTTCTCCAACACCAACACGCTGTAACCTTCCCTGCTTAATATAGCACCACATTCCAATCCGCCCAGGCCGCTTCCTATAATTATAATGTCAAACTTTTCCATTCTGCCTTTTGTGCCGTAAAATATAAACTGTATTGGAGGTGCGTTTCGTGTTGTCTATGACTTCCATCGCAAGGTCATTCTTTTTAGCAAAGGCCGCAATTTTCTCCTCCGAAATAAAACACAATTCGTTATTTGTCTTATTAAAACCAGATTTAGTAGAAAAAATTTCGGTCAGCACGGTTCCTTCATGCCTCTCCTTTTTGCTGCTGTCTCCATCTCTTATAATGATCTTGCCCTCACTATTTAGGTACCTTACAATTTTGTCCAAAAGCAAGTCCTGCTCCTCTTCTACCAGATAATGTAAAACATCACTTACTATAAATACATCTGCCTCCTCCAATGGATAGGCAGTGAGATCGGCGTGCTCAAATCGCAAATTAGGAGGCTGTACCGGACAATTTTTTGCTATCTCAATTTTTTTGTTGTCATAATCAACGCCGATAATTTCTCTTTTTTCTCCGCTAAAGGCAAGAGAATAACTTAGAAAACCGTAGCCACAACCCAAATCCAGCACCTTTGCTTCCTTCGGCACAAGCTGGTGAAAAAGGAAATAGCCATTTTCCAGCCTGAATTTAATTTTTAAATACCACTCTAAAACGGGGCCTTTGTAAATGTAATTTTTAAATAGTGCTTCCCTGAAGAAGCCGGGAGTCTCCTCTTCGTTCCTGAGTTGTTCATAATCCTTTTTAAAATGCCTGCTAATACTTTTTGCCCTTTCAGAATAGTGTTCTCCAAAAGAAACATCATTGGCACGAATTCGGGGCAAGAACTGAATGGTTACTTTTCCGCTTTTTAAGTGGAAAGGGTCTTTTTGGGGCATGGTATAATTTGTACCATGCAACATTACAGGCTGTATATCAAGACCCAGCGCCTCCGCCAGGTAAAATGCGCCCTTATGAAACCTGCCGAGCTTAAAATCAGGCGAACGTGTGCCTTCCGGGAACACAATGATAGAATAGCCCTCCGCTACCAGGTTTTTAATTTTTGAAAGCTGCTCTTCCAAAGGCTCCGTGGTAGGAACGAAATCTGCATATTGCACCACCCTGCCAAAAAAGGGCGAATTATAAACCCAGTGGTTGGTCACCATGATCACCTTGGGATGAAACATCAACAGGAGAATAATATCCAGAAAAGAATGATGGTTACTGATCACCACAGAAGGCGTGTTAAAGTCAGCATTTTCAACTCCTCTTACTTCCTTCTGTACATTTACCATTATATAAATTAGGGATTTACAAAACCACATCAGTACCCAATGGAAAATTTGCTTTCTCCTCTTATTTGAAGCCAAAGGAACATAAAAAACAAGTCTGATCAGTGTCAACAAGAGACAACCCAAAAGAAAATACAAAAAGGCAAAAGTGGACAAAAAAAATGAGGTAAGCGTATAGGGCAGCCTACCCTTGTTTTTTCTACCCAGGATCAGAAGGTTATATAGAATAGGCTGGACGGTAAAGGTAATAAATATGACTGCTGATATTCCAATGATGGCCAACAAGGCAATAGATCGAAGCGCCGGATGTTCCGCGAAAGCCAAAACCCCTATGCTCAGCAGCGTAGTTACTGCCGATAAAATGATGGATTTTTTATAGGAAGTAATGGTTACTTTTCCTTCTGCATAGCGTTGGGTGTATCCGCGCATCACAAAAATGCTATAGTCGACTCCCAACCCAAAGATGAATGTACAGATGATGATGTTGATGATGTTAAACCGGAGATCGAAAAGACCCATCAGGCCCAAAATCCATAGCCAGCTTAGCAGAATAGGAAAGAAGGTAATAGCTGCCAGCTCAATTCTTCCATAGCTTATCCATACCAGGAAGAAAACAACCACAAGGGATAGATTGACCAATCTGTTAAAATCTTCCTGCAATAGCGTCACTAACTGCGATGCCAGAAAGCCCTTGTCAAATACAAGTGGTTCCTTCATGCTGCCCAGCGTCTTCAATACCTCCTCTTTATTTTCCTTAGTTGTTTTTATTGAAGACACGATGGTTACAGTATCTCCCCTGCTTATAATCAGATCTTCACCAATTACCGATATTATATGTGCTATATCGCGGCTCGTCAACAACTCGTATTCTTTGTACAGGGCATGCTCAAATGCGTCAAAGCCATTGGCCCTGAACCCCAGGGCGGCAGCACTTCTTTCGATCCGGGAAAATATCGTGTCGGTGTTTTGTTCTTCCCAAAAAGCTTTCCAGTTGTTTAACCTCTGCTGTTGTACAGACAATGGTGGAATGAGGTCGCTCATTGAAAAATAGTTGATCACCAAACCCTGCTCCTGCAATAGCAACAATTGCTCCTTGACACGAGAATCGGCTTCCAGGGCCTCCCAAAAATCTTTGCCTTCACTGATAATAAAAACGCTATTTGCAGAGTAGGTAGAGATCTCATTGAGGTTATTTTCATGAATGGCAAGTTGTTCCGGCATATAGTTCAACCGGAGCATATTGCTCTCGAACTGATAATTTTTCCAGGTGAAGAGGCTGATGATCGTAAGCAGTACACATAGAACTATGGACCACCTGGCCTTATAAAACCGGTAAGTGGCAAATCGGGTTACTGCTTTTTCCACAAAATTCCTTCCCCTACTTTTTGTGATACGCTCTTTTTTATGAATAACCCAGTGAGGCAAAACGGTAAGCGTATACAGTGCGGCAGCAATTATGCTGACCCCGGCAAAGATGCCCAAATCGGCCAGTGCGCTGGTCCGCAGAAAAATCAATGAAAAGAAAGCACAAGCCGTGGTGATGCTGCTCATCAACAATGGTGCAGTCAGGTCCTTAAACAAAGCTTCTACATCCTTTTGATCTTTGTGATGCGTAAAAAAGTGCAAAGCATAATCAATCGTGATCCCCAGGAGTACAGAACCAACCCCCAAAGAGATTACGGAAACGGAATCCCGCCAGATGGAAAGGCAGGCAATTGCTACCCCGGCACCAAATAAACCCGGCGTAACTGCCGCGAAGAATACCGAAAAGCTGCGATAGAAAAGGAAAATAAATAAAAAGAGGGCAACCATGGCCAGCGAAATAGTGAGCATGATGTCCTGCTTTATCCTTTGTGCGTTCGCCACCGCCACCGCCGCCGGACCAAAATATTCTATGTGTATATTTGGTGTAGTCTGCTTAAATTCTTCAATCAAAGCATCCATTCCTGCTATCAATTTCCCATTTTTTGCAGTTTCGTTTGGTGATTGTGCCAGCTCAATAAAAAAAAGGATGTGCTTTCTGTCTTTCGAAATCAGATGGTTTTGATATAGCTGGATATTGTCATCCAGTTGTAGCTTTTTTGTTCTTTGCAATGGCAGTCCGGCAAGACTGAGTGGATCCTCCATCAGCATCTTTTTTGAAACTATGCTAATAGGCGAGACCAGCGTTTTATAATTTTTTAGCATGGTGGCATCTATGCCCTCCGGCGTCAGTCGTGGCGCTATGGCCTTATAGTCTTCTTCCTGCAGGTAAAAAGGCAAATTATCTGAGAAATATTCATACAAGGCCTGAATAGAGGAGTCGTTATATTCCAAATCTATATCCGAAATATACTCGCCATATTTTTCGGTCAGGCTGTCACTTACCTGGTGTGAAATAGCAATTAACTGTTGTGTATCCTCCGGCAAGGAATCCTCATGATAAACATGCATAATTAACCTGCCGTTCATCTTGAATCCTTCCAGTATTGAATTTATCTTTGATATCTCCGCTGATTTCGGAATCAGGTTAATGATATTCTCTTCAAGCCGGATGTGATATCCTACCGAAAGGGAGGCAATGAAGAGAATCAGGAAAATTACCGCTGAAATAGGTTTATGCCTGCTTGTGAATAGATAAAATCTATAAAATAAGTTGGTCATGAAAAATTATTACACAAAGAAAAACTCCTTTCTCTTTACCTAAGGTTCTAAATCAATTTTTGTTCTTTATCCTGATCAAACACTGAATTAATACACCCGAAACTATTAATTGCCACGTGAATAATTATAAAATCAGCAAATTATCAAATTGCTCAACCAACCCATTGGCACATCAAATAATTCAGTACATTGGTAATCAACAACTATTTCAATACATTAGCCAAAGCTTTTACGGCCCTGGCATGCTGTTTAACAAAAGGATTGTTTTGATCCCATACGTAGCCTGCTAAAACAGAACAAATCTGGCGTTTCATTTCATTGTTGGATTCCGTCGTATAGATAATTTTTTGAAGTGACCCATCGTACCAGGTTGACACAAAAGTACGAAACACATCCACGCCTCTTTTGAGGTATGCAGCATATTCTTCTTCCCAATCGACCGCTTCGCCTCGCATTTCTCTGGTGATTAATCTGGCAGCGGTAGCAGCAGATTCTGTGGCAAGCGTTACGCCCGAGGAAAATACAGGATCCAGGAACTCGGTACTATTTCCTGTGAGCACAAAACCTTTTCCATAAAGTTTTTTAACTGATGAGGAGTAGCCCGCGATCTTCTTCGGTTCAAAAAGTATGTCCGCCATTTCAAACCTGCCTTTTAGGCTGGGTACATCTTCCAGCCACAAAATATACTGTTCTTCCAGGTTGCCCTGGTATTTTTCTACTAGTTCAGATCTTCCTACCACACCCACCGAAGTAGTACCATCTGAGAAGGGGATCACCCAAAGCCAAACTTCATTGTTGTAGGTAATAATGGTAATTCTATTGCCATCTATGCCTGCCGGTCTTTTTGCATCCTTGAGGTGCGTAAAAAACGCAGTCCGCGGAGGAAAGTCAGAAGGCAGGTCCAGGTCAAGCAAGCGAGGCAAAACCCTTCCATAGCCGCTTGCATCTACTATAAACTTCGCTTCTATGGTAGACTCAGTGCCGTCCGGCCCCAAAACAGTAGTTTCTGAAGACCCGTCTTCTTTAAAAAGAACGCCAGTTACCTGGGTTTTAAAATCTATCGGTACGCCTTTTTTTTGTGTTTCATTTGCCAAAGCAAGATCGAATTCCGCCCGCTTCACCTGCCAGGTATAGCTCCACCCTTCTGTAAACTGGTTTGAAAAATCAAAATCACTTACCTGACCATCGCGGACAAACTTGGCGCCATACTTTTGTTGAAATCGTTTTGCTTCAATGGCTTCGATGAGCCCTGCTTCTTTTAAATTTTCCATGCAATGCGGAAGAAGGCTCTCTCCTATTACAAATCTTGGAAAAACTTCTTTTTCAATGATCCGCACATCAATCCCATTATTCTTCAAGATGGACGCTGCTACGGTAC
The DNA here is from genome assembly GCA_964636035.1 of uncultured Roseivirgaceae bacterium. GTDB lineage: Bacteria > Bacteroidota > Bacteroidia > Cytophagales > Cyclobacteriaceae > CAMPJM01. The sequence continues at coordinate 7,482 of CAZWQB010000061.1, forward strand.
CAGAGGGGCCTGCGCCAATCACCAGGACGTCGGCTTTTATTCTATTATTTCTTGCTTGTGACATCGGTTAAAGTATAAAAGGGAAAGTTGGCAAAATTTATGGAAATAACAATTCATTCCTTTGGGTAAATTCGTTGGATTTGGAAATATTTTATCTATAAAACAATCAATACGACGTAATAAAAATGACAAAAAGAATAATTTTATTTTTGGTTGATACTGCGAATTTAACTTGTTTTGTATAGTCTTATGTGCTTTGACAAATTTATCTCTACAATTCAAAAATGGTTCAAATTGGTTATTCTTCCCTTGGTCTGGCAGATGTTGAAAGGGTAATTTCGGGGGAGAAAGTTGAAGTAACCGAAGCGGTAAAACAGCGCGTGCAGGAAAGCTTCTTTTTTCTTGAATCCTTTTCAAAAAATAAAATAATTTACGGCATCAATACTGGATTTGGCCCTATGGCCCCCTATAAAATTGATGAGCATGAGCAGTTGGCCCTTCAGTACAACCTCATCAGAAGCCATGCCTCTGGAAGCGGCCAGTTGTTGACCGAACAATATGTAAAAGCCTCCATGCTGGCACGGCTAAATACTTTGTCACTTGGATTTTCGGGGGTAAACCAAAGCGCTATTGATGTACTGACAAATCTCATCAACCACGATATATACCCCCTGATATTTGAACATGGTGGTGTGGGCGCAAGTGGAGACCTGGTGCAACTGGCGCACCTCGCGCTGGTAATGATAGGAGAAGGAAAAGTAAAATACAAGGAGGAGGTTAAACCCACAGCAGAAGTATTTGCTGCGCTGGGTATAGCACCCATGAAGGTGGCCTTACGTGAAGGACTGGCTGTAATGAACGGCACCAGCGTAATGACTGGCATAGGCATGGTAAATGCCATCTATGCCAGAAGAGCCGTTGAATGGAGCATCGCTGCCACTATCATGATTTGCGAAATGGTGGATGCTTATGATGACTATTTTTCACCGGAACTGAATAATTCGAAAAAACATAAGGGACAGCAGCAGGTAGCAATGACCATCAAAACACACCTTGACCAAAGCCAGTATGTAAGAAAAAGAGAACAACAGTTGTACAATCACGCCGGAGAGGAGAAGGTATTGATTGATAAGGTGCAGGAATATTATTCCATCCGCTGTGTACCCCAAATCGTAGGGATTATCTTAGAGACCGTTGACCAGTGCAAAAAATTACTGGAAGAAGAGGTAAACTCAGCCAATGACAATCCCATTGTGGACGTAAAAAGCAAAAATGTTTTTCATGGTGGGAATTTTCACGGAGATTATGTAGCTTTTGAAATGGATAAGCTCAAAATTGCAATTACGAAGCTTTCGATGCTGGCAGAGCGACAACTCAACTTCCTGATGAATCCCAAACTGAATGAAATCCTACCACCTTTTGTTAATCTGGGAAAATTAGGTTTTAATTTTGGCATGCAGGGGGTTCAGTTTACGGCCACATCTACAACGGCAGAAAATCAAATGCTGTCCAACCCCATGTATGTACACAGCATACCTAATAACAATGATAATCAGGATATTGTGAGCATGGGTACCAACGCGGCATTGTGTGCAAAAAAAGTGGTCGAAAACACTTTTGAAGTGCTGTCGATAGAAATGATTTCCATAGTTCAGGCCTTGGACTGCCTTAAAAAAACTTCAGGTTTGTCTGGCCAGTCGAAGGCTACTTATGAAAGCATCAGAAAAATTGTACCCGCATTTGTTGAGGATTACAGCATTTATGAAGATTTGGCTAGAGTGAAGCAATTTATGATGGGTCAATCTCCACTCAGCATTTGATGATTAGCTCGGGGTTTTTGTTAGTGCCTGACTACATGTTATATAAAGATTAATTTTCATTAATTTTAAAGATAAACAGTCATTGAAATTTATGATATTTGCTGACTTGTTTGAGCAATTAATAAGGACCTCGCAGGAGAAAAACACGAACTATTGAGTGATAAAATGAAGTATGCTTTAGTGACAGGTGGATCAAGGGGAATAGGAAGGGCAATTTGTCTACAATTGGCAGAACAGGGCTATAATATTTTAATCAATTATCTGTCTAATGGGGCTGCCGCTGACGAGACGATGAACCTAGTAAAAAGCAAGGGTGTGCAGGCGGAAACGATTAAATTTGACGTGGCCAATAGAGACGAAACCCGCGAAGTTTTAGGCACCTGGTTCAAGGCGCACAACACAGACCAAATTGAAGTGTTGATAAATAATTCCGGAATCAGAAAGGATAATCTCATGATCTGGATGGGTGATCAGGAGTGGGATGAGGTGGTAAATACCAGCCTTGGTGGCTTTTATAATGTCACCAAAACGGTACTTGCCGAAATGATCAAGGAGAAATATGGCAGAATAATCAACATAGTCTCATTGTCCGGAATCAAAGGCTTGCCGGGACAAACCAATTATTCGGCCTCAAAAGCGGCGGTAATAGGTGCAACAAAAGCATTGAGCCAGGAAATTGGCAGAAGAAATATAACAGTGAATGCGGTGGCTCCGGGATTTATAAAAACCGAAATGACCGAGGGAATAGATGAAGGGCAATACAAATCCATGATACCGCTGCGCAGGTTTGGTACCGCTGAAGAAGTGGCAGCCTTAGTCGGGTTTCTGGCCTCACCTGGCGCCTCTTATATTACCGGTGAAGTAATTTCAATCAACGGGGGTATAAGTTAAATCTGTTTTTTGTTAGAATTAGCGTGTGTAATCAGATATAAATGAATAGGGTTGTAATAACCGGACTGGGTATTTACTCTTGCATAGGTCAGGACCTGGAAACGGTTCGTGGATCGCTATACAGGGGCGCTTCCGGAATCGGCAGAGAAGAGTTGCGAAAGGACCTGGGTTTCAGGTCTGCATTGACTGGAATCGTTCCCAGACCGTTTTTAAAAGACCTGCTCAGCAGAAGGCAACGGATAGGTTTGGCAGAACAAGGTGAATATGCCTATATGTCGACCCTGGAAGCTTTAAAAAACGCGCAGATCGATGAAGATTTTCTTAGCAAAGAAGACGTCGGGATCATCTTCGGGAATGATAGTTCTGCAAAACCCTGCATAGAGGCCTTTGAGCAACTGAAATTGAAAAACGACACTTCGCTGATCGGAAGCGGATCGATCTTTCAATCGATGAACTCTACCGTTACCATGAATTTGTCTACAATATTCAAGCTCAGGGGCATCAACTTTACAGTAAGTGCCGCCTGCGCAAGTGGGTCACATGCCCTTGGAATGGGCTACACCATGATTAAAAGCGGGCTGCAGGATATTATCATTTGCGGAGGCGCCCAGGAAATCAACTATCATTCCATGGGGAGTTTTGACGGGTTGGGAACATTCTCAGTAAACGAAGCCATTCCTACCAAAGCATCAAGACCGTTTGATAAAGAACGGGATGGCTTGATTCCAAGTGGTGGCGGCGCAACCATTGTGATTGAGAGTTATGAATCCGCTAAACGGCGAGGAGTGAAAATATTAGGAGAAATCCTCGGATATGGATTTTCTTCCAACGGCGACCACATTTCGCATCCAAACGTGGAAGGCCCGGTAAAATCACTGGAGATGGCCTTAAAGCAGGCAGCATTAACACCCGAAGCCGTTCAGTATATCAACGCCCACGCCACTTCCACTATTGCAGGCGACCTGAGCGAAGGCCTTGCCATTAAAAAAGTATTTGGAGAAAGCAACCCATACATTAGTTCTACGAAATCCATGACCGGGCACGAGATGTGGATGGCAGGTGCCAGTGAGATCATATATTCTATGCTCATGATGGAAAACGGCTTTATTGCCCCCAACATCAACCTTGAAAATCCGGAAGAAGAACTAAAAGATTTAAATTTTGCTTATGAAACTATCAACAGTGAATTTGATGTTTTTCTTTCCAATTCTTTTGGTTTTGGCGGTACCAACTCGTCAATTATTATTAGAAAATTTTGATAAGTAATATTAAACATGATGACCAAGGAACAAATTATAGATAGAATCAATGGATTTCTGGTAGAGGAGTTTGAAGTAGACCCTGAGCATATAACACCTGAGGCTAACCTGAAAGAAACCCTGCAGTTAGACAGCCTTGATTATGTAGATCTGGTAGTAGAAATAGAAAGCAATTTTGGATTTAAGGTAAAGCCGGAAGATTTTCAGCAGATTTTGATTTTTCAGGACTTTTATGATTACATCATCCAAAAGGTTGAGAACAAATAATGTCGTCCTGGAAAGGAAAAACAAGAGGCGGCGTTTTAGGCCATAAGATATTTATCTATATTCTAAAAAAATCGGGAATAAAAGCCGCTTATGCCCTGTTAACCATAGTGGCTGCCTACTATATTATTTCCGCACCTACTGCTACCCGCAACATTTACAAATACTTCAGAGAAATTCATCACTACGGCAGGCTGAAAGCTTTTCGGGCAGTATATCAAAATTACTACTTGTTTGGGCAAACATTAATTGACAAAGTAGCAATTATAGCAGGCATTGAAAAAAAGTTTACCTACACCCTGGATGGTGAAAATTATTTAAAAGAACTTAGTAAATCTGAACGAGGCGGTATCCTCATCAGCGGCCACCTGGGAAATTGGGAAATTGCTGGCTACATGCTGAAAAACATCAATATGAAGATCAACATTGTGATGTTTGAAGCTGAGCAGGGCAAAATTAAAGGTTACCTGGAAAAGGTAATGAAAAACCAGACCGTCAATATTATACCAATTAAAAAAGACCTCTCCCACATTTTCCTGATTAACAATGCACTGCGAAACCGGGAAATTATCTGCATGCATGGCGACAGGTTTGTAGAGGGAGGCCGGATTGACGCCGTTAATTTCATGGGCAAAGATGCTTATTTCCCTTTGGGCCCCTTCGTAATTGCCGCTAAACTCAAGGTGCCCTTTACATTTGTATATGCACTGAAAGGTAAAAACTTTCAGTATCATCTTTCTGCGACGCCACCGGTCAACAGCGAAAAATTGCAACCTCAGGAAATACTGCACAGGTACGTGGATTCCCTGGAAGCAAAAATTAAAGAATACCCGTTGCAGTGGTTTAATTATTTTGACTTCTGGAGCAAAGATTTGAAAGGCGGTATATTTGAACAAGCTGACAATGAAAAAAGAACCCGTTAAAACAGGAGAAGAACTTTATCAATATATCCCGCAAAGACCTCCTTTTGTGATGGTGGATAAGATTTTTGAAAAAGCTGAAGATTTCCTGACATCTGGTTTTCTGGTAAGATCGGACAATGTGATGGTGGAAAACAACCTTTTTTCAGCCGGAGGACTGGTCGAAAACATGGCGCAGACTGCCGCCTTACTGGCTGGAACCAAGTTTGTAGATGAGGGCAAAGAAGTACCTGTCGGATACATAGCCGGAATTAAGAACCTAAAAATCAACAGGCTCCCGGCATGTGGGGAAGAATTGCATACCCGGACAATAATAACCCATGATCTTTTGAACATTCAGGTGGTTGAGGGTTCGGTATTTGATGCGCAGGAGACAGAAATTGCCCACTGCGAATTGAGAATTTTTATAAAAGGCTGATGTTGACGAGTTTAAAGGAGATAAGTGTGCGTTTCAACGAGGTGGACAGCATGGGCATTGTATGGCACGGACACTATTTAAAATATTTCGAAGATGGCAGAGAAGCTTTCGGCAGAGAGCACGAATTGGGTTATATGGATGTTTATGAAAAAGGATTTTTAATTCCCATAGTAAACATCAATTGTAGTTTTAAAAAGCCTATTCAATATAACCAACCGCTCCTTATTGAGACTAAATATGTTGATAGCGCAGCAGCAAAAATATTGTTCGAATACAAAATTTTTGACCCCGAAAGCGAAACAATCTTTGCTACAGGAAATTCTGAACAGGTGTTTATAACAAAAGAACGTGAATTACACCTCACCATTCCGGATTTTTTCCGTGATTGGAAAAACCGTAAAGGAATTGTAATTAACCATAGGGTTTTACCGGATTAGTAATCCTCTCATCAAAAAGCTACAAGTCTTGAAAATATATTCGATTGCAGATAATATTGTAAGTCCGTTGGGGTTTGACACCTCCCGGAACTTTGCTGCCATTTCGAATCTGCAAAGCGGTATCAAAGAAATAAAGGATGAACAGATTGCTGGCGAATCTTTTTTTGGCGCTCGCATCGACTGCGGCACACTGGAAGCAGACTTTCTTCCCAACAAAAAAGCTTTCACCCGACTGGAAAAAATGTTCATCACATCCATTGGCAATGTGCTGAATGCAATCTCCGGGCTGGACAAACAGAGGCTGCTACTGGTGATATCCTCTACAAAAGGCAATGTAGATTTATACGACGGTGCTTCAGCCATTCCCGCAGAAAGGATTCGTCTGAATGCCATGGCAAGGGCAATCAACGAATATTTTGGTTTGCTGCACCCACCAGTTGTTGTTTCCAATGCCTGTATATCCGGATTATCAGCAATTATCACCGGAAAGAAACTAATAGAGATGGGTATGTATGACCATGTATTGGTCAGCGGAGGTGATCTGCTCAGCGAATTTGTTATATCCGGCTTCCAGAGCCTGAAAGCCATCAGCAGCGAGCCCTGCAAACCCTATGACCGTGACAGAACCGGAATCAGCCTTGGGGAAGCCTGTGGCACCATCTTGCTTAGCAACAACCCGAACTTATGCATTGAAAAAAATGCGTTCTCCGTAGTATCAGGAGGAGGCCAGTCCAATGACGCCAACCATATTTCAGGCCCCTCAAGAACCGGAAAGGGTCTTAAAATAGCCATTGAAAAAGCCTTATCTGAATCCCGGCTGACTCCTGGCGGCATCCAGTACGTCAACGCTCATGGAACCGGCACCTTGTTCAATGATGAAATGGAGTCACTGGCCTTTGCTGGTCTGGGATTCACAATCACCCCTATCAACAGTTTGAAGGGCTATTTCGGACATACCTTGGGTGCTTCGGGCATAGTAGAAACCATCATATGTATTTGGCAGATGAACAACGGAATTTTATTCAAATCTCTGGGTTATGAGCAAAAAGGAGTGTCAGGCGATATCCAGGTGCTCAATGTTCATCAAAAATCGGAAAACCTGCGGCACATCATGAAGACAGCATCGGGATTCGGAGGATGCAATGCAGCTTTGGTATTGGAAAAGGGGAGTCAGTTTGCCGAGGATTTCATCTGTATATGATTGTTTTTTAATGGTCAGAATCTCGACTCGGACTAGTTTCGGGATGGAATAACCTATGTTCGTTTGAAGTAATGCTCGGCTCCCCGAGATCAGTTATTCTCCGTAAGAGTCCGGTCCGAAAGACTCCAGACTCTATTCGGAGGGTCTTTCGGACAAATTATCATCAATTTGGTATCTTAAAACGGAGTTAGGGATCGTCTGATTACATCAAAGTACTTTCGGGGATTGTAATCCCCGAATAACGGTATATTTGGGGATTACGATCCCCAAATATACCAAACTTTACTTTTCAGTACCAATTCTCGATCAGAATTAGAAGGCGCAGACTCGCCTCTCATTGTGCAGTATCAGGTTTATGGGTAAATTTAGGGTTTAAATGATACAAATTGTTGTCCCAAAGAATTTAATTTGCCTTCTCTTTGTTAATTGCTGATCAGATTTTCCAGAAATGAGTGCTAGTGGGTTAAAAATTAAAAGTATAAGCTCCTTTTCCCCAAAAGATGCTTTTTTAAATGGCGTTCAATTTCTATCGAATGGAGAAAGCGCTCCGTTTAATACCTTTGCAAAAGAAGTTTATTATGCAATGGCTCCTTCCTATTCCAAATTCTTTAAGATGGACGAGCTTTGTAAACTCGCTTTCTTAAGCACTGAATTACTTTTAAAAGATCAAGAAATAAGCAGGAACAGTGACGGGTCAGACATTGCGCTGGTGCTGGCAAACAAAGACTCATCAGTAGCATCTGACAAAAAACATGTTGCAGCCATCCGGGACAAAGAAACCTTTTTCCCCAGTCCGGCTGTTTTTGTATATACGCTGCCCAATATCATGTTAGGCGAAATTTGTATCAGGCATCAGATTACGGGGGAAAACACCTGCTTTATCATGGATGATTTTGATTCAAAACTCGTGTATGATTATGTTGTGCGGTTGTTTCAAAAGGAATTTTATAGCCATTGCATTACCGGGTGGGTGAATTATGCAAATGATGAAAATTACTTATCAAAATTGTTTTTAATAGGAAAAAATCTGGAAGCAGGACGAGATTCAATAGAATTCACGCCAGATTTTTTTAAGATATAAAAATTGTAATACCTTGCCTATATGGAGAAGTTAACAGAAAAATTGAAAAAGGAAATAGTGGAATACTTGAATCTGGAAGATCTTAATCCGGATGATATTGATGACGACGAACCGCTTTTTGGAAGTGGTGTGGGATTGGATTCCATTGATGCCCTGGAGCTGATTGTCCTCCTGGAAAAAAATTACGG
>CAZWQB010000062.1:0-15896 GCA_964636035.1 uncultured Roseivirgaceae bacterium
TTCTGTGCAATCGAGGCCGTTTAAAATGCCAGCTCTCAAATCGCCATCCCACTGTTCAATTGCACCTGCTTGCGATTTTCTTTTCAGTTTCCCGTGCAGTGTTATTAGCCCCTCGTCCACATACTCAATGAATCTTGGGAACCTGTTCACACCGTGGGTATAGACCCCATCTAAACTGTTTTCTGCAAAAGTGGTCGCTAAAATTTCTACGTCATCATTACCAAATCCTCGGCTTTGTAAAATATTGGCAAACTTAGCTTTCAATTCGCCCATCGGAATCAGGACACTTTGGTTTTGTTCGTCAGCACTCATAGCTTATTCAATATTGAGATTATTGGATGGACTGTAAATATAACAATTTAGTTGTTAGTTCTTTGTGGTATGTTTTACGGAAGTACAAAGAAGCAACACCCATGTTCTTAATTCAAGCTTTGACAATCAGACCCCCGCGGCCTGCATAATTTAGCATTTACACGGCGAATGGGGAAGTTAGCAGCGATGACTCCCTCTTTGTAACCAGGAATTACAACCGACAGATTCTTGCTGCGTCAAATGGAAGAATAGGGATGTCATCGCTGAGGTTTATGGATAAATTAGCATTTGCAATGCAGATGGTGGCCACTACTATCGGGATCTGCAGTAATTCAAATATTTGTTTAAAATGTAGTCCCACCCCTGCTCTGAGTCCATGGCATTTTGATAATCTGCAGCAGCTTCTCCATGATTTGCAAAATGCTTATGGACAAATTCTAAAGTAGTTTTACCCTGATCTGCTGCGTGAAACCAGACCTCCAATTCGCTTGCCTTATCAGGATTGGGTTCCGGTACGCGCTTTGGAGAAATCTGCCATTTTATTCTAATTAGCGCATTTTCCTCATAGGCGACAACTCTGCCCCAGTCACATCTGAATCCAAAAGGGCCTATTTCCGTACACAAGCCATTCAGGTAGGGCGCAATGCTGATTGTCTGTAGACCCTCTTGCGACCAGGTGTATTCTTTTGGCCACCAGTTATTAAGTTCTCGAACAAAAGCATTAAATGCCTTTTCTACAGGCACATCCATTTCAAATTTTCTGACAATATCCACCATACCAAATCTAGTTATAGTAATAAAATATTTTCCAGCTCCGAAGGTTTTTAAATGTAGCAGGAATATTATGAACAAATCGGTATGGATTCAGAAAACTCACATCGAAAAATTCCTGGAAATCAAAACATAAAATTTAAAAATTGTTAAAACTATTTCTGCACATAACAATTTAGTAACATGAGAATGTAATATTAATCCTTCTAAAAATTATCACGTTATATGCAATACTGTAAAAATCTGTGGCTTTCCTGGATGATGTGTTTCGTGTTAATAAGTCCTGTTGTTCAGGCACAGGAAGCAGATACGCTTAGGCCATTTGAAGACCCACCCCTGGAAATTCCTGAAAAAGAGCCTTTTTACAAATCGAAAGTCTTTAAAGCCACCATCGCGCCTGCGATTTTGATTGGGTACGGGCTAACTACTATTAAGGACAATGGGATCTACAGCAGTTATGATGCCCGGGAAGATATTTTGAGGAGCCATCCAAATTTTGATTCGTGGATTGATGATGCGCTCCTGGTGGCACCTTATGTAGAACTGGCTATCGTAAACCTGCTGAAGGTGCAGTCTAACAATGATTTTATCAACACCTCTCTACTCATCCTAAAAGCTGAAGCTATGTTTGCTGTATCCGTTCTTGCCCTCAAACACACAACAAAACTAGAAAGGCCCAACGGAGAAGATACGCAATCTATGCCCTCGGGGCATACTGCCCAGGCTTTTTTGGCAGCGACTATCGTGAACGCAGAACTTAGGCACAAAAGCCCCTGGTATGGCGTCGGCGCCTATGGAATTGCCACCACGGTGGGAGCATTCCGGATGCTTAAGAACAAGCATTGGCAGTCTGATGTATTTGTAGGTGCAGGCCTCGGTATACTGTGTGCCAATGTGGCCTATCTTACCCACAGAAACCGTTGGGGAAGGAAGCCTTTTGCTTTCAACCCCACTTATAATTATGGTGCAGCGGGCGTAGGATTTACCCTCAACATCGATGAATTTTACAAAAGAAAACAGGCTACCCCGGAATTTATAGCAACATTGCCTTCTTATTGAAGTCGCTTTACTTTGACAGAGGCGTAGACGGCTGCCCCGGAGCAGCCGTCTACGCCGTCTTATCTCGCTTCAGCTTCACTGCGAATTCCATGAAAAAAGCGTAGCAAATTAATACTACGCTCTTCAATATTCATGACATTTAAAGCTTATTTGGAATGCTATTCCGGATGTTGCTGAAATTCAGTCAATTGGTTATATGCCCCTTTAATTAACTTAAACTGATCGGCTACTTTATCTCTGATAAACTGAGGAAGCTCGGCCTTAAGTGCCGCTTCGTAGCGTTCAATTGCAGCTTTGTCGCCTCTTTTGCACTCTTCAAGAATAGCATCGGTATCATTTCCCCTCAATCCGCTTTTAATATTCATCCATACCCTGTGAGCGGTTCCCGCCACGCTTGGAGACTCATCCGTATTTCCGCCCAACTGCCGTATTTCATCTTTTAGTTCTGCCTCAAAAAGAGACCGCTGCTGAGAAAGTCTGTACAAAATAGTTTTTAATTCATCATTTTCAATATGCTCGGATGCATCTTGATAGCCTTTTTTTCCATCCTTACAGGTTTCTACCAATTCATGCAAAGCTGCTAATGATTTATCTTTATTGTTCATAGTTTAAAAAATTTTATTGTTACTTTTCTTTAACTAGGAAAAAGAGCCAATGGTTATAATTTTCTGCCAAATAGAGAAAATTATAATTGGGCTGCGGTTAAGATCAGCATCTTCCTGGGTTCCTAAACTCCTCTGACTTGTTTCGTACGGCTTAAATATTTTGATGATAACTCCGTTTAGTTGAGATATCAAGCGGGATCTAAAATACTACAGGCCTAATACTTCGTTTTAGACGAGAGTACGGTAACCAGAATTCCCATTAATGCCATGAGTGCAAATGAAACCCTCAGGCTGGTAGCGCCCGCAATGAGACCAATAATCGGAGGACCAAGCAACAATCCTAAGAAACCCAGCGTAGATACAGCAGAAATTGCCACACCAGGAGACAGTGTTTTGGACTTACCCACAGCACTGTACACCAGGGGAACTACGGAGGATACCCCCACTCCAACTAATAAGAAGCCGATAATTGCCATTTCCAGGGTTGGAAAAATAACTGAAATCATCAAGCCTAAGGCAGTGAAGACGCCGCTCAACTGCAAAATTTTCTTTAAACCAATCCTGTGGGTGAGCTTATCTGCCACAAAACGGGTTCCGGCCATTGTGACCATGAAAGCGGTATATCCTGCTCCAACCCATTCGGGCTCCACCTGCACAGCCTTTTTGAAATACACACCACTCCAATCGAACATAGCGCCTTCGCACATCATGGAGCAGAATGCAATGGCGCCCAGGCTGAAAAGAGATTTATCAGGCATGGAAAAAATTGGCTTGTTGGCATCTGTATTAACATCCTTGTTCAACAAAAATCGATAACTGATAACCACTACCAGGAGGCTAAATATCCAGATAAACAGATAATGGTAGGCGGGCACAATCCCGATACCAATCATTACGGTACCGATAGCGGCACCAGCAAAACCAGCCAGGCTCCACATCCCATGGAATGTGGCCATGATATTTTTGTTATAGATTGCTTCCAAACTCACTGCCTGCGTATTGGCCGATATGTTGAGCATATTACCACTAAATCCAAAGAAAAAAAGTACTATAATTAGTTGTAGCGTAGTATTTGATGCTCCAATTCCTATGAGAATGATGCTATACAAGAGCCCTGAAAGCAAGACTACTTTCTTACTTCCGATTTTTGCTATCAGCCAGCCGGAAAAGGGAATAGACAGGAACAAACCAATGGGCAAGGAAAAAAGCACCCCTCCCAGCGCCGATTCAGAAAGTCCTAGTTTTTGTTGTATGCTGGGTATCCTGGAAGCCCAGCTTGCGAAACATAAGCCGTAAAAAAAGAACATGGCCCCAATGGCAATTCGGTGTGCCCTCCTCGAAGTTACCTGCATGAAAATAAACTAAATGAAAAAAATTGAAAGAAATGGCGCTGTAGAAAAAGCCTGTCCCGAAATCTATTTTATTTTTTGATCTACTGAATATTTCCCGGGTCCGGTGATTAAAAGGGTTGTAAAAGCCAAAATATATAAAATTGGCAATTCCTGTCTGCTGAAAGGATCGCTGGCATGGACAATAAATGCAGCAGTAACCATGGTAATGATTACAGGAATCGTAGCCAAACGAGTGCCCAGACCCAGAATTATTAACAATGAACAAATTCCTTCAGCAAAGGCAGCCAAAATCAGAGAGATTTCCTGCCCTATTCCTAGGGGATCGCCAAATTGCATATCTCCACTAAACACTTTCATCAACTTTGGGTAACCGTGGGTGAGCATAAGTCCTGCAACGCCAACTCTAAAAATTAAAAGCCATACGTGCACTAATGATAAATTGATAGCTGTACTGATTAATTTCATAACTTTTTGATAAAAATTGTCAGATGATTATTGAACGACAAATTAAGTATAAATTTTGAAATCTTGCTGCACCTAATGTTTTATTCATTTAAATTGACTCTTAGCCCGACAAAACCACGTATACCCTGATTGGGAGCAAAAACGTAAGAAGGATCAAAGGTTAAAGCATAGGGGTTTCCATCCGAAGGAAGCGGTTTGCCATCCAAATCGACGTCGACTCCATTGTCAAAAGGATCATGAGATCGGGCAATGCTGTTTTTGGGCGGTGTAAAATTGAGCAAATTTTTAACGCCCCCGTAAACTTCAAACAAGCCGCGGCCGTGTCGCCAGGTGAGCTGAATATTTTGTATGCTCCACCAGGGTGAATTTCCTGGCCTGGGGTCCAGATCACCCAATAAGGGCAGACGCATGGGGCCATAGAGGTTTCCGGTATAGTTGAATTCCAGATTCAGTTTTTCAACCGGATAAGTAACTGCCCAGGTACCCGTCCACTCTTCAGTTAGCAGCGGGCGTTGTTTGATTTGCTTGCCAACTTCATTTTCCTCTGCGGTGTAAACATCCATGTAACTTGCTCCAGCCAGTATCTTTAAGCCATTTATAAATTCAAAATCCAGGTTTACAGAAACCCCTTGCGTTACAGCATGACCCTTGAGATTATCATAGATGATTTTGTCAGGATCGGTCTCATAATCCGGCAAAATCTGGTTTGAGAAATAGGTATGCCAGATAGTGGCATCAATATCCAGAAACGCATTTTCATTGAAGTGAAGCTTCTTAATATAATTTAGATTGAAATTATAGCTACTCTCCGGATCAAGTTCGGATGCTATAACCACTTCTCTGGACCCTGTAAGAGAGGCATGCTCCTCCGTAAATAAATTGACAACTCTAAAGCCTGTTCCGGCATTTAAGCGGAAGATATTTTTTTCATTCAACGTGAATTTGTAGGCTAATCGGGGCGTGAAGACACTTCCATGTCGGGAATTGAAATCGTACCGGATTCCTGCCAAAAGCTTGTGTTTATCTGTGAAGCTTATTTCGTTCTGAACAAAAATCCCTGGAAGGTAGATTTCGTCGGGTTTATTCCTTACTGCTGTATCATCATCTGAAAAAGCTGCGGTTGCAGGCGTATTGTCATCATAATAGGTATATCTGAATGCGGCCCCGACCAACAGGTCGTGTACGCCTATGGCCTTGTCCAGAGTCAGTTGTCCAAATGCTATTTTTTGATCAGCCATGTATGCAACCTTGCCGTAATAGGAGTTTTGTCGGTGGTCGTTGTAAGACATGGAAAGTAGCACCTTTTCCGAAAACGGGAGCTGATAGTTGCCTAAGACTTCCCATCTTTTTGTGTAAATGCTTTCGCCGTACAGAGAATCTCCTCCTCTGAATTCCGGTGTCCATTGCATTTCGCCTCCCCATCTATCCTCGTACAAATACCTGGCTGCTAATGAAAGCCTTCTGTTATCCCTGCGTTGAAAGTTCCATTTTTGAAACACCGAAATTCGATCCTGCAAGGTCACATCTGTAAAATTATCATTATTGTGATCTTTGGGTTCACTATAGTTATAATAGTTCAAGCCTGTAAGGACTGTTGAGTTGCCCAAACTTATTTTGTTACCCAGGTCAACGTTATATTCTTGCCAATTCGTTGCCATTACGTCCGCTGAAAAAAGGGGTGCATGTGCAGGATCTTTGGTGATCACGTTGATCAAGCCGCCTACCGCTTCAGATCCATACAGGGATGATGCGGGACCTTTTACAATTTCAACCCGCTGAATCATGGCATTAGGAATGCCCGAAAGTCCATAAACCGAAGACAGACCGCTTACAATGGGCATTCCATCAATCAAAATCATCGTGTACGGGCCTTCAAGTCCGTTAATGTGGATATCACCTGTATTACAAACATTGCAGTTTAACTGTGGCCGCACGCCGTTCACATGCTGCATGGCATCATACAATGTAGGAGCCGGGTTCAATTTAAAGAACGACGAGCTATACACTTCGACGGGGACAGGACTTTCAAGCCGGCTTACTTCTTTTAAGGTTCCGGTCACCACCACCTCGCCAATTTCAACATCTTCTGCTTTAAGGGAAGCGGAAACGCTCAAATGCTGGCCCACCTGAAGTTGGACGGACGCACGATATACCTTATAACCAACTGCCGTAACGAGGAGGCTGTATCGTCCAGGGGCTACGGAGGCAATTGAAAAACTTCCCTCCTCATCAGCTGCTACACCGATGCTTGTTCCTTCTAAAACCACATTGGCAAATGGTACAGGCGCTCCATCGTGCGAGATGTTTCCTGAAACACTGGCTGTCTGGCCAAATGCCTTTCCAACCATTAGTATTAGGATCATCAGCAAATAAATTTTTACAATACCCACGATCATGTTTAAGATTTACCTAATTTATTTATACACAAATGTAATTTATTTTTTAGATTAACCTAAACAGTTGGTTAAAAAAATCCTCCATCTATTGGAGGATCTTTTTAATTTGCTATCAATGAGTAGTTAAGCGGATCAGGTGAATTCGCTCAACCGAATTACAATTCCTTCATCTCCACTTAAACTGATGGATTCACTCACCGGCAAACCCTCTAGTTCAGGCAATGTGGCCACTTCTATGGTTCCTGAAAAACGAGTTCCGTTGGGCTTAAAATAAGCGGGTCCGTGAGAAAGATTAAGTACAACCAGGAAGCGGTTGTGATCTTCAAGCGCTCTTATAAAGGCAATTATTTGTCGGTCTGCGTATACCGGTGTGTAATTTCCCACCATCATACTGGGTTCCTCTTGTCTAAAAGCAATTAATTTTCTGTACAGACTGAGGAAAGAAAAAGGATCATTTTTCTGACTTTGTACATTATTTCTTTTGTAGGTTCTGTCCAGGGGTAGCCAGGGCTCGTCAGATGTAAAACCTCCATGGAGCGATTCATCCCAGTGCATGGGCGTACGTGACGGGTCTCTGCTTAAGTTTTTGTCCGGCATATTTAGTCCCTGGGGATCCTGTACCAGTTCTATCGGGATGGCCACACTGCGCATTCCAATCTCCTCTCCATAATAAATGGTGGGAGTGCCCCGGAGTGTGAGCAGTAGCATCGCCGCTACTTTTGCCTGCGCTAATCCTACTCTGCTTGTGATTCTGGTTTGATCGTGATTTCCAAGCACCCAATTCGGCCACCCTTCCGCGGGCAAAGCTCCCTCGTACTCATCAATGGCAGCAGCAATGGTGCGGGCATCCCAATCCATGGAAAGCAGCAAAAAATTGAAGGGTAGATGTGCTCCTTTATTATCTGTTCCGTAATAAGTGACCAGTTTGTGTATCGGAAGATATATTTCTCCTATCATCATCCGCTCATTATAGGCATCCAAGACCTCCCGCATTTTCCGGACAATTTCGTGTACTTCAGGTTGATCTGTGGAATAAACAGGCATTAGTTTGTCATAGTCAGACATATGCTCCTTATAATCAGGGTTTAGCGGATTGTCACGCAGCTGTTTATCTTTAATCATATGCCACATTACATCTACCCTGAACCCGTCAACACCCTTATCCAGCCAAAAGCGCATTACATCAAACATCGCTTCCTGCACCTCAGGATTGCGCCAGTTGAGGTCAGGCTGTTCTTTCAAAAAGGCGTGGTAGTAAAACTGTTGCGTCTGTTCATCCCATTCCCAGCCAGGTCCGCCAAACACGCTCAGCCAATTATTTGGTGGATTTCCATTTTCATCGGCATCGTGCCATATATACCAATTGCGTTTGGGATTGTCAATCGAAGACCGCGACTCCAAAAACCAGGGATGCTGATCAGAGGTATGGTTGGGTACCAGGTCCAGCACCAGCTTCATTTCTCTTTTATGAATCTCATGGAGCAGGTTATCAAAATCCTCGATAGTCCCGAACATGGGATCAATTGCCGTATAATCCGAGATGTCATATCCAAAGTCAGCCATGGGCGATGGATAAACAGGAGAAATCCACACTGCTTTGATCCCCAACCATTTTAGATAATCCAGCCGACGAACGATACCATTGAGGTCGCCTATCCCATCATCATTGCTGTCCTGAAAGGAACGAGGATAAATCTGGTAAATAATTCCTTTTTGCCACCAAAGATGTTTTCGCTGTTCCTCATTCATAATAAGATGCTTTTGTTCTTAATTGATAATTCATTAAAACCGGAAGGGAAAGCTATTGTTCATTTTACCTTCATTCAGTAGCGTCCACAACAAAAACCTGAGCCTCAATTATTTTTGAACATACGAATAGATCAAAAGTTAATTTTAGACAATTAACCATGTTTTTTTCATCTAAATTCTCATAACAATGAAAAAATGGATCTACTCCCTATTCATACTCATTATTTTTACCGGTTTAATTATTAGCTGCAGCGATGATGACGACGGCTTTTGGGCCTCATTAATTCCTGAAACAGAAAAAGAACCCACCCAATCGCAGATCAACGGTTACGTATTCAAACCTGCTGTAGAACTTCCTACGGATGAGAACATAGCACAACTTCAGTTGGCAGATGGATTTGCCATTCAAAAATTTGCCGAAGACTTAGGCGAATCCCGAATGATGGTGGTGAGCGATGCCGGACATGTGTATGTATCGTTACGACGGGAAGGGCAAGTACTGCTACTGGAAGATACGGATAACGATGGAACGGCAGACAGGAAGGAGACGGTTGCCTCAATTGATCAGGCCCACGGACTGACCATCCACGACAACAAGCTATATATTGTTGCAGTACGAAAGGTATTTGCTGCAGAAATCAATGCTGATGGTACCTTGCAGGAGCCTCAGATGCTTACAGATAAACTCCCTGATGGTGGGCAACATCCCAATCGTACCATAGATTTTGGACCGGACGGAATGATGTACATTACCGTGGGAAGTACCTGTAATTCCTGCCAGGAAACAAATGATATGAATGCTACCATCGTTAAGGCCGATGCTGATGCTCAAAATATTGCCATTTTTGCGACCGGATTAAGAAATACAATTGGCTTCGGCTGGCACCCGGAAACAAACGAAATGTGGGGCATGGACCATGGAATAGATTGGCTGGGAGACACGCAACAGGAGGAAGAACTAAACAAATTGGTAGAAGGTGCCGACTATGGCTGGCCTTATATTTTCGGAGATGGCAACTACAATCCGGGAGACAGCCCGCCCGGCGATATGACTTACCAGGAATATCTGGAACAAACTACGCTGCCGGTGTTGACCTATACTGCGCACGCAGCACCGCTGGATATGGTTTTTTATACGGGTGATAATTTCCCTGAAGAATATCAGCATGATGCTTTCATAGCGATGAGGGGCTCGTGGAACCGAAGCAATCCCGTAGGGTATAAAATTGTCCGGCTCCAGTTTGAAAACGGACAGCCTACTGCATTTGAGGATTTTGTAACCGGATTCCTGATCAAAGACAATAAGGCTCATTTCGGGAGACTCGCAGGTTTAGCGATATTAAATGATGGCACGCTGCTGGTTTCAGACGATACGAATGGTGTGATATACCGTATCCATTCTGAGTAATAAAAATAAGTATCTTCGGTACGTAGGCTGTATGGGCATCCGGTTCAACAGCCCACGTGTCTAACAGCCCTTTACAACTTTTTCTGTTTTTGCAGATAAGGTTGCTTGAATAGCCCTACCTCCTTCGTTTCGCCCCCGATCTGGCGAAGCTTCCGCCTTACTCGCGAACAAAAAGTCTCGTCTGCACCAAGTTTGCGGAATACCCTCTCTATTCTGCTGTACTACAACCTCAAATAAAAATAATTTAAAGCTCTGGCGCTAAGGCATTCATGTAAGATAGCCCGGTATTTTTATCCAAATTTTCTGATTTAATATCACATTTTTGTTAAAAATGAAAAGACTGGTCAGAGATTCAATGATTTGACTCCTGCGCATCTATGCCCGCTAACCACATGACAGGAATAACATGAATAAGGTATTTACGATAATTATCTTGAGCTTATTGCCTGTATTTGCTTATGGACAAAATTTTAGCAAGCTATTAAAACAAGGAAGCAAGCATTATAATAAAGGAGAGGTAAACAAAGCCCTTGAATATTACCTTGAGGCGGAAAAACTTGAACCTGGAAATGTGGAGCTTAACCTGCACATAGGCAGGGCTTACCTCCTGACCGACTACAAGCATTTGTCTTTATCATACCTGACCAAAGTTTCCAAACTGGCGCCTAAGCTGGAACCTCACATAGAGTTTTTTTTAGGGCTCTCATGCCAGTACAACTATCTGTTTGAAGACGCAATCAAGCATTTTGAGACCTATGGACGGTTGTACAAGTATGAAAAGGATCTGGTGTTTAAAAAAATACAGGAATGCAAAAATGCAGATTCGCTCATTAGAGAACCGGTGGCAGTAGATATTGTCAACCTGGGGCCGCTGATCAATTCTCCCGATCAGGATTATGTGCCGATCATTACCCCTGATGAATCCATGCTGGTATTTACTTCCAGGAGGGAAGGATCAACCGGCGGTCAACGAACAAAAGACAATGAGCTGTATGAAGATATTTATGTTTCCTACAATCTGGGCAATCAATGGATTCAGGCCCAGCCCATCAGCACTAATATCAATACCAGATACCATGATGCCACCGCTGCGCTGGCTTCCAACGGTAAGGAATTATTTTTATACCGCGAAGAAGGTGAAGGCGATATTTTTCATTCTGTTTTTGATGGAAAAGAATGGAGTAAACCTGTAGGTCTGCCTTACCCCATCAACACGGAACATTGGGAAACAGCCGTTTCTGTGACACCTGATGGAAAAACCATTTACTTTGCAAGCGACAGACCGGGCGGTTTCGGAGGACTAGATATTTATACCAGCGAATTGCAGGCGGACGGACTGTGGGGCCCTCCTATGAACCTGGGCCCGCAAATAAATACACCTGGTCATGAGGACTCTCCTTTTATACATCCTGACCTGCAAACCCTATTTTTTAGTTCTGATACGCACCCCGGTTTGGGCGGATATGATGTTTTTCAAAGCCAGTGGAAAAATGGCACCTGGCAGCCACCTACGAATATGGGATATCCAATTAATTCTCCCGATAACAATTTCCATTTTATCATGACCAGGGATAGGAAACACGCCTACTATTCTTCTGTTCAGGATGGCGGGCATGGAAAGTCTGATATTTACAGGATCACCTTCCTGGACCAAACCCTGAAGCCCCTACTGGAAGCACCTCGTCAAAAAAATCTGGCCAGCCAGGTTTACACAAAGCAAGACAGTACTGCGGCTGTAGCGTTTTATTCAGGCCAACTGGTGGATGCAGAAAGTGGAGATCCTTTAGAAGGGCTGATTTCTATATCGCATAACACCACCGGTGATCTGATAGCTAAAGTGGAATCGGCCAGCGACGGAAATTTTACCGTTATTCTACCACAGGCGGGCACCTATGGACTAAGTGCTGAAGTGAAAGGCTACTTAATCAGTTCCAGAAAGATACAAGTAACCAAGAAAAAAGAGCAGCAGAAAATTGCTACGAAAATAAAGATGAACCCCCTCAAGATAGGGTTAACTACGGTTATGGCAAATATATTTTTCGACTCCGGGAAATCCAGCCTTCAGACAGAATCACTGGCCGAATTGGAAAAGATAAAAGAATTCCTTGCCAGCTCTCCCACGCTGAAAGTCAGGATCAACGGCCACACAGACAACGTGGGCAATGCTACGGTAAACAAGATACTTTCCAAAAAGCGTGCCCAAGCGGTGATCGATTTTCTTGTCGTAAACGGCATTGAAGAAGAACGGCTATCAGCCGAAGGTTACGGCCAGGAAAGACCGATTGTGTCTAACGATGATGAAAAAGATGGTCGGGAGTTGAATAGAAGAACAGAAATTGAGGTAGTTTCTTTCTAAGCTTGTTGTAATCGCATCTGTAAAAACTGCTTTCAACAATTCCTTACCTTCATAAATACCATTATCACTGATTTCCGGCATCCTTCGGACAGGTGTAACCGAATGCCTACTTCTTCCCGCGAATCCCTTATAACCAGGAAAGATTTGATCAAACCTTAAAGCGCATTTTTGGTTCAAAATAGATGAACTAAACTTTAATTCGATGCGATATTTCCTGCTGATTTCTATTTTATATCTTTTGACCCTTTTTTCCTGCTCTCCTGTAAGAGTAGTTTCTACCGAAGCGAAAGAAGATGCTGATTTTGCCTCTTACTCGACATTTAATTTTATGGATATCTCAATGAAAAATGATTCGTTGGACGTGGCGTCGATACCCGAAATTGATCGGCTGAAAGAGGCGATTGCTTCTCAAATGGAAGCATTGGGGTATTCCCAGTCACAAGACCCGGATTTGTGGGTGAACATTGGATTGATGGTGGAAGAAAAAGTGCAGACTAGGCAAACAAATATTAGAGATGCTCCTATTTATATCGGGCAGAGGCGGTACCACTGGGAAAGTGAGGAAGTGGTTGTGGGTGAATACGAGCAGGGCACCGTAACCGTAGACATCATAGACGCACAAGCCAATGAACGGATATGGGAGGGTGTAGCAGCAGGGACCATCACCGATAATGATGCCAGAATGGAAAACCGGATCAATGAAGCTATGGAAATCCTGTTTAACAGGTATCCGAACAATGTGGATATGTAAAATGTGTATCTATGGAATCTGCATGATTGAGGCAAAAGACCAACCGAAGGAGGAATATAAACCTTCGGCACCGTCCCAGCTTTGGTCTGTAAGATTCCATGTGGCCATTTAAAAACAAACTATATACACATGAAAATATTAAAAAAAAAATTTCAAGATCATCAACTTTTAACGCGCTTCATCGTAATATTGCAATATGGGAATAACAAAATCGAACAGCTTTGATGCGCGCCAGAATACAATCGCCGCCTATGCAAAGGCAATAGGCCATCCGGCACGAGTCGCAATCATTGATTACCTGTTGCAGCACAATTCATGCATTTGCAATGACCTGGTAGAAGTGCTGCCTTTATCGCAGTCAACGATTTCGCAGCATCTGAAGGAGTTGAAACATGTCGGCATCATAAAAGGAGAAATTGAAGGACCAAGGATGTGCTACTGCATAGATGAGGAAATCTGGAATAAAATACAAAAAGAGTTTTCATTACTCTTTTCTGCTTTCACTCCTACCACTAAATGCTGCTAATTCTTACTTTCTTATTTAATCGTAATATTGCAATAAATCAATAACATTAGAAATTATGGAAAATTTAACCGGAGACGCAATCAAAGAGATTGTCAAAGAAAAATATGCAAAGATTGCTGAGCAATCAAAAGAAGCAAATGAGACCTCCTGCTGCGGTGCAGGAAGTAGCTGCTCGTCCATTGACTATACCATTTTCAGCGATGACTATTCGCAATTGGGAGGATATAATAAGGAGGCAGACCTTGGCCTGGGATGCGGCTTGCCTACCGAATTTGCCCTGATAAAGCCAGGCGATGTGGTGGTTGATCTTGGATCGGGGGCTGGAAATGACTGCTTTGTAGCCCGGGCCATTGCAGGAGACACAGGAGAGGTAATTGGAATAGATATGACCGAAGCTATGATTGAAAAAGCAAAAGCCAATGCTGCAAAATTAGGTTTTAAAAACGTGCACTTCCGGCTGGGAGACATTGAAGATATGCCGCTGGCATCTAACAGGGCCGACGTAGTGGTGAGTAACTGTGTAATGAACCTGGTACCGGATAAGATGAAAGCTTTTAAAGAAACATTCAGAATACTAAAGCCCGGCGGTCACTTCAGTATCTCCGATGTGGTCCTGGAGGGCAATCTTCCTCCGGAGTTGGCCAAAGAAGCAGAAATGTATGCTGGCTGTGTAAGTGGTGCCCTCCAAAAAACGGATTACCTCAATACGATTGAAAAAGCAGGTTTTAAAAATATAAAAGTTCAAAAGCAAAAGAACATTTCCATTCCTGATGAGATCCTTAAGAATTATTTGAACGAATCGCAGTTGGAGGAATTCAAAGGTGACGGAAGCCTGGGCATCTACAGCATAACCGTCTATGCAGAAAAGCCGGCAACTAATTGCTGTGCCCCGGACGCCGGCTGCTGCTAAAATTTTTGATATATTCCTGTTTTAGCACTTCCATTGCCAGGCAGGAATATATCATTGAATCAAATTTCGGATGGCGGTACATTTAAATCGAAGAATCTTCATGGGTTATGCGAAACACTTGTGAAAGACGGTGTAATCAGATAACATACCCAAGTCTCTATCAAAATCGATAAACAATTTAGTTTGATACGAGTTAATATACCCGAATTGCTTTTAACAACTTTTTAAACTTATTATTATGAAAATCTTGAAAGATCGACTAAAGTCTATTTTCACATGCTTGATTATGGCCGTGGCCATGATGTCTTTTGCAAGTTGCTCCAATACTGGACAGGGCTTGAAGGAAGACTACAACAATAACACGGAAGAAATCGAAGATGCAGCAGAAGAGGCTGGCGACGAAATTGAGGATGCTGCCGAAGAAGCAGGCGATGAAATAGAAGACGCAACTGACTAATATGAAGTCCCCGGCACTTAAAAAGCCGGGGCATTTTTTTTCACAATCTCACCCAAGGTTAGCCACAGGTGCTTTCTTATCTACGAAACCTTTCTCTTCCCACCCGTATTTTTGCAGATTTGAAACAGTATTGATACCAAAAGTTAATTATTTAAGGCGAAAATAGCTATTTTAGGTAAATCAATTATTGTTGTACGATTTGATTACCGTTAAAGAAATCTGTATGAATTTCATGGTCTGTCTTCCCGCTCATCGGGCTGCCTTTTTTTTCCTCTTCATTCTTCTGCCATGTGTAGAAAAAGCCCTTGCGCAAGAGCAAGCCATTTCAATAATTCCCATTCCTGTAAGCATGGAAACCGGCTCGGGGCATTTCACCCTTAGCGACGAAACTGTACTGATCTTTCAGGAAGGTAATCCTGAGCTAAGCCATGTCGCAAATTACTTCTCCAAAAAAGTAAAGCCTGCCACGGGTTTCAATCTAAACTCTTCGGAAACGGCTCAGGAAGGAATTCGATTTGCCATTCTTACACAACCCGATAACTCGCTCGGATCAGAGGGATACAGGCTGCACGTAGACCAGAACAATGTCGAAATCAAAGCCAACCAGCCTGCCGGTCTTTTTTATGGTGTACAAACACTTTTACAGTTGCTTCCCAAAGAAATAGAAGGAGACGTACTTGTACAAAAAGAATGGAGAATACCTGCAGTAACGATTACGGATCATCCCCGCTTTGGCTGGCGCGGACTAATGCTTGACGTGAGCAGGCATTTTTTTTCGA
>CAZWQB010000063.1:0-1994 GCA_964636035.1 uncultured Roseivirgaceae bacterium
CCTTAATAAATAGAGAAAATTGTCTATTTCATTTACCTTTGCGCAGATTTGAACGGATAACACCCGCGTTCCCTAAGCGAAAAGGAATAAACCAATTTAATCTATCCAATAAATAGTCATAGGCATGAACAACGATCCGGAACTAAGTGGAAAATACCTGGGAACGATCACGCAGGATTTTGTGATTGTATCCGAAACACTCAAGGAAGCTTCGTACCAGATCAGGAAAAGAGGCTTTTCCGATTACCCTATCTTCCCTATTTCGAAAACTGAAATCCCTATTGGCCAACTTTTGATCGGCAAGCTGGAACTGGCTACCAACTGGAATTATTACGTTACTTATTTAGATGAGTTTGTTCAAAGAAAACTCGTAGACCCTGAGAAAATTGATGCCTTTCATGCAGCCTACAAAAACCCTGATGAATTCTGCTGTCTCTTTGTGGTAGACAATGATTTCACCAAATTCTTGTTCATACCCTTTCCGGAGGATTGACAACAGTAGAGCAGTTGGTAATTTAGCCATCAGCAATTGGAAATTTGTACTTAAAGGGGAGCTGTACCCAGGCTGCTGGTATTCTGCTAAAAAGAGAATGACATCAGAATTGGCACATTATCCCATGCTCTCATCGGGAAATCAGCTACTTTTTCCACTGCTTTTGGTCGTATTGGATACTGTTGTAGTGCTTGTTTTTGGCTTTACCTTCTCTGGTTTGAAACTGTGATTTTGGAGCGCATGAAACTAAAAATGTAGCCAAAAGAAGAACTGAAATTATTTTTGTTTTCATGGGTATCTTGGTTTTAAGGGTCATATTTATCCGGAAACAGGTTCTGGATGTAATTTACTGCAATCTGGTGCCTGAGATGTTCAGGCTCAAATACATACCTGCATCACGGCGCATTATTTTTGTTTCCATTCTGAATATGTAATTCTTTCTGGTAACTTTGAGTCTAAGTCAAATTTCAACAAATCTTTTTTTATTAGCAGGGGTTTACCTTATCAAACCTTACATAAAATACTTTTGGCTGTAAAAGAAGTTGAAACGAATAAGATTGGGTTTATTTAAAAGCGTCGGCAATAAAAGATGACGCTTTCTTTAATTGATAATCCGAGAAACATTACTAAAATGGAAAAACGAACAGAAATTGAAGACCTGGGAGAGTTTGGCTTAATAGATCGGTTGAGCAAAAAATTTTCAAACAACCATGCATCTACCTGGCTGGGAATAGGAGATGACGCTGCTGTAATAGACATGGGAGAAAAGTACTTGGTAATGACTACAGACATGCTGCTGGAGGGGGTTCATTTCGATTTGTCATACACGCCTATCCAACACTTAGGTTACAAAGCGGTAGCGGTGAATATTTCAGATATCGCCGCCATGAACGCCATACCAAAACAAATCACCGTAAATATCGGCTTAAGCAATAGATTTTCACTGGAGGCAGTAGAAGCTTTGTATGATGGCATTAAAGCAGCCTGCGACGAATATAAGATTGATTTGGTAGGT
Organism: uncultured Roseivirgaceae bacterium; assembly: GCA_964636035.1. Classification (GTDB taxonomy): domain Bacteria; phylum Bacteroidota; class Bacteroidia; order Cytophagales; family Cyclobacteriaceae; genus CAMPJM01. Next base: position 1,509 of record CAZWQB010000063.1, read on the forward strand.
GGCGATACCACTTCTTCCAGAACCGGCCTCGTTATTTCTGTTACAGCTATTGGTGAAGTTGAGAAACATAAAATCGCCCTCCGAAAAAATGCCAAAGTTGGCGACATCATTTGTGTATCGGGAGATTTAGGTGGTGCATACCTGGGTCTACAGGTTTTGGAGAGGGAAAAGCAGGTATTTTTAGCAAATCCGCAAATGCAGCCACAGTTGGAGCCTTATGATTATGTAGTCAAAAGACAGCTAAAACCTCAGGCCCGCATGGATATTGTATATGAATTGCAAGATTTTGATGTTGTACCAACGTCAATGATTGACATTTCTGATGGATTGGCATCTGAGCTCTTCCATATTGCAAAAAATTCTGGCGTGGGTTTGAGTATCTATGAAGACAAATTGCCGATAGCCAAACCTTCATACGATACGGCTGTTGAGTTCAAGCTTGATCCGGTAACATCTGTATTGAATGGTGGCGAAGATTACGAACTC
>CAZWQB010000063.1:2094-8691 GCA_964636035.1 uncultured Roseivirgaceae bacterium
CAGCAAATACATCTTTCCAAAACCGTTTTTAAACGCTTTATCAGCAGAGGTCTCTCTCCTCTTTATGCTTTCCCCCTTGTTTACAATGATCACCCGGTACAGGTAAACGCCGTTAGCCAATTGATCGCCAAATTCATCTTTACCATTCCAGGCAAAATCGGAAATGTTATTTCCAATGTTAATGGCCCCTATTTCATTTTGAGTAATTTCCCTCACAATTTTGCCGGTAACCGTCATAATCTGGATTTTGATTTGGTCGGGAATATCTCTGCCAGTTAATGTAAAAACAAACCTGGTGCTGGTAGAGAACGGATTTGGGTAAGGGTAAAAATTTGTAATCGAAGATTCATTTACGACCTCAAAATTAATGCTGTAAGGCTTGCTTCCCGACAAATTGCCACTTCCGTCCATGGTTTGCACCTTCAGGCTGTAGATGCCGTCTTCCAGTGTTCCCGGTCTGTACTCTACCTTAAAATCAGCTTCTTCTGTGGCAGGCGTCCAGGAAATCTGTGGGCTTGAAAAATTAATTTTCTCATAGATACAGCTTTCACAAGGTCTTTTAAGCATGATTTCCATGCCAACCGTGTCCGTCTTTTTCAGATATGGGCTGCCGTCTTTGGTTAAAATCGTAATCAATGGCTCGGGCGAAACTATATCGCCATCCATGATATACTGTCCGTCGAAAGCTACATCAATCACCGGATTCTTGTCATCCCCTTCTACCACCAGATAATCCTGTAGATCAATGATATTGTTGTTGTAATTTTGCTCAGGAATGATCTTCGGGTTTACAAAAACTTTCACATTGTTTTCTCCTCGTTTATTAACCGTAGAAACAGGAATTGTAAACCGGGCCGTATCTTTGGCGGCCAACGCGGGAATTTTAAACCGCTTTTCTTCAGTATTTCTGGAGCGTTTGTTTAAGACAGCATAAGACACGGTAAGGGAATCATCAAAATTTTTGTCTGATAAGTTTTGGAATCGATAAGCCACAGTAAAATCTTCTCCTTCGCGCTTGTGAACCGCCGGAAGTGTTTTCTCATAGGCAGGATCCAACAACAATATCCCCTCCGGCATGGGCTCGTAAAGAACCATCCATTTTTGAGGTTGCACAGGCGTCAGATCTGTCTCATCGGCAATATGCAGCCTCAACTTTATAAGCGGATAGCTATTCGCATTCACACTCTCAAGTGAAAATTCATTTAAAGTGATGTTCTCATGGAGCAGGAATTCATTGTTATTTACGTCAATCCCGATCACATCATAGGAAAAGACATCATTTTCAGGCTTTTCAGAATAATTGATGTTGGCAAATAGCTTCCCCCAGCTTTTTGCAGGGCCTATTTTTGGAGACCCAAATGTGCCCGCACTAAATTTCCCGAGGATGTCTTTATCTAACTTGATCTCATCATGCAATTCACCACTGATCTCCGCTATTGCACCGCCACCTTTTTTGCCTAATAGTATATAAGGTTCACCATTTTTTAAATTGTCCAAAACTGCCTGAGATGCTCCAATACTTATAAAAGCATCTTTTACATCCTGCGGCCAGCTCTCATAGGTATTGGTACCTAAAGAAAATATAAGTACAAAGTCCCCATCAGCTACCTTATTTACGTACTCATTGAACTTTTTTTGTATAATCAAATCATTTGCATTAAAGTTATTGATCACTGCGGGAGCTCTCCCGCAACCAGTCGGATCATTATATGCCGTCCGTGGAAATATAAGGTAAGGCTGAGCAGAAGATCTCTCAAAAGCAATGGCGCCGATGGAATTATTTCTACACACATTGTAAGATGGCCCCGTAACAAAAAATGGATAATTGTTTAAAAGAACCTCTGTATCAATATAACCTTTTGCAGGATGATTGGCACCATAAATGGTCACATTTACGGGCGTCACATTTTCCTGAAATTCAATTCTTCTTTGAGCATTGTTAAAGGTAAAGCCCTGCAATTCATTAGAAGTATGCTGAAAGTAATGCGATTGCGCCCAACCTTCCGGACTGCCTTTAATATAGACAAAAGAACTTCGAGCCCAGGTAGAATCTTCTCCAGGCTTTGGATCCGCAAATTTCGTCCTCCAAAAATAGACAATGCTGTCGCCAGCCAATGAGGCAATCAATTGTGGCTTCCAGGTGGCAAGCGCAGTCGCCTGTACAGCTTGTTGACGCAAAGCAGGACTGTTAAACGAATTACTGGTGTCTATCTGAAACAAATAGGTTCGAGACGCATCCAGTACATTGTTCGATTGTACAATCAACTCCGGGTTATCGTCATTTACTATCGCAAAATTATGGGGAAACAAGTTGGTGGTACCACCCAATGGAACAAAGAAGTTTAGAGTGGCTACATTGTTCATTTCATCGAGTTCCTCGGTTTTATTGGTGTAATCTAACAGCACTTCAAACTCGTTATCGCCGAAATTATCGTACTCTGAGTAATTCTTAATGACCATTTGTAGCGTATCTGCATAGAAAACAGGGAAAAATATACTGTCAGTATACAAATAAGTATCATTGGCTAATTTCCTTTTTACCTGCACATGCAGTGAGTCACGTGTGGTGCGGCCAAAATTTCGGACAATAAATTCTATGCTAAAGGAATCAGAAAGTGCCGTTACCCTCTTATCATCGAACGAAGTCAGACTTAAATTGTCTGCATTAATTTCAAAATCAGGCTTTTCAGCTCCAAATAACTTCACGGCCGGATCTCCCTGTAGTATCATTTGCTGCACCTGCGATATATTCGACGCTGAAGCAGAGTAGGTATCCAGATATCTTGCTGCTACTTCATTCGTGATAACTCCAATCGACTTGTTCAAAAATGCTGAATCTGCAAAAGCAGTGGCGTAAAATTGATCAGTGTATTTTTTCAGATTGCTGGAAAGCCCTTTCGCACTGTGGGCAATAAAACCAATTGCTCCCCTGTCCGGTGTGGATATCCAATCCTGACCAAAGGTATTTGTAAAGCTAAAAATATTGCCGGCGTCACAGCCATTTACCAATATGAATGGATATTTGCCTTTGTTCCTGTAGTTCTGCGCATCTTCTGACGCATACCCTATTTCGATGTCGGTAGATATAGTACCCGAATGCCCAAAAAATGTGATCAGGCCCACTCCGTTGTTTACTTCTTCGGCGATGTTGATCAGCTCTACAACATTGTTTGAATTTTTGCTTTTGGAAACTACACGAGCTCCTAAATAATGGTCTTCTGCTACCTGCTTAAAATCATTGACATAATGCCTGAAAGTCAAAAGTTCGTTCTCTGTTGCCCCCCCACTTAAATGCACCAGGTTTTTCCGCCATAGGGCATCATAAGGAGTGGCTTCCATTTCCTTTACCTTATTGAGGTAGTCGGTCACTTGTTTGGAAGATGCTGCGGTAATTCTGCCCGTTGGAATAGCAGGAACATTAGGCAAGCTGTTGTCAAGTCCTGATGTAAAAGCAATGTCCGAGCCGGGTTCGCCATAAGTAGGCACCAAGTCGTGTAATGCACCACTGGGACCCTTCCTATAATACCCATAAGAGATGCTGAGTCCGTTTCCAATTAAAACCAAATATTGCGGATCACCTTTTCCCAGCATAAACTTCGCAAATTCCCTGATGGCCAGTGGCGATGGCTCCCCATAGTTGAATTGATCGTAAAGTTGCCTGGTCTCTACAATCAGCGGAGAAAAAGAACCGCCGGCAACAGAGGCCCGGTAGTTCGCGTAATTTTGAATCGCATTACCGTGGCCGATATTTTCCATTAAAACCTTGCTTGTAACCATCAGATAATCATGGGATGCCGGATTGATATTCTGAAACTGAATTTTCTTAATAGAAGGCACCGGCAACAATTGATTGGTAACAAATACCTTCCGGTTTCCGGCAGGAACCACAGTAGTGATACTGGAACCACTTACCGAATGGGCCAATTTTTGTAAATTATTTTTATCAGAAATGTCATAAATAACAGGAGATGCGGGAGGATTCGCTATGGCCAACCTGGACTTCGCTGACAAATTGTTAAAGGTAAAAAGCTTCGAATTTGAACTCTGCATGTCTGTCTGCTGCGGAAAGTTCAACTTTACTGCAGATATTGATATATAATCTGTAACGGCTGTGTTGGTGACAGCTACCCGGACCACCAAATCACCCGCTGAGGAAATATCAGACCAATTGATGAAGGAAGTAACTGTTTTGTTTTCATGCGCAACAAACTGCGTGGTGGTCAATGATCTTAAAGCCCCCGTAGATGGGCCCACCAAAATTTCTACGTTGTGCATATTCGCATTTCTTCCTGTCAGGATGATATTCAACTCCGGATTGCCAGCGGTAACAAAAGGCTTTACAACATCTTTAAAAACCACATCAGAAGATTGCCCGCCTCTGAAATGGCTGCCTGTCCATCCTTCTGCCCAATCATACTGTGAAAGATAGGTATCACTACTATACTCCCGCCCTTTCCAGTAATTATTCGTAAAGAGCGTGAGCTTTTCCTCGGTGTGGTAATTTACCGCCGGATAACCTGCGCTGTTTTCATTCTGAATGGCCATTCGCTTTCCCGCACTACTTCCTACAGTTAGAAAGTAGACAGTCGTATCAGAGTACAGATTGTAGTAGTTGTGAGGTTGTGCCGCAGGATTTACGTACAATTGCTTGTCGCGCGTTCCGTCATTCTTCTGCCCATAAAATAAGATGTAATCCTGATCATCAAGAGAGCCGTCAGCTTCTCCTTCCACCAAAATAGCCTGCTCCACGCCTCTGTGAAATAGCTGCAGATTGCGCGGGTCAGCAGAGGGTGAAACCCCGGTGGCCATCAATTCTGAGTATGAAATTTTATAGATGCCGTCCGCTGCCGTCGGGATCCTATAATATTGTTGATTAAAGTCGATCCACTCATTGGTAAACGTTCCCTGCGCCTGAACCTTGCCTGAACCAGTCAGCAGCCCGAATATAATAAACGTAAGGACAGCAAAGCTCCGACATGGAAAACGTCTCCTGTTAAGTAAACTTAAAGTTGATGGTATGAATTTGGTCATATGACTTATAAACTTAGCTTAAGCGAAAAAACATGAGAATATAAAGACTCCGCCTGATCGCCAATATCAGTCATTGCATAATCAATATTTAGTTTCTTTATTTTAACCCCCACCCCAAAATTCGGCTGGTAGGTTGTGCTTAACGATTCATCAAAATCTTTTACTTGTTGTATATTTCCCACCCCGGCTCTCAGAAAGATGGTTTGTACATAGCCTACTTCTACGCCCAAATGGGGATCAATCGAGGCAAAATCCGACTTTACAGGAACATTTCTCTTTCCATCGAAGGTAAAATCTAAATCAAGCGAGGTCAGCAGATTGAAATTTTGACCAATCGCAAACTCCCTTGCCACGCCAAGAATTGCCTTTGGAAGCGTCACTTCGATGGTGCTCTCGGGAATCTCATTGTTCGTCTGACTATAAACCACCTCAAGCTCCTCGGAATTATGCGACCAAACATTAAACGTAGTGGTAATATCTTTCAGCATCAGCCCGAGCTGCCACTTCCTGACAGTTAGCTGAGCACCCGCATCCAACCCAAAACCCCAGGCGTTGGCAAAGTCTCCCACATTCCGATGCACTACTTTGAAATTAGCGCCCAGGTGCAGTCCTTTGATCAGGTTTGTCTTTCTCGCATAGGAAAAAATAAAAGCATAATCCGCCGCTGAGAAAAACCGGATATTGTCATAATTCAACTTCCCGTTGGCGTCGTACAAAAACCTGGTATCTGGAATATCATCTACGGCAAATCTTATCAACGAAAGGCCGATTACATTGGAAGAATCAAGCGCTGTCGTAAAAGCAGCATAGTCAAACTTGGCAATGCCGGCGAAATACTCCGCGTGCATCAGGCTGAATTCATATTTGCTTTTCACTCTCATAAGGCCTGCCGGATTCCAAAAACCAGCAGTAACATCTTCTACGTGGGCTACCTGAGAACCTGACATGCCAAGCCCGCGGGCCCCTACGCCAATAGAAAGAAACTCGTTACTATATTTTGGCGTATTTTGAGCAAATATCAGAGAAGGAAGAAAAAGCATCGCTGAGCATGCAAGTAAAGTTTTTAACATGTAATTTTTATCTTCCAATACTTAATTATTAATTCCCTTTCCAGTGGGATCAAAGGATTTCATCATTAATTGTCGAACTTCTATCAATGGTAACCTTAATTCCCCGACTCATGCTTTTTTGGAGAGGCGCTGTTTCTATGCCAAAACCTCGTTAAATCTCCGGAAAGCCCATATTATCAAGCCATTGTACCTCTAAGTTATTGTAAATTTCCTTACAATTACCTTCACTTTGTAAAGAAATCACACATCAGCTATTTTTTCACCTAATACCCTGAATTCACCATGCTGGATTGCGATTGGGGAAAATTGTAAGTCATCTTTTGAAATAGCGTCTTCACCTTAATCCTTCCAACTTTCACACCGACGTTCCACTTACCCCTTTGTTCGAGAGAAGGGGCCTCCGTAGTCGACATGACTTCAACGACGAGCACCCCGACCTGCCTTCGTCTTCTTTTCAACTTTCAGCCTTACATCTCATGTCTTTTATCTCATGTCT
>CAZWQB010000063.1:8791-15823 GCA_964636035.1 uncultured Roseivirgaceae bacterium
AGGTGCCTCCTTCGTCGGCATGACTTCAACGACGCGAGTTGCCGACCGCATCGGATTTCGCTGCCATGCAAAACGGCCATGCTTTGACTAATACAATTATCAGCGTCTAAAAATTTCATTCTGAATGAAACTTCTGACGATAAATTTACGCCAAGGAAATATTTTTCATATAGTACCTTGCGTTACATAGTACTATTCATTACATTTGTTAAAGAATTAATTTAGAGATGAAGTATGAATTTAGAAAATACACAAGTGCAAATGCGAAAGGGGATTCTGGAATTTTGCATACTGCATATCATTTCAAGAGGAGAGGTGTATGCATCAGACATGCTGGAAGAGTTGACTTCAGCAAAAATAATGGTGGTTGAAGGCACATTGTATCCACTACTAACGCGGCTCCGAAAAGCCGAACTCGTAGAGTACCGGTGGGTAGAGTCGTTGTCGGGGCCGCCCAGAAAATATTATACGCTTACAGATACCGGTCTTTCCTTTCTGGAAAGTTTGAAGAATACCTGGGAAGAGCTGATGAACTCAACCAACCAGATAATCAACCAATCGAAGCTTTAACGCATCTTAATTATATCAGATCTTATAATTAGATAAAAAAATAATAAATTACCTTCCCAATGAAAAAAAATATAAGCATAAATATAAGTGGAATTATTTTCCATATAGAGGAAGATGGATACGAGCAACTCCGAAACTATCTTGACACCATAAACCAATACTTTTCATCTTATGAGGATAGTGCCGAAATTATTGCTGATATAGAAAGCCGTATAGCAGAAATTTTTCTTGTTAAACTTAAAGATGGAAAACAGGTAATTACGGCTGCCGATGTCCAAAGCCTGATGACCACCATGGGAAGCATCCAGGACTTTGAGGCCATTGAAGAAGAACCTAAATTTCAGAGAGAAGAAGAAAAGCACTATCGGCATAATCAAAGTGCTGATGAACACACAGTTTATGAGTCGAAAAAACTCTACAGAGATAGCAAAAGGAAAATCCTGGGAGGAGTTGCAGCGGGAATTGCGAACCATTTCAGCATAGATCCTTTGTGGGTAAGACTGGTTCTGATCGTATTGTTCTTTGACCTGTTTGTTACCTTTTCCATAGGCACCATCGTACTTATCGGGTATATCGTTTGCTGGATCATCATTCCGCCCAGCAGCACCATTGAAGATGACAGGAAGGTTAAAAAAATGTTCCGAAATCCGGATGACAGGGTTTTAGGAGGTGTTTCGGGGGGTCTCGCAGCGTATTTTGGTGTAGATGCCACGGTTATCCGGTTATTATTTGTGATCTCTATCTTTGCAGGAGGCGCCGGGATTATCATCTATTTCATTTTGTGGATCATTACCCCCGAAGCCAAATCCATTACCGATAAGATGCAAATGCAGGGGGAGCCCGTAACGCTCTCTAACATTGAAACCAATATAAAAAAAAGCCTTGACGTAAAGGAAGGTGAAGAGGAAAACATCCTCGTGAAGATCCTTCTCTTCCCATTTCGGCTCATTGCTATTATTTTTTCGGGACTCGCCAAAGCCCTTGGGCCATTGATGCTCTTTATTGTAGAGGCCATCCGGGTAATATTCGGAATAGCCATCATTATTTTTGCTGGGATCATGTTATTCTCACTGGTTGCTGCTACAGGATTTTTGTTGAACATTTGGAGCGGTGAGCTGCAGTTTTTTGGACCGGTTGTTCACGACTTTCCACTTGATCTATTTGCCAAGAGTTTTCCTGGTGCTCTATTTGTTTCCTCTTTCATTGCCATCCTGGTTCCGGTATTAGCACTTTCGCTCTTAGGAATTGGCGTTTTGGCCAAGCGAATGGTAATTGTTCCTACCGTAGGTTGGTCTATGTTCGCGATCTGGATCATTAGTTTACTAGGTCTGGCTGTTACGCTCCCGGCAACTATAGGCAGCTTTAAGAGTGAAGCCACGTTCAGAACAGAAAAAAAGTACGACCTGGAAGATAAAACAGCAGTATTGACCCTCACCGAAACAGGCCTCGAGGATTATGAAGCCACCTCTTTGAAACTTCTTGGACACGAAGGTGCTGACTTCAGGCTGGTACAGAAGTTTTACTCCAGGGGCAGCTCCAGACAAGATGCATTGAACAATGCTCAGATGGTGACCTACAACGTGAAGTTGGAAGATTCCATTCTGTACTTTGATTCAAACATCAGGTTTAAAGAAGAAGCGCAATTTCGCGGCCAGGAACTGGAAATGATCTTGTATATTCCTTTCGACACGCCATTTCAGATGAAAGAAAACCTGAAACATATCATCAGGGGGACAATATATAGCAGTGGACATACCATTGAACAAATGGAGGGGAACAACTGGATGTTTACCGAAGAAAACGGATTGCAGTGCATCACCTGCCCTCGCGATGAAGATGTGGGAGAAGCGCCGGAGGGAATTAGTTCGGAAGATGGGTTTAGCAATTTCGAAGATTTGACGGACTACAACAGCCTCGATATAGATGGACTGTACGAAATAGTAGTAACCAAAGGCAGTAAATATTCAGTTGTATTGTCTGGCGACGAGCGTATCATTGAAAATACAGAAGTAAGAAAAAATGGGAACACGCTAACTATTGACCAAAAAGGCCTAAAAATAAGCGGCAGCCTTCGCAATCCGCAGGTGAAGGTGATTGTCACCATGCCGGCTTTGGAAGCTATAAAGCTGGACGGAGCTACAAAAGCATATCTTGATGGATTTGAAGGTGACCATTTAGATGTCAGCCTTTCCGGCAGCTCTCGTTCTGAGTTTATGGTCAATTATAAAGATATCGCCCTGGATATGAGCGGCGATTCAAAATTGGAATTATCGGGAGAAGGCAGGTTACTAGATGCTGATCTATCAGGAGCCTCTCGCTTACTGGCAGGCAACTTCAAGGTAAAGGACGCCTCAGTTGAAACGAGCGGCATCAGCAGCGCCACTGTGAACGTATCCAATACGTTGAACGAAAATGCAAATGGCGCCAGTAGAATTGAAAATCTCCACACCACGTCAGATGCGCAGTCTTTCAACAGTGAATCGAAAGGCTTCTATATCAGTAAAGCACAAATTATATATTACGCCACCCTTTTAAAAGCTGGCGTCCTCACCCGGGACGCCTCTTTCAAGGGATGGTTCGGCAGCAACAATTAATGTTCTACTTTTTTGATTAAAGGCCAAATTGATGGATATTTAGGTAAATTTTTTAAGATATGCCCAATATTCGAACCAAGTTTACCTTTTTCATCTTCGTATTGACTGCTTTTTTAATCTCTTGCAACAAACCTATGAATGCACAGGAAAACAATAAAATTGTAAAACAAGGCATCGTTGGACGGTTATTGTGGCTTGAGGGAAACCTGATGCCGTCCATAGAAGGCGGTGGTAATATTCCTGCAGGTCAACCTGTGCAACGAGAGGTGCATATATATGAGGTCACAAAAATGTCGGAGGCCGAACAGCATGAAAACTTCTACAGCAATATTCAAACGAACTTGGTAAAGGTAGTAATGAGCGAGAAAAACGGCTTTTTTAAAACATCTCTGGAGCCGGGACAATATTCACTTTTTGTAAAGGAACCAAAAGGTTTATTCGCCAATATTTTTGATGCCTATGGTCACATTATGCCGGTTGAGGTATTGGAAGATGAAGTTACAGAGGTCACCATCAATATTAATTACATGGCCGCCTATTAAAGCCTGCTGAAAAACGCATCAAAAAGGATTTTTGACCTAAATTTGAATCACCTGGCGCGAGCGTCCGCTCGTGACGAATTGACCTATGATTTTTTCGACACGATTTCGCAGGTTCAACTCCTCAAATTCCCTTGCAGGAGACTCTGAGGGAGCAGAACTTGACCGTGCGCTGCGTCCCAGTTGCTCTTTTAAAATTCGCTGGAAGTATTTGAGGATTCTGCTTTATTGTAGAGAAGGTGCCTCCTTCGTCGGCATGACACAGATAACGAGATGCGGCAAAGCCAAAATACCTGCAGGATCCCTGGAGATCGATCACCTGGCGCGAGCGTCTGCTCGTGACGATTTAACCGACGAATCTTTTCGACACAAATTTGCGAATTCAACTCGTCAGAGTCCCTAGCAGGAGACTCTGAGGGAGCAAAACTTGACCATGCGCTGGGTCCCAGTTACTCTTTTAAAACTCGCTGGAAGCATTTGGGGTTTCTGCTTTATTGTAGAGAAGGTGCCTCCTTCGTCGGCATGACACAGATAACGAGATGCGGCAAAACCAAAATACCTGCAGGCTCCCTGGAGATCGATTTTTTAACCCGATCAGCATTTAAAAATTCTCAAGAAAAGCGATTTAAAAATCGCTGTCCTGCACTCAATCATTTTTTCACATAAATATTTCGCTTTAATGCAACCCTTATTAAAGCCTTTGCATCTTATATTTACAAAGCATCACGAATGAATTTATTTGTGCAAAAATCTACCACAGAACAATTGCTTATAGAAGGGTGTAGAAAAAAACATCCGAAGGCGCAGCGGGAACTTTACGAAAAGTTTTCGGGCAAGCTGTTTGCCACTTGTTTAAGGTATATCAAAGATGAAACAGAAGCAGAAGACGTACTGGTAAGAGGTTTTATGAAAATTTTTGAAAAAATTGACCAATTTCATGGTGAAGGAAGTTTTGAAGGATGGATTAGAAAAATAATGGTCAACGAATCGCTACAGTACATCAGGAAAAACAAAAACATTTACATGCAGGTAGATATTGAGAATGCGCAGTACGAGGTAAACATAGAGGCGATTGAAAGCCAGTTAGCAGCCGATGACTTATTAAACCTCATCTGCAAACTGCCGGTTGGCTATAGAACAATCTTCAACTTGTATGCGATTGAAGGATATACGCATCAGGAAATTGCAGACATGCTTCAAATATCGGTAAATACTTCTAAATCTCAATTGAGCAGAGCAAGAATTGTAATTCAAAAAGAACTGTCAAAGATCTCGGGAGTGGAACTAGAAAAGCAAATAAGTCATGAAGGATAAAAGCATAGATAATTTATTTAAAGAAAAGCTAGAGGGGCATTCGAAGTTACCCTCCCCGCTAGCCTGGGAGAAGCTTAACAGCGAATTAACGAAAAAGGAGAAGAGAGTGGGCTTTTTATGGTGGCAAAAAGCTGCTGTGCTACTTTTAGTTTGTATAAGCGGATTTCTGATCTTTAGGAACGAAAATACATCAAACGGAGATCAGGTAGCATCGAACGGCATTATATCTGATGAAGAAGCCACACGACCTGATGTGTCTCTCCATCCATCAGAGGGACAAGAAAATCTGCAGGCGCAAAAATCCTTAAAACCAAAACCGAAAACTGATTCTCCTGACAATCCTAAGCCGATAGAAGCGAGAGAAGAGAAAAAACTGATAACGAAAGCGCCCAATGCGGAACGCTCGTTCTTCCTCGAGTCACCTGTTGTTAAGCAATATGTGGTAATGAATTCAGGTAAAGATCCGGATGAACAGCCAGATCAGACAAACGTTGGAGAGGCCGATAATAAAAAGGACCAAGCTGAAGCTAAAAAAACCCCTCCTCCTGTAAGCATTGAATTCCGGTCTGGAAAACGCAAACAAGGACGGACGCTGATGGCGGATGCTGACAAAGAAGCTGCTCAGGAAGATCCTTCTTTTTCATTCAAGAGACTGGTTGCCGCGGTGAAGGATGTAAAAGCCGGAGAAATCGGGCTTGCAGAAATCAGGCAGGCCAAAGATGATCTGTTTGCCTTCGATACTAATAAAGAAGATTCTAAAGATAAAGATGAATAACGCCCATAGATCAGATAGCTCATTTTTTAAACGATACCATCTGTATTTCTAAACATTAACTAGAGAACACTTATGAAAAATTTATTAAAAACGGCGGCATTTTTTGCCACCCTGATATCCTTTTGTCTTGTAAATGAAGGACGGGCACAGGAAAATGCCCCTGCTGATACAATCATTATAAACTTCGGCAACGAAAGTAAAATTGTGATTTATGTAAATGACGAAGAAGACCTGGATGCCCTCGCAGATTATGATATCAATGCCATGCTCAGGGATTTGCGTATGGAAATCGAAGAATCAGAAGATGAAGTCAGTTACTTAAAAATTGAAGATCAGAGTGGAGAAAGGTATTTGGCGGATACTACTATTCTTTTAGAAAAACGAGATGATGATGACGATGATAAGCTTGCATCGCAATCCGACCCTGAGAATCAAGAGAATGACGTTCAAAAAAGTATCGTGATTGAAGCACCCGGGTTTAAAACCAGAGAACGCGGTAAAAGCAAGCACAGCTTCAATATTGAATTTGGGCTCAACAACTACTTTGAAGACGGAAACCTTGGAGCCACCAATTCGGAGGATTATGCCGTTAAACCGTTCGGATCATGGTACGTGGGGCTTACCTCAAAGAGAAGGTCTAAAATTGCCGGCGCTTTCTACCTGGAGTGGGGGGGTGGCGTAAGCTGGTATAATTTCAAAATGGAAAATCCTGATATCAGGATCATCAAAGGAGAAAATACTGTTCTGTTCGAAGAAGTTCCTGCTGAAATAAATGGCTCTAAGAGTAAGCTCACTGCCTCCTTTATTAATTTTTCGTTGGTGCCTCTCTTAGACTTTTCTCAGGGAAGAAGGAAAGAAGCATTGAATTTTTCGGAAGGCCCGGTCAGGATCACCAAGTACAATAGACAAGGTCTCAGGGTAGGCTTCGGCCCCTACATCGGTTATCGTTTGGGCAGCCACACCAAATTTAAATTTGAAGAAAACAATGACGTCGAAAAAGATAAAGACAGCGGCTCTTTTTACCTGAACAACTTAAGGTATGGACTGAGGCTACAGTTGGGCTACAGAGGATTGGATCTATTTGCGAACTACGACCTCAATACGCTCTTTAAAGAAAACCATGGCCCGGAACTGAATGCCTTTAGCTTTGGAATTATCATCTAGTTTAGATGCAAAAGCATACGCAAAGGCACCAGGAATATAAAAAGAATTTTTAGTTCGGCCCGATATACTTTAAAAA
>CAZWQB010000064.1:0-15651 GCA_964636035.1 uncultured Roseivirgaceae bacterium
CGCTCCTGGAGTGGAACAAACCATTGTATACTGAAAATATCGACAGGTGGACCACTGAACATATGATTCCGCAAATGAAGGACCTGGTAAACCGCTACGAGCCTGAGGTAATATTCTCTGATGGGGAGTGGGATTACACCAGCGAAGAGCTTAAGAGTGAAGAATTTCTCGCCTGGTTATACAATGAATCTCCCGTAAAAAATTCGGTTGTTGTGAACGACAGATGGGGCAAAGAAACGAGGAGCAAGCATGGTGGGTATTACACCACAGAATATGATCTGATTGGTGATGAAGTAAGTTCCGAAGCCATTGAACACGCCTGGGAAGAAAGCAGGGGTATCGGCACGTCTTATGGTTACAATCAGTTTGAGAGGGTTGAACACTATTTTTCTTCCAAGCAATTGATTGATCTTCTGATCGATAAAGTAAGCAATGGCGGTAATTTGCTGCTAAACGTTGGTCCAAAGGCTAATGGCCTCATTCCCGTAATTATGGAACAAAGACTGCTGGACATGGGCAAATGGCTGGAAGTAAACGGTGAAGCTATCTATGGAACTACTGCATGGAGCAAAAGACCCAAAAATATGAAGGAAAATGGGGTTTTCTATACCTTAAAAGGAAATGATCTGTATGTGATCTGCACAGAATGGCCGGAGGATGAGCTTGTCGTTGCAGGAGTACAAAAAGCTGCCAAAGTGAGCCTGGTAGGAAGTGATCAGAAGGTTAAGTTCAAATCCTCAAAGGGCAAGTTAGTGATCACGCCTCCTTCCATCAGTCCTGCGAATGCTCCCAGTGAGCATGCGTGGGTATTTAAACTGACGAACTTTAAATAAAAACAGGCCAGATGAAGGAAACCTAAACTTGCTCTTTCATCTGGCTGATCATTAACGTGTAATCTATAGAAATGCTGACCTGAAATGAGGTGCGGTGCCAGGTAGGCTGCGTATAAGCATTTTTAAATTATCATTTTAGTTGAAATAATATGAAGAAATTATACCTTTCCCTAATATGTTGCATGTGGTGCGCTTTTGGCCTGCATGCACAACAGAGTGAAGCTACCCATGTGTGGGACTTTGATGATCCTGTAGTAAATAACAAGGTAGAAGGCTGGGAGATTATAAATTATGATAATCCCAATACAGCCGGGGGGATTTTAAACCTGACGGCAACAAATACGGGCTATCCTGATCTGGAATATACTGTTCCTGCCGACAACCCCTTTGATCCGGCAATATCCAAACAAATCGTAATTCGGCTTAAAAATGGTACCAGTAGCAGAAGGGCACGGTTTTACTGGGTAAAAGATGGCGAGAACATTAGGCATGACTTTCTGGTCACTATTGAGGATGAGGAATTTTCCGAATATGTGATTGATTTGACGCATGATACCCGCTGGAGCGGCGATATCGAATCCATAAGGTTTGAAATTCCTATGCCCGTACCATCTGGCTCAGTGGGTGCTATTGTCAGTGTGGATTATATCAAACTTTTAGAGGCCCCTGCTGCCCCGGCACCCATGCCTTCAAGAGTTCCGGCACCTTTCGGAGTAAATCTGGCGGGTGGGGATTTTGCCAACGAGAGCGACTATCAATATCCGCACGCTGCCGAATTGGATTACTTTAAATCAAAAGGCCTGACGCTGATACGACTGCCTTTTAAATGGCACAGGATTCAGCCGGAAATCAATGGTCCTTTGGCAGAAAAGGACCTGAATGCGATTAGAAACTTTGTATGGGATGCAAGGACCCGCGGGATGTGGGTGCTGTTAGATATGCATAACTATGGCAGAAACAAAGTTGATGGAACCACTTATGTTATTGGTGAGCCTGAATTGCCCATAGAGAGTGCGGGCGATGTTTGGAGGAGACTAGCAGAAGAATTTAAGGACTTTGATAACATTTATGCCTACGGGCTAATGAATGAGCCTTATGGGATGACAAGCCACACGCCATGGGTGAATATAGCCCAGGAAATGATCGATGCTATAAGGACTGTAGATACCAAAACACCAATTATGGTAGGAGGGGAAAGCTACAGTTCTGCTGACCGTTGGCAGTCAGTGAGTGACAACCTGAGAAATCTTGTTGACCCTTCGGGCGACCTGATATTTGAGGCACATGTGTATTTCGACAATGATGCTTCAGGTTCTTATGATAAAAGCTACGATGAAGAGAATACCACTGAAAATACGGGTATAAATCGTCTTAAGCCTTTTGTGGAATGGTTGGAACGATACAATTTCAGAGGCTTCGTGGGGGAGTATGGGGTGCCGGATAACGACCCCAGGTGGAATGTTGTCTTAGATAAAACACTGGCGTATTTGCAGGAAAACCATATCAATGGCACCTATTGGGCAGCAGGTTCAAGATGGGGAAATCACCACATGTCTGTCCATCCCTACAACGACCTATCAGACCGTCCACAAATGGAAGTGCTGGAGAAATATTCTTATGCGGATGCTCCTCCGCCTCAACCACAGATTACCAGCCCTTATGCTGTCAGCTTCAACATAGCGGACGCGGTATCCTATAAGGTAACAGCAACGAATAATCCAACAAATTACCAGGTTTCCGGACTGCCTGACGGACTGAGTTTTAATGAAGGTACGCAGGTTATATCTGGTTCTGTTCCCGAAGGTGTACATTTGATTCAGATGAGTGCCAGCAACGGTGAAGGTACAGGTGCTGTAAGAGAGGTAGCATTAAGAGGAGTTCATCTGACAGTTCCGGGACTCATTGAGGCCGAGGACTACGACGGTGGCGGTCAAAATGTAGGCTATTTTGATACAACAGTTGGAAATTCGCATTCAGGTATATCTTATCGCAATGATGATGTGGATGTAGGAGCGCTTATTGATGGTAATTACCAGATTACCAATATTGCAGATGGAGAGTGGGTGAAGTACACGATTGATGTGGAGGAGGAAGGTCATTATCTCTTGAAAATGACATACAAAACGATTGCCGAGCCCATTATTAGGTTTATAGTAGATGGTGAAGATGCATCCGGAGACATAGCCTTGCCCTTCAGCTATCCCTGGACAGATATGACCATTGAGCTTCCTCAGCTATCACCAGGTTTTCATGAACTTAAAATCGAGGTTATCAGCGGAGGATTTCAACTTGATAATTTTGAACTTACACTAGATCAGACGCCGGAAGATGCTCCAACAGCGGTAGTTGCAAACAGGCGCAGTGACGGTGCGGTAGCCTTAAGCTGGGGGATAGTAGATGGAGCTACCGGCTATGTGGTAAAAAGGTCTGAATCAGCATCGGGAACGTATAAGACTATAGCAGAGGCAGTTTCCGGCAGCACTTTTGTTGATGAAGAAGTAGAAAGTATAACAACTTATTACTATAGGATTGCAGCGACAAACAGAATCGGCGAAGGGCCGGACTCTGAGATTGCAACGGTGCCAGGAACACCCTTAAGTGTAAATGAAGCGCAGCAGGAAGCGGGAATTCTAAATATTTATCCTAATCCATCTTATGGCCAGCTTTTTCTGGAATTACTGGGTTCTCAAAAAGGAGAAGTTGATATCCGGATTTACAACACCCTCGGGGAGTTAGTGCACACCGTAAGAGATGTAAAGAGTGGTGTTTATAATAAAGCGTTTGATGTTCGTGGAATTCCCGCCGGGTTGTACTATATACACACTCGCGTGGGGCATTTTTCTCAAACAAGTGCTGTAATTATTAAGTAGCGTTGGGACTGCAGTCGTTCCGGTCAAAGGTTAACGATGTGCGGAGACATTGTTGAAATTTTACGCAGTAAGTGGGGCTGAAACAGGTTGGGCCCAGTATTATTTATAAAAAGTAAATCATAGTTAATGTACAGAAAATTTGTCCTTTTAATTGCTATTGTGTTAGCAGGTGCTGGTTGTAAGGTTCAGAAACAAACGGCGCAGTCAGAAAATGGCGCGCCCTTTGGCGTAAATCTCGCCGGTGCAGAGTTTGGAAAAATAGACGGCAAAGAGTATGGCTATCCGACCGCCAGTGATCTTGATTATTTCAAATCCAAAGGGTTAACATTATTCCGGCTGCCCTTTAAGTGGGAGCGAATTCAGCCTGTAATGAACGAAGCGCTTGATGCAGAGGAGTTGGCCGACATGCGCGCTTTTGTAGATGCCGCCCGCGACCGTGAGCTGTTGGTGATTTTAGACATGCACAATTACGGCAGGAGACATATCAATGGAGCTTCGCAGATCATTGGCTCGCCTGGCCTGAGCATAGAAAATGTGGCAGACGCATGGCGAAGGATTGCCAATGAGTTTAAACATTACAACAATATCTGGGCTTATGGAATCATGAATGAGCCACATGACATGCTTGAATCGACTCCCTGGTTTGATATTGCACAAGGCATCATTAACAGCATCCGGGAGGTAGATAAAAGCACGGCCATTGCCGTTGGAGGCGATAGCTGGAGCTCTGCTGCAAGGTGGATGTCATTCAGCGATAACTTGAAAAACTTAAAAGATCCTGCAAATAATTTGATTTTTGAGGCACATGTTTATGTTGACAACGATGCTTCAGGTGCCTACAGAGCTTCTTATGAGGAAGAAAAGACGACGCCAACTACTGGTGTGGAAAGATTGCAGCCTTTTATTTCCTGGTTGAAGGAGAACAATTTCAGGGGCTTTATTGGTGAGTATGGCGTGCCTGACAATGATCCGCAATGGCTACCTGTGTTAGACAACATGATGGCCTTCATGCAACAGAACGGTGTCAACGGAACTTACTGGGCTGCGGGGCCAAGGTGGGGAAAATACAAACTGTCCATTCAGCCGCGCAACGGCGAAGACAGGCCACAGATGGTGATTGTTGAAAAATACCTTTATGCGAAATGACAAATTTGTCAATCGCAAGCCTATTGAAAGGACGTATGAATATTAACATGATGGATACCTATACAATGAAAAAGCTCTCTTTTCTTATTTTAATACTTTTTGTTGCATTTTCCTGTACCACGCCGAAGGCGGACGTTAAAGAAGGTCTGCCGGCTTTAAAGGTGAAAGGCAATGTTTTTACAAATGCTGAGGGTCAGATTGTTAGGTTGGAGGGGGTGAGTTTTGCAGACCCTGACAAGCTGGAAAAAGACGGGTATTGGAACCTCGAATTCTTCCAGGAAGCAAGCAACTGGGGCTGCAATGTCGTCAGATTTGCCATACATCCCGGTGCCTGGCGGGAAAGGGGAAGAGAGGATTACCTCAGGCTTTTAGATCAGGGAATGGACTGGGCAACAGAGACTGGCATGTATGTAATCCTTGACTGGCATTCGATCGGAAACCTTGTTCAGCTCAAATTTCCTTCTGACAGATATGCGACTACTATGGAAGAAACAGTGGATTTCTGGAAAACCATGGCAGAAAGGTACAAAGGCAATGCCACGGCGGCACTGTTTGAATTGTTTAATGAGCCTACTGACGACAAAGGGAAGTTGGGTGAACTGAGCTGGGAAACCTGGAAGCCACTGATTGAAGAGCTTATTGAAGAAGTTAACACGGTCGACGACCAAAAAATTTACCTGGTAGCTGGTATGGATTGGGGCTATTTGCTGGACGAGGTAATAGAAAATCCTGTCACGCATCCAAATGTTGCTTATGTTTCTCACCCTTATCCACAAAAGAGGGAGCAGCCCTGGGAGCCTAAATGGGAGGAAGACTTTGGCAAGGTAGCAGCGCATTACCCCATCGTGGCTACGGAGTTTGGTTTTGTAGGCGCAGGCGAAAGGGGTGAACACATTCCTGTGGTTGGAGATGAAACCTATGCTGAAGCCATCATTGCTTTCTTCGATGAACGTGGAATTTCCTACACTGTATGGTGTTTTGACCCTCATTGGTCACCTGCCATGCTGGAAGATTATGATTTTACACCCTCTCGTCAGGGGCGGTTTTTTAAAGAAGTGCTGCAGCGAAATTTATAGGATTATCACGCGAATCGTGGCCTTTTTTGGACCGCTTTTAAAAACAGGATTATGAAAAACGTTTACTTGTATCTGATGTTCCTTATCGGGATGCCGCTAATTGTGAGTGCGCAATTTTCAGATCCTACCCATGTTTGGAACTTTGAAGATCAGGTTGTAAACAAGAAAGTTGAAGGTTGGGAGGCTATTAATTATGACAATCCCAATACCGTAGACGGCGTGCTTCATCTTACCACCACCAATACAGGATATCCTGACCTGGAATATGTTGTTCCCGAAGGCACACCAATAGACCCTGCCGTTAGCAAGCAAATTGTTATCAGCCTTAAGAACGGCACCAATAGCAGGAGGGCAAGATTTTATTGGGTAAAGGAGGGGACTCCATATAGGTTCGATTTTCTTATCACCATAGAAGATACAGAATTTAAGGAATATGTCATCGATCTGTCGTATGATAGCCGCTGGAGCGGAGATATAGAGTCCATCCGATTTGAAATACCCATGCCAGTGCCTGCCGCATCAGTCGGTACCATAGTAAGTGTAGATTACATAAGACTTTTAACCGCTCCGGCACCCCCACCAGCAATGCCCTCTATGATACCGGCACCTTTTGGTGTCAATTTGGCAAGTGCCGGCTTCGCAGGGAACGACTACGAATATCCTCAGTCAGCCGAGTTGGATTATTTTAAATCGAAGAATTTGAACCTGGTTCGTGTGCCTTTTAAATGGGAGCGGATACAGCCGGAGCTAAATGGCCCTCTGGCTGAAAGAGACCTTAATGAATTAAAGAATCTTGTATGGGCAGCCCGGACTCGTGGCATGTGGGTACTTTTTGATATCCATAACTATGGTAGAAGGCCTGTGAATGGGGTGACTTCGGTAATTGGGGAAAATGGATTGACGATCGCCCATTTTGCTGATGTTTGGAAGAAACTGGCCGAAGAGTTCAAAGATTTTGAAAACATTTATGCTTATGGGCTGATGAATGAGCCTTACGGGATGCGGGACCATACGCCATGGGTGAATATTGCCCAGGGAGCTATTGAAGCAATCAGAACAGTAGATACGCATACCGCTATCATGGTAGGAGGGGAAAGCTATAGTTCTTCCGAGCGATGGGTGGCCGTAAGCGACAATTTAAGAAATCTTGTGGATCCTTCTGATAACCTGATTTTTGAGGCGCATGCTTATTTTGACGACGATGCTTCAGGTACTTATGACGAAGACTACGACAATGAAAATACCACCGAGAACACTGGAATAGAACGGATTAGGCCATTTGTGGAATGGCTTGAAAAGTATAATTTCCGTGGATTTATCGGTGAGTACGGCGTGCCTGATGATGATCCGAGATGGAACGTTGTGCTTGATAAGACTTTGGCTTATTTAAAGGAAAATCATATCAATGGCACCTATTGGGCTGCGGGCTCACGATGGGGCGATCATCATATGGCCGTGCACCCTTACAACGATCTGACAGACCGGCCGCAAATGGCGGTGTTGGAAAATTATTCCTATGCAGATGCACCTCCGCCTCAACCTGAGATTACCAGCCCTTATGCAGCCACATTCAACATCAATAAACCTGTTTTGTACCAAGTCACTGCCACTAACAGCCCTACAAGCTTTACGGTCAACGGACTTCCTGATGGACTTACTTTTGACGCGACAACGCAGGAGATATCCGGTACCATTCCGGTGGGCACACACGAGATTGAAATTAGTGCAACCAATGACGAGGGCACCGGAAGTGTAAGGAAAGTTAAACTAAAAGGCGTGAAATTGACCCTTCCCGGCCCGGTACAGGTAGAAGATTTTGATCAGGGTGGACAGGGCGTTGGTTATTTTGATTCCACTATCGGAAACGTCCATCCAGCGATTTCGTATCGGCATAGTGATGTGGATTTTCGTACAATCTTTGACGACGGAAACTATCAGATCACAGCTACGGAAGCTGGTGAATGGTTGAAATACACCGTTGAAGTTAAAGAGGAGGCCAGTTTTATAGTAACCATGCGGTATAAAACGGTGGCAAGTCCGGTGATCAACATCACGGCAAACGGCGAAGTGTATTCCGGTGATATTGCACTTCCTTTGAGTTACCCATGGGCAGAAATGACTTTTGAAGTGCCAGCTTTGGCAGCAGGTGTTCATGAGCTTAAATTTGAGATTATCAGTGGTGGATTCGAGATTGACTATCTGGACTTTGCCTTCAACACTCCTCCGGACGAAGCACCAACAGGCCTTGTTGCTGAGAGAGTAGCCGGAGGGATCATCAATATAAGCTGGGATGCAGTAGAAGGAGCAAGTGGATATACAATAAAGCGGGCCGAGAATGAAGAAGGTCCTTATGAAATTATTGCCGGGGGAATTACCGAAACTTTATTTGCGGATGAAGAAGTGGCTGATCTAACAACCTATTATTATTCGATTTCGGCTTTGAATATGGCAGGAGCAGGTCCCGAATCAGAAGTTGTTGAATCGCCAGGTTTGCCATTAAGCGTAGGGGATGATATAGAGAAGCTAAAGCAGCTTGATGTTTACCCAAACCCAGCTCAAGGGCAATTCAAGTTGAAAATATCAGCAGCGCAGAATGGGGAAGTTTTAGTGTCGGTGCATAATGCTTTGGGAGTTTTGATTGATAGATTTGCGGACGTGAAAAGAGGTGAATATGACAAAGAAATCGCCCTCGATCATGTTCCTCCTGGTTTGTACTTTATTACGGTTCAAATGCCCGGGTTCATACAATCTCGCACGTTGATTGTCCGGTAGTTTGGCCTTTTATTATTTGATTTTCAGCCTGCTCAACCATCATTTGGTTACATCTCACAATTTTCTAAGTCAGAATTTTTTGCTCCTGTGGATAGAATTATCCGTGTTGAGGATTTGTTCGTTCAAAAATATCCGACTGAATCTTCTGTGTAGCGATTTTCAGATAGTTTTGATTTCATTTGTTTTACTTTATGTGTTGATAGAATTGTCTAATATTGCTAAATTCTGAATTTGAATTGTGAGAATAGGTTAATACATTTAAAATGTTGACCGGTCGCTAATTCAGGATAACGACTCAGCTTTAAGGATGCCAGAATAGATGCTCCGGTTTCCGGAATTTATGGCTTTTATGGACGATAAAGAAGTACACATACAAGCAAATTTTCTCCATTTCTAAAGAGAAGATTAAGAGGTGGTTATTATAAAAAAATGTGTGTTTTTTTGCACCTGACTAGATATTTTTTAAGTAAGATTTTTTCTTGATTTTTAATGCTGGTGCTGGTTTTGGGACTAGTAGTGTTACACCAAAAACACCATCAGCCATACATTTCTCAGTAAAACTATAGTAAATATTCACAGCACAAAAAAAAGAGAAAATCAAATTCAATGCATCATTCCGGTAACGATTGCGGAAGTTTAAAGCGCGTTGAGGCATGTGTAGCAGTTGGACACTTTATTGAGCTGTAAATATGGTAATTGAATACTATTGATCCATGACTCGAAATTTTTGCTAATTACTTTGCTATAACTAAATCTTGTAACTCCGGGAATCAATGAGTGCGGGCGCCAGCACTTGTTCACTTTCTCTGAAGGCCCTATGTCTATTCTAACGAGAACGCTTATTCTTCTAAGGATGAGGTGATAGGGTAATTTTTTATTGACAACTATAAATATGTTCACCATGAAAAAAGTTTTATTTTTTATAATGTTCTTGTTCCTTGGCGCAACCATCCAGGCACAGCAATCCCCGGCAACGCACACATGGAACTTTGATGACCCGGTCGTGGGCAATTCGGTAGAAGGTTGGGATATTATCAACTATGCTAATCCGAACACGTCCAATGGCATATTAAATCTTACTGCTTCTACCAGTATGGGCTACCCCGATCTTCAGTATGTAGTCCCCTCGGGCGTTACCTTAGATCCTAACGTGTCTAAGCAAATTGTAATAAGGCTAAAAAATGGTACTCAAAGCCGGAGAGCCCGATTTTATTGGGTAAAAGATGGAGTAGGTATCCGTTACGACTTTTTAGTATCTGTTCAGGATGCTGATTTCAATGAGTACATAATTGACCTGACGCATGATAGCCGTTGGAGTGGCGATATCGAATCCATCAGATTTGAAATTCCTATGCCTGTTCCTGCCAATTCCAATGGGGCAATAGTAAGTGTGGATTATATTAAAATGTTAGAGGCTCCGGCTACCCCGGCACCCATGCCATCTTTTACGCCGGCACCATTCGGTGTAAATCTGGCGGGGGCAGAGTTTTCTAACGCAGATTACCAATATCCCCAATCTGCTGAACTCGATTACTTTAAAGCAAAAGGCTTGACGCTCATGCGTGTGCCGTTTAAATGGGAACGACTCCAGCCTCAGTTGAATGGACCATTTGCTGAAAGAGATATTAACGAACTGAAAAATTTGGTGTGGGAAGCCAGAAAACGGGGCATGTGGATATTGCTGGATATGCATAATTATGGGAGAAGAAAGGATGGTGGTGTAGAAAGAATTATTGGCGATCCTGCATTAACAATTGCGCATGTTGGGAATGCATGGAGAATGATTGCAGATGAATTTAAGGATTTTGGCAACATTTACGCATATGGATTGATGAACGAACCCCATGACATGCGCTCTGATACACCCTGGTTTGATATCGCGCAGGGAATTATCGATTCCATCAGGACAACGGATACCCAGACTGCGATCATGGTCGGCGGCCCTAGCTGGAGCTCTTCCAGAGAATGGCCTCGCGTAAGTGATAATTTAAGGCTATTGGTAGATCCATCGGACGATCTGATTTACGAGGCACATGTGTATTTTGACAACACTTCCGAAGGAATATACAATGAAAGTTATGACGACGAAAATGCTTCTCCTTCAACAGGGGTAGATCGTTTAGCGCCCTTTGTCAATTGGCTGAACCAGCATGGGGTCCGGGGTTTTGTCGGTGAATATGGCATACCTGATGATGACCCCAGGTGGAACGTAGTATTGGAAAATGCACTTCAATATCTGAAAGAAAATGGTGTGAACGGAACCTATTGGGCAGCGGGGTCCAGATGGGGTACCAACAGAATGTCTGTGCATCCAAATAACGACGGATCTGACCGGCCTCAAATGGCGGTTTTGGAGAACTATCTTTATGCAGATACTACATCAGTCACGCCACCCGACCCCTCCGGCCCCGGCGAGTTGAGCTATTGGAATTTTGACGAAACCAGTGGCACTACAGCAGCAGACGCCTGGGGAAACAATACCATCAACCTGAGCTCGGGGGCAAGCTTTGTGAGTGGCAAGGACAATAATGGCTTAAAATTGGACGGCACCTCAAATGCTTATGCCACCTTGCCCACCGGCGTTGTCAGCACCTTAGACGATTTTACCATCAGTAGCTGGGTAAAAATGGATGCTTCTTCAAAAGGAAATCGACTATTTGATTTTGGCTCCAATGAAGGTTCAAACATGGTGATAATACCTGGAACCGGTGGTACTGCAGGCAACGTCAGGTATGCCATAAGAACAACTTCCTACGAGCCGTCGCAAACAATTGGGAGTTCTGTTGCGCTTGTTGTAGGGGAGTGGTATCATATTGCAGTAAGCCAGTCGGGCAACTTAGGCATTTTGTATGTGGACGGCGTAGAGGTAGGTCGCAATGAAAATTTGACCAAGCGGCCCTCTGATTTGGGAAATTCGACCAAAAACAGACTCGGTAAGTCCCAATGGGCTACAGATCCACATTTAAACGGCATCATTGACGATTTTAAGATCTTTAGCAGGGCCTTGAGTGCCGCAGAGATAATGGCTGAATTTGAGGGTAACCCATCTACATCCCCACCATTGGAAGAGGACAAATACAGCTTGTGGAATTTCAATGAGAGCAACGGCAGCAGTGCTGCCGACTCATGGGGAAGCCATACAGCCACGCTTGGATCGGGTGCAAGTTTCATAAGTGGAAAAAATGGAAATGGACTTGACCTGGACGGTTCTTCAGATGGATATGCAAGCCTCCCTGCCGGAATAGTTAGTTCTTTGGAAGAGATAACCGTTGCGGGCTGGGTGAAACTCGACGGATATACAAACTGGGCTCGTTTATTTGACTTTGGCTCGGGAACATCCTCTTATATGTATTTGACGCCCCGAAATGGCACTACCGGAACAGTACGCTTCACGATAAGAGGCAATTCTACTACACAGGAACAAATTAACAGTTCGGCTGTGCTTAGCCCCGGCCAATGGTACCACCTGGCGGTCACTTTATCCGGAAACGAGGGTGTTTTGTATGTAAATGCAGCAGAGGCGGGACGTAATAACAACATGACCTTCAAGCCTTCAGATTTGGGCCATACCAGTCAAAACTGGTTTGGTAAATCCCAGTTTGCAGCAGACCCCAATCTGAATGCCCTTATAGATGACATGGCAATCTTCAGCAGGGCTTTGGGTGATACTGAAATTGCCGCCCTGATGAATGGTACGCTTGCTCCACAGTCGGCGAATCAGAAGGTGAACCTCTTAAAATCATCTACAGATCTGCAAAGCATAGGCGTTTTCCCAAATCCTTCACGTGGTAACTTTCAAGTGGAGATCAACACTCCCGAAAATGGTGAGATCTTGCTTTCGCTGTACGATAGCTCCGGAACCTTGCTTAGTAGCTTCAAGGATGTAAAAAAAGGCGCGTATCGAAGAATGCTAACTATTGAAAGCTTACGACCTTCCATATATTATCTTAAGGTGAACGTGGGGGGATTTAAATCTTCTCAAACATTGATTATAGAGTAATCAGTGAATGGATAAGTAAAAGGTTCGGCGAGCCTTTTACTTGTCTTTTTTGCTTCTGACATGGCAATGTGGGGATGCCAGTAAACAATTATAAAATTACTGAAGGAACAGGAATAGCTAAAATGCACGAGTTTTCCCGGTTGTCTGCGAAGGAAAACAAATGCTGAATAACTGGTGCTGTGGGACACTATAATCGTCTGTCTTTTTCTTAAAATTAAGCGGATAATTGCAGAAATAAAGCAGTATTTCGCAGCGTTGCAAAATATGTATCACTTGTTGTCAAAATTTATGTAGATGGAATTATAATTTAGCCATAGTTTTATAGCAATGGTTTCGCAATCGAATTAAATGCCGGATTTACCGCTTTATGTCATCATTAATCTAATGTGGAGTACCGGTTGTCTGAATGAAACAAACCAGGCAAACCGTTGAAATCGGTAGCTCCTTAGATTCATATTTGCGAAAGTCCCACTTGGGCTGTAATACCACGATGAAAACGTGTCGAATGGAATGCTTAAATTTGAAGATTATCTAATATATGATTTTGACACCCCCGGCTTTGATTTGTTTTGAAGCTGCGCTGTAATTCTGTCAGAACACCGTAATGCAAGAAGAATACACAAATAACTTGAATCACTTATTGATCAATTTAACAATTAGTTTATGAACAAAAGAAATACGCACCGGATGGGCAGATTGGGGTTGGCCACAGCCTTTATTTGTCTGAGTTTTTCGGAGGTTGCTCTAAGTAATGCACACTTTGCTCCACCTGCAGGTGATGCGCTGGTTTTTAAAGAAGGCAGTAGTATCCCAAAGCTTGACCCTTCCGGCACCTTAGATATTGAAATCCGGGGGCAGGTGACGGAGATGGACGGTGAGCCGATACCGGGAGTGAACATTCTAATAAAAGATACAAATATAGGCACCGTTACCGATATGGATGGCAATTACGCGCTTTCTGTTCCCGATGAAAACGCAGTCCTGGTATTTTCTTTTATAGGTTACCTGTCTGAAGAAGTCCAGGTTGGGACGCAGACTTCTATCAATGTGAGTTTGGTGCCGGATATAAAAACCCTGGACGAGCTTGTAGTGGTAGGATATGGCACGCAAAAGAGATCAGAGGTGGTTGGAGCGGTTTCTTCCGTAACCATTGACGAACAAATCTCCAGCAGGGCAATGGCCAATGTTTCATCCGGTCTTTCGGGCTTAATACCAGGGCTATCGGCTGTACAATCTAGTGGTATGGCGGGTAGAAACCAGGCGAACCTAATTATACGAGGATTGGGTTCTGTCAACAACAGTAATCCTTTAATTGTGGTGGACGGAATGCCTGACGTGGATATCAACAAGATTGATATGAATGATGTCGAAAGCGTATCTGTATTGAAAGATGCCGCTTCTGCCGCTGTTTATGGCTCGCGGGGAGCAAACGGGGTAATATTGATTACAACCAAATCGGGCAGTAATAAAGATGCCACTATTAATTTTTCGAGTACTACTGCAATTGAAAGCCCTACAAAAGGCCACAATTTCATGGCTGACTATCCGCGTGCTTTAACGGTGCAACAGCGGGCGGCTTCCACCAATTCGCTTCCTGAGAACATGACGTTCAGAAATGGTACCATTGATGAGTGGATGGCCATGGGCATGGTTGATCCTTTAGCCTATCCAAATACCGACTGGTTTGATGTTACATCCAGAACGGGAGTTTTGCAGCGGCACAACCTTTCAGCTTCCGGCGGTAACGAGCATTCAAAATTTTATATATCTGTGGGTATGTTGGACCAACAAGGAATTCAGCTCAACAATGATTACAGCCAATTTAACGCACGTATAAATTATGACTACAAATTGCGTGAAAATATGAACGTGGGTGTCAAGCTTTATGGAAACTCCTCTGACTTCACATATTCATTGAGCAGCGGCGTCACGGAAGGTGGAATCCAATCAGTATGGGATGGTGACGGAATGCGATTTGCAGTGGCCGGAGTGCTTCCTTATGATCCTGCTACGGGCCGCTTCGGAGGGGCAATGGCTTATGGTGAAGATCCTATGGCATTTCAGCCTTACAGCGTCATTATGAATAACCGGACCAATCAGGAGCGTCAGGAGGGAAACGGTAATGTTTATTTAGACTGGTCGCCCGTAAAAGGCTTGACCGCAAGGGTTAATTATTACCTGAACGTTTATAACCAGTTTGACTCGTATGCCCCGATGCCGACCCGGTCTTTCAACTTCCAAACCGGAACCGACGGTGCCAGAGAATTCGTCTCTATCAATGCTGGGGTTGATAATTATATCCGCTCGGGCCACAAAAACATGTTTACCGGGCAATTGAATTATGAGTTTAACATTGGAGAAAACCATAACATAAAAGCATTAGGTGTGTATAGCGAAGAATATTGGTTCACCCGATACCATGAGGCCAGCAGGATGGATCGTGTTCACCCCACGCTGGAGGAACTTGATGCCGCTCTGCCCGATAATCAAAGAAATCGCGGATATACGCAGGAAGAAGGGCTTCGCTCAGTAATTGGTCGATTGAACTATTCAGGTTATGACAAGTATCTTATTGAAGCCAACTTTCGTTATGATGGCTCTTCCAAATTTTTACATGGAAGCCAGTATGGGTTTTTTCCTTCTGTAGCAGTAGGATGGCGTTTTATTGAAGAGGATTTTGTGAAATCATTTACCGGCAATGTGTTAAGCGATGGTAAACTCAGGGTTTCTTATGGAGGATTGGGGAATAATTCCGGGGTTGGCAGGTATGAACAACAGGAAGTATTAACCACCAATAATTATATTATTGATGGCGAAACGGCGAAAGGTTTTGTTTACGAGAGAATGGTTAACAGAAACCTTTCCTGGGAAGCTACGGAAGTATTCAACATAGGACTTGACCTGGGCTTTTTGAACAATCGCTTGACTACCGAATTTGATTACTACGATCGTTT
>CAZWQB010000065.1:0-12378 GCA_964636035.1 uncultured Roseivirgaceae bacterium
AACTTAGGATCGGCATCTCTGTGCCATCAATGATTAGCTGGGCTGAAAAAGACATATTCTGGGTTACTGGTGCAGCAATAATAAGACTTTTGTTTTATTAAAAAAAGATTGAATTGAACTTTTTTAGTTTTTAATATTTCAACGGGCATTGTTCATTGGTAGAGGGAGACGCTGAGCTTCAGATCTGTTTTTAACAAGTACTGACTTACCTTCGTTGAGGTGGACCTTAAATGCCCTTTGCCTGCGCTTGCTCCAACCAGTATGCTTTTCATTAAGAGTAAACCTTAAACTGAATGCGGATGTACACAGGCTGCAGCGTGCTGCCCCTCCGAAGATTTGGCTTTACCCAACAATGCCACATGGATTTTAAATCCAAATTTATTTACTTCCGGATTTCAAATTCTATACAGCAGCCCATAAGTGACTGATTTACAATATGCCAAATTACTTCTGAATCGGCAGAGCTTTAAAACATCAGTTTGCAAACGGCTTTTTCTAAAGACAATCAAAAATAAAAAATGTCGCTAATAAAGAAAGGCCTGAAGCTAATCTTCTCCTGTTGTTTTAATCCTTTTAATAAGCAGTTGGGCTTATTGGACTAAACCGGAAGAGCTGCTAACGACCAAATTACTGCTAAACGACCGATTTACTGCTGGTACTGCCAGTGTCAAATTGAGCTGCTAAACGACCTTTTTACTGCTGCTGATTGTTACCGCGGCTGGTCGGGATTTGCAATCACGACCTATTTAAGCATAGCATTTGCAATGCGGTTAGACCAACAATGCCACATGGATTAGAAATCCAAATTTATTTACTTCCGGATTTCAAATCCGGAAGAGCTGCAAATAAACTACTGTGCTGCTAAATGACCAGTTTACTGCTGCTATTGCTTGTGCCAAATTAAGCTGTTAGCTATTTACTATTTGCGTCTCTGCCTTCGCTTTAATAGAATGTAGGCAACAAGGGCAATTAAAGGGATTCCTATATAAAATATAATGCTAAACGGGGACGACAGGTCTATTGGCTCATTGTCGCTGGGCTTGGGCAAGTCCTGCGGCATTTGGGCATATAATGCCCCATTCCCAAAAGCAAACAGGATACACAATGTAATAATTCTATAAATGCGAGTTTGAAATAGAGATTGCATAATTAGGGTTTATAACCGGGCAGAGTAATTTGCTTCATCAAAGCCTACCACCAATACCTTTCCGTCTTTTTCAATAACGGGCCGTTTGATGATGCTTGTATGGGATAACATCACCCGCACGGCTTGTGTTTCGTCCGTAACGGCATTTCTTGTTTCTTCATCAAGTTTTCTCCAGGTGGTACCCCTTTTATTTAGTAAAGTTTCCCATCCTACCTGGTTGCTCCAAGTTTGCAATTTCTCAAGGCTGATGCCCTCCTTTTTATAATCATGAAATTCAAAGCTTCTGTTATTTGCCTTGAGCCAGTTCAATGCTTTTTTTACTGTATCACAATTCTTTATGCCGTATATGATCATTACATCTCTTTTTATTCGTAACAATTTTTGTATGACCCCAAAACGGGATCGAAACAATCTGATAGATCCAATAATTCTACTTTTTTAAAATCAATGGATTGACCTTCGCTTTGAAGGGCGATAAATCCTTCTTTTAACAACTGGCCATCTCTTTTTAATGCCGGATCATAGTTATTAACTACACCGCCGCCTATCTGGGGCTTTGTATATTGCAAAACGGTGTCTCCGTTGATAAGGTGCGTCACCAGAGAATCGCCCAGGACGATCAATTCAGCACGTACCCATTGGTCAACTTCATAGGTTTGAGAACTGGAATTGATACAGTGCCGCGGATCCACTTTGCCTTCATAAACCACATCAGTCCCGGGAGAGCACATATTGCCGGTGGGCCTTTCTTTGCCGTCACCCAAACCCGCCAGCAACTGAAATTCTACAGAAATCGGCCAGTCCTGATCTACATTCATGCTTCGTGGATCCTGAGAATGGAACATGATCCCACTGTTTTTTATGGTGTATTCCGGCGCATCCTGCTGCCAGCCTTCTACAAATCGGTACTCCACCACCAGGTGGAAATGTGAATAGGGCTGCTTGTAATACAGATGCCCAAACTGATCATTGAAAGCTCCGTATTCATCATAGCGAACCTGTAAAATTCCATCTTCAACCCGAAAGGTATTGCCGAAATTTTCTCCCACTTCATGGTGATTGATCTTTACCATCCAGTCGTCCATGTCTTTCCCATTGAACAGGCTGATCCATTCGGGCTGCCGATTTTCGGCTCCGGATGAGCAGCCTGCTAAAATAATGATAGCCATAGCACCTATCCAGCTAAATTTTATTGAAAACTTTATCCTTCTAAAATATAAATTCATGGTTCGTTTATTTGACAGGCTCAAATAACCAAAAAAAACTCATAGAACCAAGTACCGGTCGCAGGCAAGGGAAACTGGACTGGCTTTTTTCAATCAGAACATTACCCATAGCAAGGGCACCAACTTGTTACGTCCCGTGTGGTTCTACATGATGGCGAAGATTAATCGAATATAATTTTTCTGTCCGGAAAGCCCGGTACAAAATACTTAAACAAAAAATGATATAAGTGCAGGCTACTGACATAGGGCTGTCACAATCTCTTTTTTCTTTGTGATTATACTTTTTTAACAACAAAATCGAGATGATTATGGAAACCAACACCATTCAAAATGACAACGTAACAAGAAATGCAGATGCAGTAGTAATGACAGCGGAAGCAGTCCTTAAGCACTGGCAGGGACACAGAGCACTTACCCGCAAAGTGATCGAGGCTTTTCCGGAAGACAAGTTATTCAATTATTCCATAGGAGGAATGCGCCCATTTTCCGAACTGGCCATGGAAATGGTGCACATGGCAGCGCCAGGGGTGCAGGGGATCGTCTCGGGTAAATGGCAAAACTTTGGCGAAACTTCGGAATCAGAGGGAATAAAGGAACCAAAAACCAAGGCCGAACTGCTGGAACTTTGGGACAAGGTGACTGAGAAGATCAATAAGCTTTGGCCGCAGATTAGTCCTGAACGTTTTCAGGAAGTGGATGTAGCTTTTGGCCAATATGAAGGCCCGATCCACTGGACGCTGTTTTACTTTATAGACAACGAAATTCACCATCGGGGACAGGGATATGTGTATCTGAGATCCCTGGGCATTGAGCCACCGGCTTACTGGGATAGAGAAAACTAAGTCGAAAAAGATAAATCGAGCTTCTAAGAAGTTGTGCGTCAGATAAAACAAACATCCTCATACATACTCAAAACGAAAAATGAACGATTTCAAAATAATAGGTATCTCAACTGAAACGACCAACGAAAACGGACAAGCTATAAAGGACGTGGAAGAAACCTGGGACAAGTTTTGGGGAGAAAATATATCTGATATAATACCGAATAAAGAGCGGGATGAAATTTATGCTGTGTATACAGATTACGAAAATGATTTTAGAGGAAAATATACCCTTATCATTGGTTTTCCGGTAACAACATTGGACAATGTGCCTGATGGATTGGTAGGACGAGAAATTTCCGTTGGTAAGAATGAAAAATTTGTTTCAAAAGGGAAAATGCCAGAAGCAATACTGAAAACGTGGATGGAAATTTGGCAAGACACTGAGCTCAAAAGAGCTTACCGCGCAGATGTCACTGTTCATGGACAAAAATATCATGAAGGAGACAAAGCAGAAGTAGAGACCTATATTTCAGTTTCATCTGTATAAAATTGTTTTTAAATGGTCAGAATCTTGTCCCGGATTCGTTTCGGGATGGAATAACCTATTTTCGTTTGAGGTAATTCCGACTCCCCGAGATCAGTTATTCTCCGTAAGAGTCCGGTCCGAAAGACTCCGGACTCGATTCGGAGAGTCTTTCGGACATTCTCGGTGGGTATGGTTCCCCTTATGGTTATTTCATCTGTATGAGATGAGTTTTTTAATGGCCAGAATCACGTCCCGGACTGGTTTCGGGATGGAATAGCCTACCGTCTTCCGAGGATTCACTCCAGTTACCCAATGATCATTTATTCATGATCATTGGGTATTTTTACTTAATACTATTTTATATCAATATCACACAGGTAGAGTTGACATTACAACAATTACGACGCATTACACTAGAGAGTCAGGGGCTTCTACAAACATCGCCATTCGGAACAGGGAAAAAGGCAGTTCTGAATACGTTGGAAAAACTTGGGTATTTACAGATAGATACGTTATCAGTTGTTGAACGTGCGCATCATCACACGCTTTGGACAAGAATTCCTGACTATAAACCGGAGTATCTAGATGCATTGGTAAAAGAGCGTGAGGTTTTTGATTATTGGTTTCACGCCGCCTCCTATCTTCCTATGAGTGATTTCCGTTTTGTTTTACCTCAAATGCAGGATGTCAAACGGAATGGTTCGCGCTATTACAATGCGGATCCAAAAGTAATGCAGTATGTATTGGATAAAATCCGCAACGAAGGCCCCAAAAAAGCAAGAGATTTTGAAAGTGAAAATAAAAGAAAAGGAAGTTGGTGGAACTGGAAACCAACAAAGTTAGCTCTTGAGAGACTTTTTATGCAGGGAGATATAATGATTTGTGAGCGCAGTGGTATGGAGAAAACGTATGACATTGCCGAAAGAATATTACCCGAGAATATTAACTTGTCAGAACCCAGTCCAATTGAGTTTGCTGAATATTTGGTAAAAACCTATTTGGGTGCCTATGGATTTACAACCCTAAAACAAATCTTGCACCTTAAAACAGGCGAATCATTAAGAAATTACGTAAAAGAGGTTTTGAATTCAATGCTTCAGGAAGGCGCGGTCCAAAAGGTCGATATAAAGGGGTTCCCTTCAGTATATATTCCAAGTGATTTGGCAAACAAAGCAGTCAGAAAAAATAGGTCCCAAATTAGAATTTTATCGCCGTTCGACAATGCAATTATACACCGCGACCGCATTAAGCAACTTTTCAATTTTGATTTTCGCCTTGAATGTTACACACGGAAAGAGAAGCGACAATACGGTTATTTTTGTCTACCTATTTTGTTTGGTGACAAGTTCATAGGCAGGATGGACTGCAAAGCACATCGAAAAGAAAGTCAATTTGAGATTATACATCTGCACATTGAAAATCAAATGGTAGACAATGAATTGTGGGTAAAACCTTTTTTAAAATCAATAAGGCAGTTCGCAACTTTTAACAATTGCGAGTCCTTAAAACTGACCCAAGCAAGTCCACCAAAATTAAGCGAGACATTAAAAAGAGCGATACAAAACGGAGAATAAAAGCCGAACGCAGAACAGCTCCTATAACCAGGCACAATGTTTCAATTCGACGGGCCTAATATTCTTTTCCTTCTTTTCCTTCTTCTTCTTCTTCTTCTTCGTGTCGTCGTGGCAAGAGTGTGGGTTTACATAAAAAAAGGCCTTGATATTGATCTCAGATCTTTACCAAGGCCTACACATAAGCACATCTATTTACCTGATCATGTCATTGAGTTCTTCCTTTGAGAGCTTAAACAGACAAATTCGTGGAAATCTGCCCGCAACATAAGTCAATGCCGCTACAGCCAAACCATCATCGGCTGTTTGAACAAAGCCTGCAATTTCATAGGGGTAGGAGTAGCCCAGATATTTTGTTCCTTTCAATTCGCCTGTTATCGCATCATAGGCCAGCAATACAATCTGTCCATTCTTCGTATTGCTGCCGAAAAGTACAGTTTCTGAATTTTTAGCAGTTATGTTTTTCAAAACCACATGCGCATCCGGTTGTAGTTCGGGCATTGCAAATCCCTCCAGATCTACAGCAGAGGAAACGCTTTGTTTGCTTAAAGCGGTGTTCGTATGTAGGTAGTTATCCCCAAAATTGAAGGTTGAAAATGCAAACTTATTGGCATCTTCCAACTGCAATAATGAGCTAAAGCCACCATTGTGTTGCTGCCCCTGAATAACACCCGATGGCTCATCGCTGCTCAGATTTGTAAATACAAGCGAGAAGGTGTAGTTAAAAAAGCCGTTAAAATAGAACAATCCATCTGAAGTCTTTCCTGCTAAAAAGGGCAAAGATCTGCCTGTTCGTGTAAAATGTTCGATCAATGGTTTCTCTACGTCTTCTCCTGCACCAATTCCAAAAGCTTTGCGTTTGCTGGCACTCCCTGTGGAACTCACAACGGATAGCACAGTTTGTTTTTCTCCATTGTTGTAACTCTGTACCACAAAACTATTGTCGGACAAAGCGCTGGCATATAGCGGATAGTAAAGGCCGGATACAGGTGTGTTTTCTTCAATGCTTCCCTCGGTTTCAGAAATTTTCACGAGCTGCGCCTGCAAACTGACCGCATCCATGCAGAAAAAATAGTAGCCCTCGTCATTCTTCATTAGACTATTGACAGGATGCACAAAATTCGGGTCCATTTCTGTCTCTGCCACAAAATTGCCTTCTTCGTCCAATTTCAAAATGTTGATTCCTACAAAATTTGACTCTTCGATACGCCTTCCGGATAAGATTAAATAACCGCCATCGCTAGTCTGCTGTATATCGATGGGGATATAAGAGCCGTCAAACCGGTCGTTATCATAAACTTTCATAAAGCTGGAAATAGCCTCTACCTCGTTGTCCTTTATATCACATCCATTGATGAATACGCCAACTGATAGCATCAGAATGCCGGTAAAAAGCCGGTTTAGTATTTTCTTCATAGTTTTTGCTGCGTGAAGATTATTCTACTGCATTAAAATTTTTACTGATAAATCTGAGTGGGAAGAGAAAGCCCATGTTCACCGAAATGTTGTTCAGTGAAAGATCATCCATGGTATCCCCAATTCCTGACAAACTGTTGTTGGCAAAGCGGTTTTTGGCATCACTCACATTGTGCAGACCATGTCGGTACACCACATCCAGAGAAACCCTGATCTTCCATAGGTCATAGTTGATGCCCACACCGCCTAAAACACCTGCAGAAGACTTGATAAACAGGTTGTCAGCACCTACGGTCATGGCCTCACCATCAAATTCATTTGTCCCTCCCGAAGCCCTGTCCTGACCTTTTACAACCACACCTTTTTCGGCTCCGGCCAGCATGCCATAGTAGGCACCCACCTCCAAAAAGGGACGTAATTTTCCATATTGTAAAATATCGTATTTCAGGTAGAATGGAATATCTATATAGTCGAGGCTGACTTCCTGCGTATAGTTTAAGGTCAATTCCTGGTCTGCAATTTCCGGGTTTACCCATCTGTAATCATTCAGATATTCAAACCGGAGCCGCCTGTAGTTGGGTTGCAGACTAAAGGAAAAGCCCTTGTGGTAGAAGGTTACTTCTATTCCCGCCTGCATCCCTACTTTGTTGTAACTGTTGTATTGCTTCGCCAGACCCTCAGCACTGTAGTTGATAGGACTGAAGATGGCGTAGGGTGCCTCCGACACAGGATCTGTCAGATTAATTCCTGTTTTAAGGCCAAGCCACCATTGGGTGTCCAGAAACGAACTGGTTTTTGAAGGCTTCCTGCCTGCGTAGCCATTCTTCTTTCCACTTCTTTTTTGCTGCGCCTGGCTTTCTGCAGCGGTTGCTAACAGCAAAAAGCAGCAAAAGAAGGGAATTACTAAAAATGTTTTTTTCATAACCTCAATAACACATTTATAACTGATTGAAAATTACCTGCGTATGACCAGCTTTTTGGTATCGGTAAAAAAGCCTGCTCTTATTTCGTATAAGTAAATTCCCTGGGGCAGGTCTGCCAGATTTACGTGTACCGTATGTTTGCCCGCCTGTTTTTGCTCGCGAAGGATGGTTCGGATTGTCTTCCCCTTTACATCCACGATTCTCAGGTCTACTTCTGAAGCTTTGTTGATATAGAAAGAGAAATTAGCAAACTGATTTGCTGGATTAGGTGCACAATCTTCCAAATAAAATCTTGATTCTTTGAATGTTTTTGTACCGGTTATCTCTCCGGTTCTTATCAACGGAAGCGGTTCATACATGCCACCTTCTTCTTTGGGGCCATCGATGAAATTGCCGAAAAAGATTTCATTCTCAATTTTCTCTGGCGATACTTCCATCCAGTCTTTCAGAATGTTGGCATACACCTGCCTGTAGTCAAACTGCATTTCTACATTGTCTTTTGACACGTCCGGGTTGGTGCCGGTTACGCCGGGGTTTACCCCTTTCCCAAAGATCATAATGGGGCCTCCCGTTCCGTGGTCAGTTCCATAACTTCCGTTGGAGCCGATACGTCTGCCAAATTCGGATACGGTTACCGTCAGCACCCGGTCTTCCAGGCCCCGTGCTTTCAGATCATCCTGAAATGATTTCATGGCAGAAGAAATATGGTGTAGCAAGGCTGCGTGGTTGCCCATGGTGGGGTCGTAGCCTTCCACCTGTTCGGCGTGAAGATCAAATCCACCAATTTTTACCATAAAAACTTTTGTTTTTACGCCCGCTCCGGCTCCTCCGCCATCCAACAGGCGCGCAATAAGCTGCAACTGAGGAGTCAGGCGATTAGTCGCCAAACCTTTGGGTGCATTAAAAGGATATTTCTCGGGATAGGTTACCGCAGTAGCAGATGACTTCTTGTAAACTTCCAACAGCCTGGCAGCATAATCTTCCGATTTTTCTTCCAGGTTCAGTATCCAGTTCAATTCTTTTTCATACGCTGAATTGGTCAGTATTTCCGGTGGTTTTCCGCGAGGATCTATTCCCTGGTCTGTAAACCCTTCGAGACTGTCTACCAGTCCGGCAAAACTTTCCGGGTCACCGCCAAGTGAAATAGAGGTAGGAATATTTCCTTCCTGGTGAAATACCAGCGAAACGTCGCCACCCAGTTCTATGGCAAGCGGGTCCTGCATATCCGCATTTGGAAAATCATGCGGATATTGTTTTGGTTCATATTCCTGATTTAAAAATCTACCAACCCAACCTGAGGAATAATAATCGTCATAGTCGCCGCCCATGAACCAGATGTCCCGTCCCCGGAAGTGCGAACCATTGTTGTTTTTGTAAGATACGCCCTGAACCATGCGCATTCTTCCTTTGTCGTAGAGTTCTTTGATCCCAATCATATCCGGGTGCAAGCCTACCTGATCAGGCGAAGCTAAAGTGCCATCCAACGGGATGTATTTCCTCACGCCGTTTTTCGCCGGTATGGCAATATTGGCCCTTCTGCTATAGTATTGGTCATATTGCTCAACAGGTATAAAGGTGTTTAGGCCGTCATTTCCGCCATCCATATTTAATATTACCAGTACCTTGTCATTGGTGCTCTGACCAGCGAGCCGCATAAAGGCATTGTTCTTGGCAAAAACATTAATAGGAATACCCTGCAGGGCAAAAGGAGCACCTGCGATCAACGGGATTTTCTTTAAAAATTTCCTTCTTTTCATAAGTCTTGGCTAAAAACTGGAATAATTTTTTTGGTAAATTTCGAACGGCTTCCCGGTCTACATAAGCTGGTACTCTGGTGATTGAAGCATGGCATTCAACAGGTTTTCCAACTGCCGCTGACGTACTTCGCTGTCGTAGTTATGCGTGTACCTTTCTGTCCATGCGGCTTCCGGATCTATGTCCAGTTGCGGATTGTATAAAAATGCCTGCAGAAAGTAGTTGAGCCGTTCAGTAGTAATGTCAGCATTTCCATCTGCCGCTGCATCAAAAGTCAGGTTGTCTGCCAAGGGCAAGAGATACTTTGCCAGGTGCATGATCAGTAATTTCGCATCAGCAGCTATAGCATCCGGAACATTGGTTTTGACAAAGGTCAGAATATCTATATAAATGGCTCCCGGCTCATCCATATTCATCATACTCATTGACTTTCGGATGAATTCATACCTCCGCGTCAGGTAGTTGGTTGAGATCCAGTTCCGATTGAAAGCCGGATATTGATGGTATGGAGGATACCCTGCCACTTCAATAGGCTCGTAAAACTCCATTCCCTGCGCCTCCATTTTCTTTAACAGATCATTGGAAGTTTCGTAAAAAGTTGTTGTGTTGGTGATATAATCCGGCACCTGAATATTGAAAAATTTTATGGTTCCCAGCACCAGGTCCAGGGGTGACTTTATGATGCCTCCATAACTATCATCAGTGACCCCGCTGTCCGCTTCATAAAAGTGGTTGCTCTTGAATAATTCCTCTAAAACCGGCTGAATTTTAAAGCCACTCGCCGTAAAAGTAGCAGCCATTTCGCTGATAATTGTGTTATCCAGCTCCTGCGGGATATTGTAGTAGGCATAATACCGGTAGATTTTCCTGCAAATGTATCTGGCTGTTTCTTCCTTTGAATAGAGCAGGTCAATCAACTGGCTGATTTCATCTAAAGCACTAGCTTCAGTTGGCCTGCCTGAAGGGTCTAACAGTGCAGGATCCGGCTGGATAATGCCATTCCCCAATCTGGCGCTGAATTGTTTTACATCGTTGTCGTGTGAGGAAGCAATACTGCCTCCCCTTACTACACCTCTGGGAAGTAGCGTATCCGAATCAATGTTAGCAAAGGTTTTGTCAGCATCCCAGCCCGAAAGCACCTCAGCAGCGGCCTGAATGTCCTGTTCTGTGTAATTCAGATAGTCACCCTGGCCAAGATCAGGAGGAATGGTTCCTTCCAACCCTTTTCCGATCACATACAACTCAAACAGCTCGCGGGCAAAATTCTCATTCGGACTGCCTTTGACATTTAATTTTCCATCCAAAAATATCAGCATTGCGTTGTCGACGCACAGTTTTTTGGTAAGTTCTGCAAAATTGACCATGCTGTCTTTGTCCTTATCAAAGGCAAATTGTCTGAACAGTGCATTTTGAAAGTATATATGCTTGCTGTTGTTCACCTTTGTCTGCATCGTGGTAAAATGCGTATGCATAAAAAAAGCCACTTTTTCACGAACGGTATAGGCAAGTTTTTGATTTTCATCGATCCCAATGGCCATCATCTGCGCCAACAGCCAACCATTAAAATACGCCTGTAACTGATTTTCGTCGCTGTTTGCATCTGTCACAGGCGTGCTTATCCATTCAGTGCCGGTGGCCGGATCTATTGGAAGTACCGGATCCGGCAAACTGGTCGGAAAAAGCCGGGAAACAGCTTCTGCCGCAGACATGCCGGCAAAAGTATCAATCGTTTCTTTTGTTGCCCCAAAGGTGGCTCTTCTCAGTAAATGGGCTGCTCTTTTGTATCCAAGCGTACCGGAAAAAGTAGATAAAGGCATATTTTGTCAAGCTTTAAAAATCAAATTCGATTAGAAATCGGTTTGGATTTACCCTTGCTAGATAGCAGTTTTTAAAAACAGGTTTTTGCATTTTTTTGCGTTTATGTTCTGCCTGTAAGATTTTTCCACTTTTTGCACCTTCCTATTTCAACTATTTAAGCTTAATATATAATTATTTTATGAAGCCCTTAAAGGCTTCTGGATTCAAAGCCATTCGTTTAAAATTTTTCCTTTTTCAAGTCAGAATTTCGGGAGGAATGATCCGGCCCTGAAGGGTATAGAAAATCCAATACGGCTAACATTCTGTATCTTGACCATAACAGGTGGCCATCAGGTTCAGAAATCCAAATAAAAATTTCGCCGGAACATTGCATTGATGAAATAGACCAATGAGAAACTTTTGAAATAGCCCGTCGTATGAAGGATTATGACAAAATTACCTTTGAGAAAGTTACTCGCCAGCAAAACACTCGCATACAGTGCACCTTTTGTTAACTTTTTTGCCGTACTCGGTTTGGTACTGCTCGCAACGTGTCAGTCAGAGCCTGATGGGGATTCTATCATCGATAAATCTATTGCAGTACATGGCGGCGATCATTTGGAGGAGGTTGGTATAAGCTTTCAGTTCCGGGACAAGCAATACATCGTAAGCAGGGACGGCGGAAGGTACCAGTATGAGAGGATTTTTAGCGATTCTACAGGAGACATCCGTGACGTTCTCCATAACGACGGCTTCGAGAGATACTTAAATTCGTCGCTTGTTGAAGTATCGCCTGAATTTCAAAAGAAGTACGCCAATTCTGTAAATTCTGTTATTTATTTCGCGCTGCTTCCCTTTGGTTTGGATGGCAAAGCGGTTAATAAGGAATTTCTGGGCGAGACCATTATCAAGGGGAAGCCCTATTATGAAATTATGGTAACCTTTGATGAAGAAGGAGGCGGTGAAGACCATGAAGACACTTATGTATATTGGATCCATCAGCAAAACCATACGATGGACTACCTGGCTTATGCCTACCATGTCGAAGGCGGTGGCTCACGATTTAGAGAGGCAATAAATCCAAGGAAAGTTGGCGGCATTCTTTTTCAGGATTACATCAATTACGATTACAAAGGCGATACAACCGACCTCCATGCCTACGAAGTCCTTTTTGAGGAAAACAAGCTCGAGGA
>CAZWQB010000065.1:12478-15416 GCA_964636035.1 uncultured Roseivirgaceae bacterium
GTCTCCAGCTCCAAATCAACATCAGCAGGCAAAAAGATGGTATAGTTGATATGGCTACAAATTGAATAACCATCGTCCCCGCTGAAATGACTTTGTTTGCCTTCCGTTTCACGGCAATGATTGCCTTTGCTAGAGCGAATTAATGCTTCATCAAACCCGGTTACAACCCTGACTGCTTCATCAGTTTCAAAAATTTCCGTACTATGGGTTTCGTTCAGCGTGTTATTGTTAATATTCACTTCCGCCTTTATATAAACCTCTTGTTTGTCCCAGTTTTCCACCTTTATATCTTCTGCGAATTTAAGATCGAATAGCGCTTTCTGATCCCCTTGAAGTGGTATCGTCTCTTCGATAATCTGTTGGGCAAGAACCGGCGCATTTAGAAAAAATAATGCTGTAAAAGTTATCAATATCGATTTCATGATCATTTAATTAAGTGGTACGATTAAGGTTTTTTTCGAATGAAAATGTTGCCGCTAACGGTATTGAGGCTGTATTCGGTACCGCCGCCATTGTTTGCACCCTGAATGGTATAGCCGCCTCCAATCTGGCGCAGGTTTTCCTGCTCAGGGTTCTTGTTTTTGCTGACAATGTCCAGGTCTGTATAAATTTCACCGGCAATGGATTGAAGCTTAAAGTCCACCTTGCTGTCGGAGGGCATTCGAAGGTCAATATCCCCGCTTACCAGGGAGATCGCGGTGGGCTTTCCCTGTCTGATGCTGCTAAAATCAGCGGTCAGGTTTCCGGAGACACTGTTGGCAACCACCGGGCCGGAGATATTTCTTAACACCATATCCCCGGTGGTAGATGTGATTTCTATCTCTCCATTGATGTTGCTAATTTCCAAATTCGCATCACCCCAATTGACTTGCTCTACGCTTACTGAGACATTTGCCGGTACCTCAATCTCGTAGTCGTTCTCATTTCGGGATGCTTTCAAAATTTTGAGTAGTTTTCCTTCCTGCACTACCGACAATCCTAGTCCTGTGTTGTCTTCGGCAGAATTGTACAGCGACTTTAAGCCTTTTGCTTTTTCCGGAACATTATTAGCTTCTGTGGTTCTTGCTTTTACACGAACCTCGTTTCCTTTGTAACCTTTGATGGTGAAATTCCCCTGGGAGGCAGTTACAATTATTTTGTTGTCCGCATTATTGGCGAAGTTGACCTTGTAGCCCTGCGCGATGCTGAATAAGGGGGATAAAAGGAGCAAAATGGCAATTGTGAATTTAGTTATCATTTTATGTTTAAGTTTGTGTTATGTTTGTTTAAGCTTCTGCAATTAGCTGGACGTGCCGACTTTCGGCAGCCTACATGAGCAACGCCACACCCACCTCAGCTCTTTTTCTTACTATTTCTTGTGTATTTTCGTCTATCATCAATTTTTTGATTTCGTGGATTGCCCTTTTTTCTTCCATGTTAACGAGTAGGTCAATCAAGGCTATCTGTATTAGTGGATGATCCTGAATTTCCAGGGATTGTATCAAAGATTTTCTGACATCCTCCCGGTTGGTATAGTACGACAAGGCTTCGACCGCGGCCAGGCGTACGTTTGTGTTGTCGTCGTAATTCATGGTTCTGATGAGCGCCTGCGCAACTTCCTGGTCCAGGTCGTTGAGTTCCCGGCTATCGTTGATGGCGCGTATCCTTTCGCTGGCGGACGTTTTATCATTTAATCCGGTCAGGATCACACTATTTTGGCCGGCTTCTGACTTTTCAGTGCCTGCTATTTGCGCAGATTCCGTTTCGCCGTTGCCCATCAGCCAGCCTGCGGTAAAGCCCAGCGCCAACAGCGCGATACCAGCCGCATAACGAAACCAGGGTAGGGAAGAGGCACTGCTCCCAATGGAACGAGAAGGCATTTTTGCCACTTCAATCTTTTCGAAAAGTGCCTCGTCATCTGGCATGTCCACAGGAACAGACTCGTTAAGATCTCCTAAAAAACAAAAATGATCTTTGTAAGAATATAAGTCTTCAGGAATATCGCCCTCCTTGAAATAAGTTCTTAAAATCTCTTCTTCAGCTAAAGAAGTTTCTCCTTCGAAATATTTTTTTAGTAACTGTTTTATATCATCTGATTTC
Organism: uncultured Roseivirgaceae bacterium; assembly: GCA_964636035.1. Lineage (GTDB taxonomy): Bacteria > Bacteroidota > Bacteroidia > Cytophagales > Cyclobacteriaceae > CAMPJM01. The sequence continues at coordinate 14,558 of CAZWQB010000065.1, forward strand.
ATAGTCGTTTAATTTTAGGTACAACACCCTCGCACTTTTTCGGGCTCTGGACAAAGTCACCCTCAAAACATTCAGGCTCAGGCCGGTCATTTCTTCCATTTCTTCAAAAGTATAGCCTCCCACGTCTCTTAGAAATATCACTGTTCTCTGTTGTTCAGGCAGTTGCTCCAGAATATGCTGCATATGATTGGAACTATCATTCAACTCGAGTTTTTTGTAAGGATTTGCTTCCTGGTATTCCAGATAATATTCATGCTTTTCTATAGGGTTGAATTTTTTTACAGCCTTTAGTTTATCCAGACATAAATTTTTAGTGATCCTGATGGCGTACGCTTCTATATTCAATATTTCTGACAGTTTATGCCGGTTTTCCCACAATTTTGCAAATACATCCTGCAAGCAGTCATTGGCTTCCTCTTTATTTTTGAGTAAGGCCATGGCCAGTTTGTACATATTCACCTTGACCGGAAGTACAAGACGTTTAAACTCGTTCATTTCCATATTCTTTATATAGACTGCGTTGAAGGAAAAACATTACAGTGATTTGAAAAGAATTTTTATCAAATCAAAATCATTAAATAGGAGGGCAGGGAAATCGCTTTTAAAAGAATAAGTCAGCGCCAATGCATCACTTGGTGAAAAGGCTGACATTATCATAGTTAATTGTTTTCTACGACAATATACCCGAAGGGTGCCACCCCTTGGGGGTGAGAGGCAAATTCTATGCTTTTCTATAATAGTGTCAGCCCGTTGCCCTTTCAAATTACAACTCAAATATGTTGCTGAATAGGAGGGGTTAAAAACAAAAGGCCCCATAACGTTCTAAAACGATATGAGGCTTTTATAATGCCTATGTACA
>CAZWQB010000066.1:0-15381 GCA_964636035.1 uncultured Roseivirgaceae bacterium
AAAGACTGGAGAGGCGGACGAGGTGCAGGACAAAACATCATCCCATCATCAACCGGAGCTGCAAAAGCAGTAGGAAAGGTAATTCCTGAATTGAATGGTAAGCTTACAGGAATGGCTTTCAGAGTGCCTACTCCAAACGTTTCTGTGGTTGATTTAACGGTAAAGCTTTCAAAGCCAGCAAAATACGATGAAATTTGCGCCAAATTGAAAGAAGCTTCTGAAGGCGAATTAAAAGGTGTGTTGGGATATACTGAAGATGCAGTAGTTTCCACTGACTTCGTTACCGATCCAAGAACTTCCATTTTCGATGCAGGTGCTGGAATCCAGTTGAGCGATAACTTTGTGAAATTGGTATCTTGGTACGACAATGAGTGGGGCTTCTCCAACAAACTTGTTGACCTTGTAGAGCACATTGCTTCTCAGGAATAGTTTTTCCGGCCAAAGGCCATGCTGAAATACCGCTCCTACAGCGCCCGTTGTAGGGGTTCGGTTAATTCACCTTATGTCAAACGCAGCACATAGGGTGTTTTTTTTGCCCAATGGTCTAAGTCAAGCTTCCATATTTGCCAGTCTAACATCTACTATCTCATCATCTACCGTCTACAAAGAATAGATCCGGGGAAACCATGATTTATTGGGTGAAGAAGTGCAATGAAATCGAAAATCTGGTTTCCCCGAAAAAAGGATATATAAAGTGGCTAAAGAAGGCGGCCCCACCCAACGGGAGACATATATAAGTTTAAAAAATTACCGATAAATTGTTGCTCGATTAGCCCATGGCATACATGGCTTCTTTATATACTTTTTGCTTTTTCGGTCTTCTCGCTGCTATTTTTTTATCAAGCTTATTAATTTCAGAAGCGAGTTTCAGGTTGTTTATCATCAAACCAACGATTTTGCCTAGCAATGCTCCGCTAATAGCAAAAAGGCAGACATTCAAAAAATGCAGCGGTGTCGGGAACGGAGTCAAATTCAGAAAAAAAGCGACCGAGTAGGCTGCGACCGCGCATGCCATCATGATTTTTCCCACATAACACCCGCATGAAGCAGCCAGGGCTTTAAACCGTTTGTTGTAGTAGACCACTTCTTCTTTGGTTAATATCGGCATCTCCAGCTCGAAGTTTTGAGGATAGGAAAACATGTTCCACAATTTAAAATCTCGTTTTAGCTGATTGACATCGTGATAAACAATTACTTCAGGTTCCATAGAAATTTTGTTTTAATGGTACTACTAAGGTTGTTTTGCTTTTGCCGACATCAGACCTGTTGGAAAAAAGCGAAAAGCAGGGCTACCATTACGGAGCGCATTAGGAAATCATAAAAGCAATATCCAAAATCCTAGCAGAGGTAATAATTGAACATCAGAATTTAATAATTTCCAATAATGGTAGCTTGCTGCTTTAAGCTTGTCCCTAAAAAACATTTACCGTCGCTTGCTTTACAAAAGCCTGATTGTCTGTGCATTAATCTATTACAAAGGTTGATGATTCTTTATTGGCGTTCAAGGTAATTACTACCTGAAATCAGGGGCGTTTAGTACCTAATCCACATGCGTAAAATCCCCCGGTACAGACCGTGCCAACACGCAATCTTCGCGGTCTCTATATTTTCAATAGCCTGATAATCAAACGATTAAGCAATGCTAGTGGTGTGTCAGATAATGTAAATATTGTTATGCACTCATAATTGTCATATATTGACAGAGAATATAAATACTTTATTTACAAGCTTTTACAAAAATAAAACTACCCAATGGAAAAGAAACCCTCCCAAGAGCCGAGGCCTGTCCTTACAGGAGAAGAAGCAAATCCTATTAGCTTAAAGCAAGCTGCGGCGTGGACAGCACATTATAGGGAAAGATTCCCAGATGAAGTAATATCCTACTTTTTTGGTATCAATATTATAAATGAGATTATTAAGCAGGAGGGATGTGTCGGTTTGCGAGTGTATTATGCAAACAGCAAACCTTTAAATAGCTTCCAAAAGTTTATCATTGGCATCAGTAACTTTTTAAGAAGGACGATTGCCAATGCAGAGGGGGAAAAGCACCTCATAGTGGTTGGATCTGACGCACATGGCAATGATCAGCTTCCTGAAGATGGCCGGAAACGCCTCTCAGATAATGAGGCCATTAACGAAGGAGAAACTAAAAAGTCTGTCCTATATGCCGGTGGCCCGCCTCAGCATTATATCATTGCCGAACAAGCCCTGCCATGCCCGGGTCCAGGCTGCCCTAAAAACCAGCTTACTGGTTCTTAAAGAGTTTACGATGTATCAGGTAATTAACAATATATCTGCCCTCTCGGTCATATTGCCGGTGACTACCGCCCTGATATTTTTCAGGCGGTACCCCTTTACTTTTAAGATTCTGGCCGTATTTTTTTTTATATCAGGCTTTTTCGACCTGGCTTTGGTGATGATGGTGAAAATGGGGGTTCCCAACAATGCTCCTATTTTACACCTTTTTGTTTTTGTAAGCGTCGTATTTCTTGGTTTTTTTTACTATCAGACGATCACCAGCCATCTGATAAAAAAGGTGATCCTGATATTTGTTCCTTTGGTGCTGGGTGTGGTCATCATCAATGGGTTCTATATAGAGGGGATCTGGGCGTTCCCTGCCATATCCAATTCAGCTCAGAGCCTGTTGTTTATTTTTTTCGCTCTGTTGTACTTTTACCAGTTGCTTACGCGGCAGGAAGTGGTTTATATAGAAAAACAAGGTTTGTTCTGGATCAATGCAGGTATTCTTATCTATTTTACCAGCAACGTTTTTTTGTTTATGTTATATAACCGGCTCGTAGATTCAGGAGAATGGAATCTGTGGGTTATTCACTCTATCACCAATATCATTGCCAATATTTTATATACCATAGGATTACTTTGCAAACCTCAAACGCCGACTTCATACCAGTACTCTTAGTAGGAACGCTTATTATGGTGATCCTCACCACTTTCATTTTTCTCTTCGTAATTATTTACCAAAGAAGAATGATCAAGCTGCAGCTTGCGCTTCGAAAGGTTCAGGACGAAAAGCAACGCCAGCTCATGAAGGCTGTGTTTGATACTCAGGAGGGCGAACGCAGCAGACTGGCCGAAGACCTGCACGACAGTGTGGGCCAGGTACTTTCCGCAATTAAGATGAACTTGCACCGTTTGGATAAACTGCAAAGTCAGGAGGCAGATGATACAAATAATCAGCAAGCTATCCTTGATAACACTAAAAAGCTACTTGATGAATGTCTGGTAGAAATAAGGAATATCATCAAAAACATTTTACCACCTGTTCTTACTGATTTTGGTCTCACAGAAGCCCTCGAGAATCTGTCGAAAAAGGTGGCGCAAGACACAGGAATTGAAGTTAAGTTTTACTCTCAGAAGAGCGGCGGAAGGTATAAAAAGGAAATAGAGGTCATGATTTACAGGATTGTACAGGAGTTATTTAACAACGCCATCAAGCATTCCGGTGCGAGAAAGATAGAGCTCGCACTCACCAGTGCCTCCAATGCAATTATGCTTACCTTCAACGACAATGGCATTGGTTTCGACAGGGATCGAATAACCCATGGCCTGGGGCTAAAGAATATTGAAAGCAGAATTCAACTTATGAATGGGACCTTTTCGCTTAGCGGCAGTCCCGGCACCGAGATAGTACTTAAAGTCCCTACAGGCGATTGGAAAATTGGCTGATTTTTCTAAATTTATACTGTGGGAGGAGGTTCATACACTGGTCTGTAATCTGGTAGAATGAAAATTTAAGCTTAACTTCACCACAATAGTAAACCCTGCAATTGCTGGCAAATGTGATATCATGAGTTCTATAAAGCTATCCATCGTAGACGACCATAAAATATTCCGAGAGGGCCTAAAATCGACTTTGGGGGATTATGATGGAATTCAACTGATCAGTGAATCGTCAAATGGGCAGCAAATCATTGACAAACTTGCTTATGAGCAACCGGATGTGATATTAATGGACATGAAAATGCCGGTGATGGACGGGATACAGGCAACCGGATATATTACTAAAACTTTTAAAAGGGTGAAAATACTGGCCCTTTCCATGTTTGATGATGACAAATATATCCTGAGCATGATGAAGGCTGGGGCCCGCGGATATCTCCTTAAAAGTGCTGAACCTGATGAAATTGTTGAAGCTATTCATGCAGTTCATAAAAAGGGTTTTTATTTTAACGACCATCTTTCCCTTACCATGGTTAAGAAGCTGATGGGGAATAGCATTTTCGAAGTCGATGAAGGGAAAGAAATGGTAGAGTTGAACGATCGGGAAAGCGAAATTTTAAAGCTGATTTGTGCGGAACATGCCAATACAGAAATCGCCGATAAAATGTGCCTCAGTGTAAGAACTGTAGAAGGCTACCGAACAAAATTATTTGAGAAGATAGGCGCCAGAAATATTGCAGGTTTGGTGATCTACGCTGTCAAAAATAAAATCATCCAGATTTGAAACAGGGTGCGAGTAGCGTAGTGTCAACATCCGCAGCCGCTTATGTCTCCTCACATTGACACTTTCAAAACGCCTCCGCAGCCGCTTGTATCCTCACAGCGGCACTTTATAACGCTCCGGCCATCGATGCGTCCTCAAAGCGACATTTTCAAATCTACGACCCCCGCTATGTCCTATCTTCGCCACCTCAAATAGTAACTCTGTTCCCAGTGTTGCCTGCTATTTTAATGCAGTTGGAAGGTCCTGGAAATATTGAATCCAAAATGAATGTCTCCATCAAAGAAGTCATCCCTGGTTTCGGTAATAAATCCCTTTTCCAGCATGGCTTGTGCATTGGTAAAATGCAGTTGGAACACATGCCCACCTGTTTCAATATCGAATCCAATTGCAAAAGCATTGGTAAACGGACTTTGTTCCGGCTGATCAAACTGATAAAAATACTCCGCATTCAGGGAGAGTCTTTTAGTTAATTTTAGCCGGCCTCCTCCGCCCAGTACAAAAGTGGTGTTGTTTGAAGTTCCCACATCTACGAAGTTTTTGTGAATGACCGTAGGTGTCAGTTGAAGCGATAATCCCGGACTAATCTTGCGTGAAATCAAAGCCTGAAAACTGTATGACAATTTGGATGAAAAATCCAGCTCCGGGGCTCTTTTGAGCGTGGTAATGGCCATGCTGGTGAAAGCGACCACGCTCACCGGGATGTTATTTTCACCGTCGCGCTGGCGTAAGAGTTTATATTTCAAAAAGCCATCGTAGGTCTTTTCAAATGAGCTTCTACCTAAACCAATATTTAGTCTATCAGATACACCATAATCGGCTCCAATGCGTATAGATGCCTGGTCCAGACCAAATAATTCGTAGGCTCCGGAATTGATCCTTCCAAATCTGTGACTGATAATCACATCTAGAACACCTTTTTTTCTGGTTTCTGTAGAATGGCCGTTTATCAGGCGGGTGCCTTTGAAGACGGCTTCTGTGTAATGAGCGCGCACATTTTTCTCCGACTGAAGCATAGAAAAAAGACTATCCTGAGCCGCCAGTATGTTCGGCAACAGGCAAAGCAAAATAACGAAAAATCGATTCATCAATGGATTATGGATTTAAGGGTTTGTATGAAAAAGCAATTTTTACATCTACCACTTCAGCGATGTTATAGAATACTACTTTCGGTATATCAATGTCGAAATCAGCCACCTGTATCGGGAAGCTGGTAGTCGCTGTCAATGACTGGCCAGCCTTCTTAATTTCTACTTTGCATTGAAGTGGTTTGGTTACACCGTGGATGGTCATATCTCCATCTACATCCATTCGGTAAGTGCCGTCTTTGGTAAGGTCTATATTAGTCATATCTGCGATCTTACCTTTGAAACTGGCAGTAGGGTACTTGTCGGATTCCACATAGTTTTCATTGAAATGCTCCTGCATCAATGATTTCTCGAATTCAAAAGATTTCATGGCCACTGAAGCCACTATTTCTCCGGTTTTTATGTCTATAATACTCATGGCCTCTTTGGAATGGGCATCTATATTTTCAATGGGTGCTTCAGAATAGAAGGAAGCGCTTCCCTGCCTGTCGATAAACCTGGATTGTGCAAAAGCGGAAACATCTGCCAACAGCAATAAAAAAATGTACAGAACTGTGTATTTGTGCTTTTTCATTTTTTGTTCTTGTCTTAGTTGTTTGAAGTATCTATGCCAATGCCCAATTCTGGCAAAGCTGGGATTGACAACAAATTATTTCCACACCATCCTGCGGGAAATTAGTCGTCCTAGTTATCCAGGGCCCCATCATCTACCCAGCAGGAAATGGCATCAATTTCTGCCTGTGTCAAACTTCCGCCTTTGGGCATTCGTCCACTGACTACGGCCGCTTTAATGGCACCAGCACTGGCCTGGATATTGGAAAATTCTCTGAGATCTGGGAACTGCGTACCATTGTGGCAGCCACTTACCGCACAATTGGTTTCGATAATTTTGGCGACTGATCCACTATAGCTGATACCTGACAGCAAGCTAACCTCCTCAGAAACTTCGCATCCGGTAGCATCTTTGGTTACAACCAGATAATTGCCTCTTGCGAGATTTGTAAAACTATTTTCTGTTTGAAAATCCGCATCGCCCAGTTTATACTCATAAGGGGCGGCTCCATTTACTGGTGTAACGGTAATCGAACCATTTTCTTCCTGACAACCCGCATCAGTAAATGCTACCTCCATATTTACGCCTTCCTCATTTAAAATCGCCACCTGAGCGCTGGCCTCGCAATCATTAGCATCTTTAACGGTTACCGTATAAGTTCCTGCAGGGAGGTCTGAGAATAACGACTCTGGTTGAAAATCACGAGTGCCGATTTTGTAATTATAGTTTCCTGATCCGCCCGAAGCAGCCACTTCAATTTCACCTATAGCCATGGCGCAGGCGGTATTGGTTTGGCTAAGGATCTGCACGGAAAGGTCGCTGCTATTGCAGTCAATCAAGGGAGTAGACTCTTCGCTTTTACAGGAGATGAAAACCGGAGAGACCGCAAAAATGGAAATTGCGAGCCGCCATCCCAGCCTGCTCATTGTTAGTTTTTTGTTCATGGTTTTTCTTTTTTTGACACATAGATCTCCCTGGGGCCATTAAGGCCTCTTCTTCTTGGGAATTGAATAAAAAGTTTAGTTGTTTTTTACAAGCCCGTTGATCTGCGGGTTAAAAAGTTGTATTTAAGTGTAAAATTGGTTCCAATGCTCACAAACCTGACCTGTGACCAGCCAATCCCTTTTACCGGTACCTTCACATAAGGCGCCAGTCCAAGGCTGAATTTTCTTCCGATATCTCTTTCATACCCTACTGAAAAATTGATAATGTTGAATAAGTGACTGCCTTCCGCTTTGTCGGAATCCCAGCCTTGCGATCCGCAGGGATTCGGTTCTTCAAATGTATATTCATAAGACTCATGCTGCATAAAGTAGCTCGACACGCCCGCCGATGCATGAAATTTGTGTTTCCCCGAGCGTAAAAAATGGTATTGGATATCTATGGGAACTTCTATGAGTGCACATTCACCCGTCACTTTTTCCGGAATTACGTTGTTGGTAGCATATTCCCAATACCCTTTCGGCGGATTGTAATCATAGCCTGCACCTATGTATCGTTTTGTAGTTTTTAGCGCCCCGATTCCCACACTCCATCTTCTACTGATGTTGTAGTGCATGATCAGGCCGTAGGAATAGCCGGGCCTGGTAATTTCTCCTAATCCCAAAACACTCAAATCCGGCCCCACGGTAAAGCTTATTCCAAGCAATGGACGCTCACTAAATTCCTGTCGCTTTTCAATGGGAGCTGCACGCTCAGGTTCTGATGCCCTATCCACAGCTATTGGATGCTTCTCTGCATCCGCAGGCATTTCAGCATCATTTCCGCCCTCTTGTTCCGCTTGATCTGTCTTTCCTTTTTCTTCATCTGGAATTTCCTGTACAGCCGCCTCATTTAAACGCTGCTGTTCTGCGTCGCGTACCTCGCCATTTGTCTCCAAAGTCTCTAGCGTTGATACATTTTTCATGTCCGACGCTTCTTTCCGCAAGGCAGAGGATTTCTCAGGTAACATCCCGGTTTGGTCGGCAGTATGAAAATTCTTTTCGTTTATCTCTTTTGAATTGGCTTTCTCTACCGGAACAATTATCGTTTCCGACGGGATATCGTATCCATTGCTTTTTGTGGCTGTAGAAGAAGGTTTTACCTGTTCTAACGAGGAATAATTTTTCTCACGATCCAAAGTTTTTGCAGGCTCGGATTGGCTTTCTTTCTCCACGCTGGCTTTTTCTGCCAGGGCAAGTGGCTTTTCCGATGCGCCTGTAATATTCGAAGAAAGCTGCTTTTTTTCGGTTACCACCAATGATTTTGCCCCATCTTCTTTTTTTAGCAAATTTTCGTCTGGAGCAGTACTGATTTCAGTAGTATTTACGCGAGTATCTTCTGAAGTATTATTGCCTCCGGATATGATCCAGTAGGTAGCACCTGAAAGCATCATCAGTAGGACCAATATCCCGGCAACTTTTTTATACTGCTTGCTTCGGACTGCTGCTGCATGGGCTGCACCCTGGTCGAGCTTTGTTTTCAAAGCCTGCCAGTGTTTCGCGTTAAAGTCCGCAGGATAATCGGCTGCCGCTTTTCGGAATATGTCTTCTATATCGTTCATATCACTTGTCGACATAACTTACCTCAAAAAAACTGTGTAAATATTTCTTCAACAGTTCCTTAGCTTTAAATAAGGCTGATTTACTTGTTCCCGACGAAATGTTCAGCAATTCCGCTATTTCTTCATGCTTGTACCCTTCAATGGCATACAGGTTAAAGACTGTCCTGTACGACAGCGGTAGCTTTTTCAGGAGGTCAAGCATCTCATGGAATGATATATTCGAGAATGTATACTCCATGTCTGCTTCCTGCAACTCGTCTGATAGCGTGTTGAATTTCAAAGAACGCTGTTGTTTTCGGTAGTGATTGATGGCAGTATTCACCAAAATTTGCCTTAGCCATGGCTTAAATGGCTTTTCGATATCAAATTTCTGTATGTTGGTAAAAATTTTCAGAAAACCATCATTCAAAATTTCGGCTGCCTCATCTTTGTTATCTACATACCGCAAACAAATGCTCATGCCATAGCCATAGAATTCTCTATAGAGATTCTCCTGGCTTTCCCGGTCCTGTTTCTGACATCCGGTGATTAAAGATCTAATTTTGCGCTCGTAATCTTTCAAGAAGGACGTCCTTTAATAAACAGTACAAGCAAGATATTCAAAGGGTTGCCTCGGCCTAAAAATAAATTTATGCTAGTGCAAGGTGGAAAAAAACAGAACTATTTCTATGAAAAAAGCTATGAATAACAAAGCAACTTCAAGTCAAAGCAGAGATCTGACAAAGTCTTAAAGTCAGGATATATTAGTAGCTTTAGGTTCCTCAAAGTCGCTCAATTGCAAGTTAAGTGCGCGCACTGAAATTTGAATTTCCACAACCGATAAAGCCAGCGAAACGATCAGCAAAATAAGGCTTGCTCCAAAAATATATTTTCCCAGGGTGACTTCTCCTGCAAACAACAAGAACATACATACTACACAAAACAAAAGGCTGGTGATACCGAAAGCCTGCATATTCCGAATAAGTACCACCCTCCTTCTGAGATTCCTGATCTGCCCGATAATGATGCTGTTTGGTTGCTCTTTGTACTGCCGGTGGAGCCCTCTTATCAGGCTTGCCAATGCTAAAAACCGGTTGGTATATGCCAGCAGCAATAGTGAAATAGCAGGAAACAGTAAGGCAGGAGTGGTAAGATCAATTTCCATACATCAATTTATTCAAAGCAAATTAAAGATAATTATTCATCAAGCGCTTGTGGAAAATTTTGGATCCCCATCAAGTCAGCAATTATTTTTGGCAGATCTGTGTTGTCTAAAACTCCGGTAAAAGCATCTGCATGTGGACCAAAAGCAAACAAGGGTACCGGTTGCCCCGTATGCCCATCTGTAGACCACCTGACGCCAATTTGATCAGGAGTAGAATTGTCCTTTACCAAAGTCAAGCCTCCTGTTTCATGATCTGCCAGCACCAGCACCAGTGTTTCTTTGTTTTTGCTGGCAAAATCGAGGGCTACAGCCACGGCATCATCAAAGTTCTTCAGGTGGCTCGTTACAAAATCTATGCGATTGATATGACTTCCTGAGTCTATACCTTCTTCTTCTATCATCAGGAAAAAGCCCTCGTTTTTCTCTTTGAAGAGGTCTATTGCTTTTGCAGTACATTCTCTTAGTGTAGGTGTGGCATCATTAAAGGTAATTGCCTCACTAAACTTGTCTGAGGCCATTCCCTCAAAAAGCGCCATTATGTTTGGCTCGGTCGAATTTATCAGGTCGTCCTTCTCGTGAATTACGGTATAACCTTTATCTTGTGCATATTTCATTACACTTATGCGTTCTTCACCTTCCAGTTCCTTTCCATGATACGTTTCTCCGCCGCTGATCAGCAGGTTTATTTTGCTGTCTATTAGTTGTTTGGCAATTTCCTCTTTCATTTTTCGGGAAGGGACGTGGCTGGAGAAGGCGGCCGGTGTGGCGTCTGTGATATCACTGGTGGTGATGAGCCCTGTTGAAAGTCCTGCTTCCTGCAATACCGCCATAATGCTTTTGTGTTTTCGGCCATCAGGAGTAACGCCTATCATTCCTATGTCCGTTTTGTGTCCGGTCGCGAGGGCAGTGGCGCCGGCGCCCGAATCGGTAATCCATTGATCGGTAGCCGCAAAGGTATTTAACAGACCCGTCACGGGCATCCGCTCCATGTGTAGTCTTCCAGCAGGTCCATAGTACCTGTAGCGGGTGGCAGTGACCTGTCCTAAACCCATACCATCTCCTATAAATAGAATGACATTTTTAATGGGCTCATTCTCAATCAAAGGCATTTTCGGTTGGTGCGCATTGGTATCAGTCTGGAGAACCGGTGAACTCGTAGTTCCCTTTCTGTGAACAACATCGAAATTAAGAGAAGTAATCAACAGATACCCGAGGCCCAGGCCAACCGCCAAACTAAAAATAAAAAAACCGAGCAATTTAAGTACTACGCGGGAGAAATGACTTACCTTTTTTCTGGCCATAAAATCGAATATCCTGTAGATGATAATTGGGCAAACTTACAAAACAGTTGCTTCATTTAATTGATTGTGCTTCTTTTTGAGTCACTCTAAAAAGGAGAAGAAGAATTACACATGTTTTTAATTTAACCACCTCTTAGTCTCCTCCCTGGAAAATGAGGGGATTTAATGGTATGTGTAATCTTCTTTAATCTCTCTAAGCCAAAAAGGCTAGAAAAGGAGAATCTATGCAACTGTCGTTTAAAGCTGAGTTTTACAAAATTTCGAATAACATATGCATAATTTTTCAGGTTGTTTATATGAAATTTAGAAAACATACTATGAGTATTTTAGAAATTGTACTGGCGATTCTGCTCCCACCGTTGGCTGTTGGTTTAAAAAAAGGAATTGGGAGCGCTTTTTTGATCAACATCTTGTTAACGCTTGTAGGCTGGCTGCCGGGCGTAATACATGCTTTTTACGTACTCTCACGACGTACGGTCTAATACCATGTCAATGCTCAAATAACGGTAACCAACATTCTTTTTGTTGAGGGCGGTTGAAAAATCATTTATAAAGACTTTGAGCCGACTCTTCGTGCCTGAAGAGATCTGGATTAGTCTCTGCTGTATAGGGGATGGGTGCCAGATGCTATGACAAAGAGCTGGTGAATGTGAATGGCGATTCCTTAGGTGTATCTTTTAAGAAATATGCCGTACTTTTGCAGCGTAGCAATTAAAAATTCTGATGTTAGCTCCGGTTGAAATTTCTGAAAAAGCCATTGTCGAAATAAAAAACATTATGGCCAACAAAAGCATCCCTGCAGATTACGGGTTGAGGATCGGTGTTTCCGGTGGAGGCGGTTGCGGAGGCATGAAATTCATTCTCGGGTTTGATAAGAGGAAGGATGGTGATCTGGAATATACGGTTGACGAGATTCCTGTGTACGTAGAGAAAAAGCACACCATGTATTTAATGGGAATGCAGGTGGACTTCTACGAAGGAGCCGATGCACGCGGTTTCACCTTTGTCAATCCAGCCGCAAATCAAAAGCCTGAGGTTTAGATTTCTAAGCTGGTTGAATGATTGATACTACCTGTCTTCTACCAGTATAACTTTAGCGCGTGTGCATACGCCACCAATTGGGGGGTTGAATTTTGAAATACTTACTTCTACGCGGGAGATATTTGGAAAGTCGTTAAACACGTGCTTGATGATTCTTTTGCCGATGTGTTCCAGCAGGCGGGAAGGAACATGCATCTCGCTCCTCACAATTTTGTACAAGTCCGCATAATTGATCGTTTCAGACAATATATCTTTTTCGGCTGCTTTGTTGAAATCAGTGGTCACTGAAATATCCACTGCATATTTATTGCCCATTTTTTGTTCCTCGTCATGAAAACCATGATAAGCAAAAAACTCAAGCCCTTCGAGTGCTACAATACCCATATTTACTAATTGATCTGATCGAAAAACGATCCTCCTTCACTGTTTTTTTTCGTTTCAGAAGTTTCCTGCATTTCATTGTCATTTCCGCTTTCGCGGTTCTCATTGGAGACCTCCTGAGAGGGTGTTTCTTCCATTTCAGAGTCAAAAGAGGTAGAGGAGAATGTGAATTCGAGGTCATCATCTAAAGGCTCTTCATTTCTGAACTTTTCCGAAACTTTCTTCGATTTGTTTATTTGTTCCTCCAGCAGAGCCCTGCTCTTCTGCGCATTTATTCGCTCTACTTTTTCAAGCGTACTGTCCGCAATGTTTCGAAGGTCTGAAATCATATTATCGCGGTAGTTTTCCAGCATTTTGTAGGTCTGCTCCAATGATTTTACTTCATCTTCCATAGACTCAATAATCTGCCTGGTTTTATGTTCGGCATTTTCAATCATTGCCTTCGCTTTAGACTTCGACTCGTTGATTACCGCTTCAGCTTTCATCTGCGTTTCTTTCATATGCAGGTCAGCGGTTCGTTTCGCCTGCTCTATCATGTTGCTTCCGGTATCTTCTGCCGTTTTCAAAGTTTTAAACAGGGAGCTTTCGACTTCCCGCAATTTTCTTATTTCATCATGCGAAGCCTCCAATTTAAATTTCAGCTCTTTATAATCATCCACCATTCTCTCCCACTCCTGAGAAAGGGTCTGTAAAAATGCCGTTACTTCATCCTTATCGTAGCCTCTAAAAACCTTCTCAAATGATTTTTGCCTGATGTCTAATGGAGTTATTTTCATGGTTATAATTATTACTGAGTTATCGTTTATTGGTACGGACTGATTTAATCCGGATTGTTTGAAATTTAAATGGAATTCCATTCATCTAAAACAATTTACAAACAGATTCAATCCAAACGTTCCAAATACCTAATTATTCTGTTTTTGCCTGCTAATCCAGCATTTTGATCTCCCATATAGAAATGCTTCTATCATCACTTGCTGACACCAGTAAGTCCTGGTGTGCAGACCATATCAACTTGTTCACCGAGGTGCCGTGTCCGGCATGCCTGGATTTATCTATTACCTTCAACAAACGAAATTGTTCGGCATCCCATATTTTGATGGATTTGTCCATACTACAGGTACTGAACTGTGTTCCCGATGCATTGTAGCTGATATGATTGATCGCATACATGTGTGCAACAATGTCTTCTTCCAAAGTGTAGTTGCTTTGCACATCCCAGACTTTTAAATGCGCATCTCTGCCGGCACTCAACAGAAACCTAAAATCAGGAGCATAAACCACCGTGAAAACAGAATTGTTATGCGCCGCGATGGTATGCTTCAGTCGGAATGATTTCAAATCGAAAACCCTGATATTGTTGTCGCTGTAACCCACTGCAAATTCGAGGTTTTGAGGGTTAAGCGCGATGGACCTGGCGCTTTTTGTACTCTCGCTGATTCTTTTTACGATGGACAGGTCGGGCAGGTTCACCACAATTACTTCCCCGGCACCTGTACTTACAAAAGCCAGGTCACCGTAAGACTGTATATCAAATATGGCAGCATCTGTCATTTTCAGCGACCCAACTTCTTTCTTTGTTGCAACGTCTACCAGATGAATTCCCTGATAGTTTTGTCCGATGATCAAAATGTCCTTTGCCGCTTTATAGTGAAGGGCGTAAACAGAGCTATTCAGGCGCGCGATTAAGATGCCTTTATCTTCTTCCTGTAAATCCCAGAGCGCCACCATGCCATCACCCGCCCCTGAGAAAAATTTGGAACTTTCTTTATGCGGAGCAATGGTATACACACAATCTTTATGTCCTGTAAAGGTATTTCTCTTCGTTACATCTAGTTTTACCATACCGCTTTTAATATGGTTTAAATATAATCCATTTTATGGTCGTTTAAAAAGATATGGCAGAATAGTATAGCTTCCTGCGCAGAATTACAGGACTTGCATTTTTGCTTCGAGATGCTTCTACGGAACCATGCTTTCAAGCAGAAACAGAAATGCGCTACCGTTTTGGAAACCCATGTGCGACCACAATGGCTTTGAGTTAAATCCATTCCTTCTCCTTCTGAAGGTCTCCAAAATCATTTCTGCTTGCCTGAAGCATTTAAGTATTTCGGGGGCTGAGGTATCAATAAAGCTTTACTTGACGATATGGGGCCTGCGGCGAAGCGCCTTAAGTGGCTGAGGCCAAAGTATCTAAACCTTTTCGCAGCAATGATGTTTATTATTTATTAGACACAAAACAGGCTTAATTATGGAAAATAGGACTTGCTCGGTCGAAAAAGTTGGATTTAGATATGGACTCTTTTTAGCAGGGGGACTCATTGGCTACTTCCTTTTAATGCAGCTTCTTGGGCTTGCCGATATTCTGGAGCTTAGGTTTCTGAACCTGTTCATCCTAATAGCTGCAGTAGTGGGCGCACTCAAGTATTATAAAAAGCATTGTAATACTATGATGACCTATTTCAAGGGAATGGGTGTAGGGATATTTACCTCCATGGTAGGCGCTGTAATATTTGCTTTCTTTATGGGCGTGTACCTTGGCGTTGTGGCCCCGGGTTTCTATGAAACGATAAGGAATGAATGGCCTGCTTATGCGACGCAGCTTTCACCTGTGACGATCTCCTTCGTGGTGCTGCTGGAAGGAGCAATATCAGGTTTTATGACTACTTTTATTGCGATGCAATGGTACAAAGTACCTCATGGCGAAAATCCTACAGAATAGATAATTGAAAATAAAAGCCCGGTTCACCGCCGGGTTTTTTTCTAATACGCACCCCCAAAAGACTCAGCTGCAAAACAACTACAATTCGTCACAAGATTAGCTTTACGAAACCTGTGCTTTTCCTATGCGCTGAGGTTACCGTTAATT
>CAZWQB010000067.1:0-15341 GCA_964636035.1 uncultured Roseivirgaceae bacterium
TCATGCAAGGTTTAGCAAAGCGAAAACCCCTGAACATTGAACTTTGAACTTGTCTTACTCTCCACTCGACATTTGAAAACCTATTTTTTGTCCTGTTCCCAGTTGGAGGCTCTGATTGATGTCTACGTAATTTGTTACTTTGTTCAGGTCGCCATATTTGATTCCTATGAGCTCGGTGTCTAAGGCAGTTAGAATCAGCTTTTCTATAAACAAATTAATCCAGGCTGCAGAAATGATATTCTCTTTGATGTCGGTAAACAAGAAATCAAGTTGGCGGACACCCTCAATGTAGAAGTGATTTTCCAGGTTTACCAGCATTCTGCTAATCAGGTAGCCCTTGTCATCCGTTCTGTGGTACTTCATTGTATCAGCCATAAAATTGTATATCAGAATGCTGCCAAAATATTTTCTGCTTTCCGCTTCATTTATGTATTCACTTTTCATGATAGGATAATCCGGAGGAAAGGATACAATGTTCGATTTCAAAACAAAAACCAACAGGTCACCGCCAAACTTCAAATGGAATTCAAACTCGTTCACGTCATATAAAGCTATCACCACAGATTGATCAATGGGATTCATCTTTTTACTCAAAACACCTGCAACTTGAGAAGCCTCTTTTCTTAATGCTCGGAAAACCTCTTTGATATTTTTATATGCTTTTTGTTTCAGGCAGGCCTTGCTTTGTAGCTGACCCAGTATTTGATCTAAGGTATTCTGTGTTGAAGAATTATTCATTATAAAATTTATGTTTAAGAATATATTCGCAATCGGCTTTTTACTTGATAATATTCTATTGTTGGCGTAAATTAAAATATTTTAATCACAAAAAATTGTAAAGATGAATACGAAAGATAGAACGGTTGAGGATTTATTTAAGGATTTGGGTAGAAAAATTGACCAACTGATTGAGCGTGGTAAAATGAGCAGCGAAGAAGTTAGAGATGAATTGGATAAGCGGATGGATGAAATCAGGAAAAATAAGGAGAAGTTAGAAGAAGACTTTAAGAATTTTACCGGGGACAAGGAGAAATGGAGCGCCGTTGAAAACAGCCTTGAAAATGCAGCTAAAGAACTGAAGAAAGCCGTAGAAACTGCATTTAAAAAAAGGAATAGCTGAAACAAGAGACATCAAAAGATTCTTTTTTTGTTAGGGTGAAATTCCGTCTGTGTGCTTTATTAAATATATTCCTTAAAAAGAAAGGGTTTGCAAGCACTGATTGAGTAACCTATTTTTTAGCTTTGCAAGGGAGGCCGCGAAAAGGTGCAGGCTCCCTATAAATAATTTTCTGATGAATTACCTCTCTGTTGAGAATATTAGCAAACGTTTTGATGAAAGAATTTTACTCGACAAAATTTCTTTCGGCATAGATCAGGGTCAAAAAGCGGCTCTGGTGGGCATCAATGGCTCTGGAAAATCCACGCTTCTAAAAATTATAGCCGGCTTGGAACCTCCCGATAACGGAATAGTCACTTTCAGAAACGGCATTTCCATGGCATTTCTGAGCCAGAATCCGGAATTTGATCCCAATGCTACCATTTTAGAAGCAATTTTTGATTCTGACAACGAAATGTTGCAGACCATCAAAGAATATGAATATGTGATTTTTGAATCTCAGCATAATCCCGCGTTACAGGACCGGCTGAGCAGTCTGATTGAAGCCATGGATGCAATGCAGGCATGGGACTATGAAGCTCAGATTCAGCAGATATTGAGTCGGCTGGGCTTACATGATTTGCACCAGAAGACCAGCGTGCTGTCGGGCGGACAAAGGAAAAGGGTAGCCCTGGCAAGAATCCTCATCGACAAGCCTGATTTCCTGATCATGGATGAGCCTACTAACCATCTGGACCTGGCGGTGATAGAATGGTTGGAGAATTACCTGAGCTCGCAGCAGATGACACTTTTGCTTGTAACACACGACAGGTATTTTTTGGAAAGTGTAACAAATGAAATTTTTGAGCTGGAAGGGGGAAATATTTACCGGTACAAAGGAAATTACAGTTACTACCTGGAGAAAAAGGCGGAACGGGAAGCGCAGCAGCAGACCGAAGTCGAAAAGGCTAAAAACACCTATAAGAAAGAGCTGGAGTGGATCAGACGACAGCCAAAAGCCAGAGGAACCAAAGCCAAGTACCGTGTAGAAGCTTTTGATGACATCAAAGAGAAGGCACATAAAAACCTCAAGAAGGATGAAATTCAGTTGAGCGTGCAGAGCAGAAGACAGGGGGGCAAGATCATCGAGCTTGAGAAAGTAAACAAGTCTTTTGATGGCAAACATCTCGTCAGGGATTTTTCATACGTATTCAAGAAAAGAGACCGCATCGGCATCATTGGTCCAAATGGGGTCGGAAAGTCCACCTTTCTGAACATGCTCACCGGGAATCTGCAGCCGGATACCGGAACGATTGACAAGGGTGCTACGACAGTTTTCGGATATTATACGCAGGAAGAACTGACCTTCAAAGACGATCAACGTGTCATTGATATTGTAAAGGAAATTGCCGAAGTAGTTACGATGGGAGATGGAAGTCAGATCACTGCAAGCCAGTTTCTGCAACATTTTCAATTTCCGCCGAAAATGCAATACAACGTGGTGGGAAAACTGAGCGGTGGTGAAAAAAGAAGATTGCAACTATTGCGCGTACTCATTAAAAATCCAAATTTTTTGATTTTGGATGAGCCTACCAATGATTTAGACATCAATACCTTGAATATTCTGGAAGATTTTCTGGACATGTTTGCAGGTTGTTTAATTCTTGTATCGCACGACAGGTATTTCATGGACCGCCTTGTGGAACACCTATTTGTTTTTGAGGGAAATGGTATCATTAAAGATTTTCCCGGAAACTACTCTGACTACAGAACTTCAAAAGAAGAAGCGGAGCTTGAGGAGAAGAAACGCAAAGCAGTTCAAAAGCCTCAAAAGACTACGGTTCCTGAAAAGAAACAAGAGAAAACTAAAATGTCTTTTCAGGAGAAGCAGGAGTTGGAAAAGTTGGAAAAAGAGATTCCAAAATTAGAAGCGCGTAAAATAGAGGTAACTGAATTAATGAATGCAGGAGGTGATAATTATGAAGAACTGCGTCAACTGGCTGAAGAAATTGCTGCTATCAACACACAGATTGAGGAGAAAACGGAGCGGTGGTTACAATTGTCGGAACTTGTAGATTAACATAAACCAAGTTTCATTGCATGAAAGTAAATAAGAAGGAGGCGGCTTTTCTTCACAAAGCCATTAGTAGTTGGTCCAGGGAAGGAAAAATTAGCCCCGACCAGGAAGAAATATTAAGAGATTCTATTGAGGAACTGAAGTTTGACTGGCAAAGTCTTGCTTTTTATGCTTTCGTCCTGGCGATAGCATCTATTATTATTTCCGGAGTGGCGCTTTTGGCGGATAAGTGGTTGATGCAGTTGTTTGAAACCATAGTGGATGCTTCTGAAGGTTATAAGGCTGCTTTTTTTGCCGTGGCTTCTTCCTTGTTGTTCTATTATGGCCAAAAGATCAGGTACGCCAAGCCAGACAGCGTGTACAGTCATACTGCGTTAACAGTACTGGGCATTATGACTTCGGCCGTTTCTCTGGGTTACCTGACTATTGTTTTTGGATTGGATGACGGGCATTATGCGCTTATGATGCTCTTTGGCGTGATTTTGTACGGATTTCTGGCGGTGTTCCTCAATTCTCAGATGTTGTGGATTGCTGCCCTGGTTGGCTCCTTAACATGGTTTAGCGCGGAAACCTCCTGGCTGGCTGGTGGGGAGCCTTTATTTTTGGGCATGAACCATATCGTTCGCTTCATCCCTTTTAGTTTGATCTTGATATTTATCTCCCTTTTATTGAAAAATATCTCATCGGTAAGAGCGTTTCAAAACTATACGTTTTTGTTCTTCGTAATTGTACTATTTTGCGCTCTCTGGCTAGCGTCTATATTTGGCAACCACACAAGCCTGGCGAGCTGGTCGGCTGTTGGTCAGGCGAATTTTCTTGGTTGGGGCTTGTTATTTCTTCTGGCCGCTGCAGGTAGTATCGTATTGGGTAAGAAGCTAAAAAAACGCATTTTGATTGAATTTGGGATCATTTTTATCATTCTTAATTTTTATACAAGATATTTTGAGTTTGGATGGGAGCTGATGCATCCAACACTATTCTTTGCTTGCCTGGGCTTGTCGTTCTGGTTGATAGGAAAAAAAGCAGAAAAGATCTGGACGATTAGTAGCTATAAAAAAACATGATTGGTGGCACTATGATGAGTTAACCGCATTGATCACTAAAAGCTTGCATATGGCTCCGGATTTTCGAGCGTTCTGCATTCCTGGTTAGGTTAATAAGCGTTCGTTGAATTCAGAAATACCTGTCTTAAACGATGAGGCGCGGAAGGCTAGGAAGGAATTAAGGTGTCCAGCTATTTTGCGCCAGGTCATGCAAAAGAAATCTATGCCAGCATAGCAGCGCCAATTAAACAGCCGGTGCCTTATAAAAAAATGAAATGTTTACAGACACTTTACTGTTATAATTCCAGCTATAAAAGATGAAAAAGAATCCTAACATAAAAGCCAAGATAATTGTCGGGTATAGCCTTACTATAATTATTCTTATAGTGAGTGGCTATATCACTTATCATAGCTTTACCATGTTAGTCAATTCTGTTGAGACCCTTTCCAAGCCTGATGACAAGCTGATCCGGCTTAACCACATGATTACCGATATCTCGGAAACGGAAAGAAATCTGCGTTCCTACATTCTAAGTGACGATAAATCTCACATGGAACTGTACCAGGCCAATCTTGACAGTATCAAATACAATCTTGACAGACTCAAGGCGGCATCTATAGAAGAACCAGACCAGCTTATAAAGCTGGACTCCATAGAAATTTTATTAAATGCAAAGTATGATGCCCTGGATGAACTGGGAAATCTTCAAAAAAGAAGCACCAGCTTTTCTTCAGTAGCGCTGAAGCGAATTCGCGAAGCACCCGTTGACTCAGGAAAATTTGATACTACACTTACTACCTATACGGAGACTATCCGACACATTCCGCCCGTTCCCGAGGTAATCATTGAGGATGATGCGCCTGAAGAAGAACCCGCAGAGGAGAAAGGGCTTTTTAATGCCATCAAAAATTTGTTTGGTGGGAAAAAAGAGGAGATGCCGCAGCAGGAGGAGATAGATGACAGCATTGGCGGTAATGAATTTTATACAGAGACCAAAGTTACAGTAGACACAAGCATTGTAGCTATTACCCAGCCTGACACAGTGGTCGCAAATATCAGGAAAATTCTTTCTGATATGCAGAAAAAAGAAAGTGCGCTGAACCGGCTGCTTACGGCAAAGCAATTGGAAATACTGGAGCAGGATCGTTTAATCATGGATAAGTTGAGAGTGCTCCTCACCGGCCTGGAGCGGGCGGAAATCATCAATGCCGAGCGGCAAACCGAAGCGGCCAAAAAAATTGCAGGAAAATTCTCATTCACCATATTGGCAATAGGGATTTTCGGTCTGTTGGTTGGCACCATCTTTATTTTGTTGATCATCCACGATATTAACAGGAGTAATTACCTAAAAATACAGCTTGAAAAGGCAAAAGAAAGAGCTGAATTTCTGGCAAAGGTAAAGGAGGAGTTCCTCTCGAACATGAGCCACGAAATAAGAACGCCCCTGAACGCTATTCTTGGCTTTACCGAGCAGTTGCTGATGACGCCCTTACAGCAACAACAAAATAGATATCTGCAGTCTGTACACCAGTCGTCAACCCACTTATTGTCGACAGTCAATGATATTCTGGACTATTCCAAAATAGAGGCGGGAAAACTCAGCATCGAAAAGATCCCCTTCAATCTGAGGTCGGTGATCAAAGAGGTGCATGAGCTGCTAAGACTAAAAGCCGATGAAAAACAGCTTTTCTTTCATTATTTTGTGGATGAAGATTGTCCGCAGGGGCTATTGGGCGATCCTTTCCGGCTCAAGCAGATTCTTTTTAACCTGATCGGAAATGCATTGAAGTTTACAGATCAAGGGAGTGTAAGTATTATTTGCAAATGCCAGACTTCATTTGTCTCTCATAAGAAGGTCATTTTAAGCATTGCTATTAAAGATACAGGCATCGGAATCAGTGAGGATAAAATCTCCAGAATATTTGAAGATTTTCAGCAGGCAGACTCCAGCACTACCAGAGAGTATGGAGGAACAGGTTTAGGACTTACCATCTCCAAAAAGCTGGCAAGACTCCAAAATGGTAGCCTGGAGGTGGAAAGCGAGGAGGGGAAAGGTTCTACCTTTACAGTAATTATTCCTTATGAAATTTGTAATGTTGAGGAGTTAGAAGTTAGAGAAATTGAATCAGAGGTTCCGGAAACCATTCTTGAGGGTAAAAAAGTGCTGATCATTGATGATGATGCGGTGAATTTGTTGCTTTTAAGCACCATTTTAGGAAAATACAAGGCAACAGCCGTACAATCTAAAAACGGAAGTGAAGGTTTTAGCAAGTCGCAGCGTACAAAATTTGATCTGATCATTACTGATATACAGATGCCAAAGATGAGCGGGTTTGAATTTGCCGAAATGCTACGGGCTGATGAGGAGAATACAAATGTCGCAACGCCGATTTTTGCACTGTCAGCACATGTTTCAGCCAAAGAAATGGCAGAGGCAGACAGAACAGGAATTACCCGTATTCTTTCTAAGCCCTACAAAGAATCAAATCTATTACATCAAATCGTTGAAGTGTTGGGCTTATCCTACGAAAACTTGAAGGCAGCCGAGCATGCAGGGCATGACCAGGAGATTGAGGTGCCTGTTGAATTGGATAAGCTTGTGGATACCGATTGCAACGTGGACTATAGCGGGTTTGAATCTTTTATCAGGGGCGACAAGAATGCTTTGATAGCGCTTTTGAACACTCTTGTTAAAGACCAAAAATCGAACTTAAAGCTCCTAAAACAGTATTATCAGCGAAAAGACATGCCGGAAACAGCAGCTTTAGCACATAAAATGCGGGCTTCTTTTGCCTACTTGAAGGCAGATCAGCTTGTGGAAAAATTGAAGAAAATAGAAACGGGATTGCGCGAGGATGCTAATGAAGAATTATTGAATGAAATTCCTGGCGTGCTTTCTGAAGTTGAAAAAATAGTAAGTGCCATAGAGCTTTCTATAGAAAAGCTTCAGGAGGAAATTGTAAACCAGCCCTCCTAGAACTCTTCAATCTCATAGAGCTTCAGCTTATTGTATAGCGTCTTCCTATCAATATTCAATGCTTTGGCCGCTTTGGATTTATTGTATTTAAACTGCTCAAGCGCATTGATGATCATTTCTTTTTCAACCTTTTGATGTACATCTTTCAGGTTTGTTCCCTCACGTCCTTCTGCGTAATCCTGATCTTTGGCTAAATTCAGGTGGTTAGATAGCTCTTCCGGTAATACTCCGGCATCTATCTTTGCGCCCTGCGAAAGTAAAACTGCTCGCTTGATGACATTTTTCATTTCCCGCAAATTGCCGGGCCAGCCATAGCTCGTAAATATGTCCATTACTTCCTCGGTGAAGCCTTCAATATGCTTGTCCAGCTCTTTATTTGCCTCTTGAAGGAAATAGTTAGCAAACTGGATCACATCCTGTCCTCTTTTCCTAAGCGGAAAGACTTCTATTTTGAATTCATTAATTCTATGGTAAAGATCTTCCCGAAACTCTCCTCTTTTTACCGCTTCTGAAAGCTCTTCATTGGTAGCAGTAATAAGGCGTACATCCACATCAATGTCTTTGTCACCACCCACTTTTTTTATTTTCTTTTCCTGGATTGCCCGGAGAAGTTTTATCTGGATTTCATAAGAAAGATTTCCAATTTCATCTAAAAACAGCGTACCCTTGTGGGCGGCTTCAAACTGTCCTTGCTTATCGTTAACAGCTCCGGTGAACGATCCTTTTACGTGTCCAAATAATTCACTTGCAGCAAGATCCTTTGACAAGGCACCACAATCAACGGCTACAAAAGGCATTTCTTTCCTTTTGCTCTTCTCATGGATCAGCCTTGAAATATATTCTTTTCCTGTGCCGCTTTCACCCAACACAAGCACTGACATCGCAGTGGGTGCTACGAGCGAAACGTATTCCTCTATTTTTTTAGCTGCTTCACTGTCGCCGGTTACGTACTCAAAATCTTTTTTAGAGCGGCTTGCTGATTCAGCACCTGCCAGACTTTTCCGCTTGTTGAGCGTTTTTAGAAGTTCATCCGGATCCAACGGTTTGGTGATGTAGTCATAAGCGCCTGCTTTAATGGCACTTACAGCAGTTTTGATATCCGCATAAGAGGTCATCAACAGAATCAATGCATTTTTACAGGATACCTTTATTTCCTTGAGTAGGTCTACACCGTTATAGTCAGGTAATCTTAAATCTACGAGAACGAAGTCAAAACTTTTTTTACTGATTTCCTTAAGGGCTATTTTGCCTGAAGTGGCCTGAACAACATTGAAATTATTTTTTTCTAAAAACGTCTTTAACATTAAGTTAAAGGTTATATCATCATCAATAATCAACACATTTCCCATAGAAGAAGCAATAAATACTTTATTTAAACCTTTACACTAAGTTAAGTTTTAAACGTCGAAAAATCGCACATTGTTATTGGCTTTTTTGCTATACAACAAAAAAGCATCAGCCGTTAGACTGATGCCTGCTAAAAAATACTATACTCCCTTATTGAAAAAATATTAAAAAATCTGCTATTCGCTTCCCACAGCTTAATACTGGATATCTTCTGACTCTAATATTTGGCCGTCTTCGTTAAATTTTACTACTGTATTAAGGCCGTCTTCTGATTGCAGATGTACTTCGTATGCTGCTTCACCAAGATCAGACGTTGTATCAGAAATCTTATAAACTTCAGAAACTATCATTGTAGTGTAGGCGTCAGCTCTTAAAGCTTCGCTCACAGCCGCAGGTAAACTTGCTTCATCCAGTTGCTCCCTGCCGCTTTGGTCTATATCGGCATCCGGTGCACCCAGTTGTTCGGTTTGCGTTTCAACCGCATCCTGTGGTTGACCCATATCCTGAGCAAATGCTGCAGTTAGTCCAAAAAGCCCGAGGCTAAATGTCATCAATAACTTTTTCATATATTTAGGATTTATAATTTAGTATTTAAGGTTCTTCTTCCCTCAATATAAGAAATATGGTGCCAATAATTCAATTATCTCGTAAGTTGCTGAAAATCGGCGTTTTAGAGAGGTCGTGAGATTTTCCGAACGAGAATTAATGGGGTAAGATTCCTCACATCATGGAAAAACTCCACACTTTAAATAATCTGATTAAAAAAAGCACCAGTCCTTCAAAGAACTGGTGCCTGTTAAAAAAGTAGTATGATCTACTTATTCGAAAAAATGTATTTAATCAGTTACCTGGTTTTATTAGTACTGAGAATCTAACGACTCTTCAACCTGTCCTTCCTCATTAAAGTTAACGATCGTGGACTGTCCGTCCTCCGACTCTAAATGAACTTCATAGATACTAGATCCGGATTCATCATTTACTTGATATACATCGGAAACCGTCATTGAAGAATAGGCTCCGGATTCAAGTGCATCACTCACTGCTGTAGGAAGGTCTGCTTCCTGAAGTTGTTCTCTTTCATTTTGCATCACGTCAGCATCTGAGGGAGTGGCTTCCTCTGTCTGAGGAGCTGTTGCATCCTGAGGTTGACCCATGTCCTGAGCAAACGCTGCTGTAAAACCAAATAACGCAATTCCGAATGTTAACAAAATTTTTTTCATCTTAAAAAATATTTAATGGTTAATTAAAAAATCTAATCTATTGACTTTAGTAGAAGAAAAACTATGCCAGAAAAATGAAACACTGTCTCAGAGGCGTTAAAAGCTATTTTGATAAAAATAGGCGACCGTCGGAAAGGAAAAGATGTGTATTAGGCTCTCAAAGTGAGGAAAACTTCAACATCGTAGCTGCTACACCCTGTCTAAAATTTTCAAGATCAGGGAATCAATGATCTTGTCTGGATTTTTAGCGAATTCGGTGGTGATCCGGTTGGCAATAATGGCATTCACACTCAACACCTCGTGCCCTAATAGCCTGCCGAAGGCATAGTAGCCGGCAGTCTCCATCTCGAAATTGGTGAGCCAGAAATCATGGGCATGAAAGTAGTTTAAGTTTTTGATGATGTCAGGAAAAGATAGCTCGAGCCTTAGTTTTCGTCCCTGTGGAGCGTAAAAACCGGGGCAGGTAACTGTATTGCCCGCAAGCATATCAAAAGCAAATTGATTCTTTAAATGCTCTGAACCACTCACGCAGTAAGGTAAAAAGGGAATTTTCAAGTCTTCTTGTAACTGGATGCAAATTTCTTTTTCAAACTGCGTTTGCTGTAGCTTATAAAAATACATGAGGGTATCCAGACCAATCCCGAAATCAGAAACCAGATGACTTCCAATGGGGACATCTGTTTGCAGGCTTCCTGACGTACCTATGCGGATTATTTTCAGAGATCGCTTTTCCGGTTTTATTTCGCGGGTGTCTAAATCGATGTTCGCTAGTGCGTCTAGTTCATTTAACAAGATTTCCACGTTTTCTGTGCCCATCCCCGAACTAATGACCGTAATTCTTTTTCCCTTGTACCTGCCAATGTGCGTAATAAACTCGCGTTTATTCATTTCAAAATCCACATCATCGAAATACTGGCTGATCTTATATACCCTTCCAGGATCACCAACGGTAAGAATGATGTCTGAAAGATGTTCCGGCTTTAAATTTAAATGATAGACGCTCTGGTCTTTGTTGAGAATGAGCTCAGAATCAGGAATTCGCACAGGCTTATTTTTACAGTTTAATTCTGAACCTTGTTTTTATGACTGCCTCGCTTTAAGCCCTTGTATGGATTGTAGCCGTTTAACTTTTTAGGGTAATAGCCGGTACCATTGTAAGGGCGCTTATCAGGATGGTTTTTGCAGGCATTCGAGCATGCGCCGTCCATTTCCCAACCACATTTTTCGCACATTGGCACGTGGGCATTGCAGTCAAAGTTTGCACAATTTACCATTCTATCAGATGGTTCTTTGCAAACATAGCAAACAGAAATCACCCTGGGGTTGACCTTGTTGACTTCTGCGGTTATACGATTGTCAAATACATAGCATTTACCTTCAAAATCTTCTCCGCCCTCTTCAATGCCATATTTTATGATGCCGCCATGCAATTGGTAGACATCTTTGAATCCCTGCTCCAGTAGAAAGGCACTGGCTTTTTCGCATTTGATACCGCCCGTGCAATAAGTGATTACCTTTTTCTCCTTTAGGTTTTCCAGCTCTTTTACCTTCTCCGGAAATTCACGAAAATTCTCTATGTCAAGGGTAACAGCATTCTTAAATTTGCCGATTTCGTGCTCGTAATTTGACCGTACATCCAGGATCACAATGTCTTTTGAGTCCTTTATTTTTTTAAATTCGGAAGGGCTAATGTATTTGCCCGTTTTCACAGACGGGTTGATGTGTCTCAGGCTTGAGTGCACTATTTCGGGCTTTACCCTCACATACAGCTTCTGGAAGCCATGCTGCTCGCTTTCTTCCAGTTTAAAATCTATATTCTTAAAACGAGGATCTGCTTTCAAATGCGCCATGTATTTCTCACAGTCTTCCTTCAAACCGGAGACGGTCCCATTAAGACCTTCCTCTGCCACTATAACTCTGCCCAGCAGGTTGTTTTCCAGACAAAATAAATGATGAGCCTCCCTAAAAGCTTCAGGATCTTCTATATGCGTATAGCAGTAATAAAGTACTATATAATATGGTTTCATCTGTATAAATGTTTTTTAATGGTCAGCACCTTGTCCCGGACTCGCTTCGGGATGGAATAATCTATTTCGTTTGAGGTATGCCCGGCTCCCCGAGATCGGTTATTCAACCTCGGTGGGTATCGTTCCCCTTATGGTTACTTCATCTGTATAATTTGTTTTTAACTTTTCCTTGTTTCAGGCAAGGTGTTTATAAAACGAAAATATGCTTATGAATTAATTGACTTTGCCGGATTACCAAAAACAGTCTCATTGTCTTTAACATCTGCAACCACCACGGAGCCAGCGCCTACCCGTGCGTTTTTGCCGATAGTAATTCCCGAAACCACCGTAACGCCGGACCCTATGAAAGCATTTTCTTTAACAGTTACACCTGAATTGATAATGCTTCCACTGCCTATTTGTACAAAATCCTCAATGGTGGCTTCATGGTCTACAACCGCACCTGTATGGACAATACAATGGCTGTGCAGCCTTACCGAAGTGCCCAGTACAACCCGCGCATTGATTAAATTCCCGTGCCCGATGTGGGCGCTTTGGGGTATAACTGCAGACTCATGAACTGCATTTACAGGCATCACTTTTCTCTGTTCCTTTAAGGTTTTTACCACACCTTTCCTATACTTTGTCTCGTCCAGTGCAATAAAGGCTTCACATTTTTTGCCTATTATTTTCAGATAATTTTCATCGTCTGTACTTCCCAGCACGGTAACCTGGTCTATTTCTGTGCCGTGCAAATCTTTCTTATCATCTAAAAAGCAATACGTAACCACGCCATTGCTTTTGAATATTTCTAATGCTGCTTTTCCTAAACTGCCCGCTCCAAATATAATTACAGGATTATCCATATTTCGTGTTATTTGAGCCGCAAAGGTAAGCTGATCTGCTGAATTGTACAAGACGGGCTGCCAGGAGCCAGGTGCTACTGAGCCCCAAAAACACGACCCCCCGGAGCTAATTATGTGCCTCTTTCTCCTCCCGGTGTCGAAGCCCTGAAATGCGTGGTTTCCACATGCGTAGCAAGGGATTATCAACGAGGATTAAGAATACAAGAAACGGTAGAAATGCTATTTTGTAACGCATGAGCGTTCCAAAGTTAGGTGCTGCAATGGCTAAGAAAGTTGCCAGTACCCCGATGTAAATGACCGTCAAAAAAAACAGGTAAATGTGTCTGCTGTGTTTCAGCTTGTAAACCTTCAGCAAAGCCGCCACAAAAAGAATCAACAACAGGGTATTCTCCAGCCCTGCTAAAATTTGTAAAAGGTTATGGGCATCGAAAGCCAATGGCCTGAACAATCCGGAAATGAGGGAGAGCGGTGCGTTTTTGATGAATGAGTGCATGTTTGGCGCTAATTCTGTGTAATGAATATAGCCTTCTAAAGGCAGCGCGCCATTGACGAGGTACCAGTCGTGGTTTTTTAAAATCTCAGTGAAAAGGTTTTCGATGTTCAACATGGGATTTATCCCGGACATGATAAAATAGCTGAGCAATGGCACTAAAATGGTGAATATGATTTGCCATGCCAGGCTGTCGCGGTACCTTGGACTGGTGTTTTTGATGAAGGCATTAATTACAACGGCGAACAACAGCGGCACAAAGGCGGCGGCATAGTAGAACTTGAGTTGCCAGATGATGAACATTAGAAGCAGAGAGAGCAGGAATTGGGAAAAGCGAAGCCGTTCCTGCATTAAGATGTAGGGGAGGTAAATGACCAGACATATAGAAAGGCACCCCATGATAACAGGCTCTTTTAAAACCCCGGCGCTCCAAAAGACAATCGACGGGTAAAACAAGAATGCTACAACTGCAGGATATTTAAAGTTGTCCTGCACTAAAGAGAGAAGCACCGCCAGTCTCCACATTCCGAAAAAGCTAAAAAGGGAAAGATAGATACTTGTAATCCAATAGTTTTTAAAAGTAATAATGGCAGGAATGCTAATTATTTTTACAATTGCCAATGCCCTGGGTTGATCTGCATAGTTTAGTGTTGCTATCGGACTGCCACCCCAGGCTTTTAGGTAAGAAAACGGGGACTGATAAGCCAGGTTGGCGAGAATTTCTGCATCTTCAAAATAGACGAAGGTGTCGCCTCCATGATAATAAAACCGATAAATAAGACCCAGCAGCAATCCTGCTCCCAGTTTGAGCAATAGCGCCGGCAGAAAGAAAGTTTTGATCGGAGAGGGGGAAAGCCGCTTGCGCCAATAATACACAATGATTGCAATTGCAAAGATATTTATAAAACCGACCAGGAGCGCCATTAATTATAAGCCTGTTTCAGCAACGAAATGCCTATGTTGCATTCAAGGCATCTTTTAAGCGTACAAAAATTATTGTTGATTTCAAGAATTGCCTGCGAGTCGAACCCGTTTTGTATTTTAAAGCCAAATTCTTTCCATTGACGTGTAATTTTGTTGTTTTCTGCTGGTAAGTGCTGCATAAAACCCAGGGCACGGTCTATGTAGTCCTGCTCATCGTGGACATGCGCATATGCTACTAGAAGTGGAATTACGGTATTGATGATGATGTTTTCTACGCTGCTGGTTCCGGGGCCAGACAAAGCATGTTTGGATTTTTTGCCAAAGTCGAAATGAAGCTGCCAGTATTCAGAAGTGGAAACTTTCAAGATTTTGTAGAGCTTTTTATAATCCGTCTCTTCTTTAAAAAAAGAAAAGAGATAAGGAAGACTGTGCAGCAATGCCGCAAATTGCGCAATTCGAAGTGAGGGGAAGTTTGCAGGCCTCAGCCTCAGGTATCTCCACTCATGCTTCTCCAGTTTTTTGGTATCCAGTGGAAATTTCCTGCAGATGAATGCATATTCTTCTTTCAGGTACTGGTGGTAAGTATCAGCCGGTTCCCCTTCTAGAAATCCCGCCTGTCCGAAAAACAATGCCTCCAGTTGCACCAGCTTAGACTGCTTTTTCATGATTTTTAGAGGGACTGCCTCGCTGAGCTTAAAAAACGGCTGGCCATTAACTTTAAAGCCAAAATTTTGAGCCAGTAGTTGATAAGCGGTATTTTCCCAGTCATTGTTGTTAAGAACATACAGTTTCTTGGCCACTTTGGATTTGCGCTCCACCCTTTGAATGAGGGCCTTATCAAGCATTGAGAATCTCACTATTTCCGGTACGTGATGAAGCTGCCCTGAACAGGGAACTACAGCAGGGTAGTTGATGAGCCCCGTATAGCGGCTTATGAGCTCCTGACTTACCCTGCTTTTCAATTCTATGGTGGGAATGGCAGTGCCATCGCTGCGGTAGGCGGGTTTATCGTTTTCCCATACCACATGGAGTATTACTTTGTTATATGCGGTGTCGTGCTGGTGCTTATGCGCATCCCAGTCAGATGCTTTTATATGGATCTCGGTGTGGCCATGCCACATCATATCTTTCATCATGATTTTAGAATCACTAAAATCCGGACCTGCGTCAACATTAAAAGCACCGGGATGGACAATATTTACAGGCTCCTGATCGCTGGTTAAGAGTCCTTTTTTATCAAAATACTGAAATTGCCATATAAAATGAAGAAAACTTTCCTGCATGCTGGTGGACA
>CAZWQB010000068.1:0-15302 GCA_964636035.1 uncultured Roseivirgaceae bacterium
TTCAGTTGGTCGGCATTTTTAATTACGGGCACAATCAGATTTCCCGAAGGCAGCGCCACTGCCATCCCTATATTAATGCTCTTTCGTTTGATGATCCTGTCTCCATCAACACTGATGTTCATCATAGGGTAATCTTTTAAAGCTTTTACCACCGCTTCTATAAAAATGGGGGTGAAGGTAAGACTGTCTCCTTCTTTTTCCTTAAATAAATTCTTGACCCTGTTTCTCCAATGCACAATAGTAGTAACATCGGCTTCAACGAAAGAAGTCACATGAGGAGAAATGCGTTTCGAATCGACCATTCTTTGGGCAATCATTTTCCGCATTCTGTCCATTTCAATGATCTCATCTTCTGCACTAAAGGAAACTGAAACCTTTGGTTCCTCACTGCTCATGGCCGTTTTTATTGAAGGCGATTTGGTTTTTCTATCTTCAAGGTATTGCAGTATGTCTTTTTTAGTCACCCGGTTTTCATTGCCGGTCCCGGGAACCTGCTCCAGCTCCTCCATGGATATTCCCTCTTTTCTGGAAATATTCAAAACCAGAGGGGAATAAAAGCGGCCTGACACAGATTTACTGTGCAGTGGTGTTTCTTTAATATTTCCGGAAGCATCCTCCGTCAATACTGGTGATGAATCGGTACTTTTATCAGATTTATTTTTAGCCGCTGCCTGAGTGCCATCATCAGTTTCTTCCCCATTTTTGCCGTTATGCGCCTGCTCAATGGCTATAATGGCAATGGGCTTACCTACCGCTACTACTTCTCCTTCCTTTGCCAGAATTTGTTTTAGAATACCTGCATGGGTGGCAGGAACTTCTGTGTCAACTTTATCCGTGGCAACTTCCAGCACAGATTCATCCTGCTCAATATGGTCACCTTCTTTTTTCAACCATGAAAGAATAGTGCCTTCCATAATACTTTCACCCATTTTGGGCATTATCATTTCAACCTGTTTCATGAGCTTCGGTAAGTGTTTAAATGCAAATTTAGAATTTTCATGCTTTTACTCAACGGTTTTGAGTTAAACTTTGCCAGAGCAGATACAAAGCAGCAATGGCAGTTGCTTCAACATTGATTACCCTTGTTCTTCCTAAACTAAGCTTTTTTGTGAGCGTTTGTTTTCCATCGGCTACAGCTATCCACACAGTTCCAACGGGTTTTTCTGGCGTTCCGCCACCGGGACCGGCAATGCCACTGGCCGAAATTCCGATGTTGGCGCCAAATTTTACCCTGACTCGCTCCGCCATTTCTATCACGGTTTGTTCGCTTACGGCGCCATGTGTTTCCAAAGTAGAAGCTGAAATGGCCAGTATGTCTATTTTTGAATCGTTATGGTAGGGTATTAAGGATCCCTTAAAGTAGGCAGAACAGCCGGGAATTCTGGTGATCATGTGTGAAATGAAGCCACCTGTGCAACTTTCAGCGATGGCTACGGTTTTTTGCTGTCTTTCCAGCAGCTTTCCTACTACTTCTTCCAACACTTCATCATCAAATCCATATACATGTTTTTCAATGAGTGGCAATACCTTAGACACTTCGGCTTCAATGAGCGCGTTTAGATGTTGGACGTCATTGCCAATGGCAGTAAGCCTCAATCGTACCATAGACACCGATGGGAGGTAAGCCAGCTTCAATGGCGCTGGCAAGGCTTTTTCCCAGTCACTGATTTTATCAGAAAGCCAGGATTCACCAATGCCTATGGTTTTTATTACCTTATGTATTATTGCAGGTGGTTTAAAATAATCCAGGAGCCGCGGCAACACTATTTTCTCCATCATTTCCTTCATTTCAAAAGGCACGCCGGGCATACTTACAAATATTCTGTTATTTCGTTCAAACCACATTCCGGGCGCAGTACCCAGCTTGTTGCTGATCATTTCGCATTTATCAGGCAGTTCCGCTTGTTTGATATTAGTTTCGGTCAGTTCAAAGCCCCGGCGCTCAAACATTTGCTTCAGCTCCTCGAAAGCAACGGGGTGAAGAGAGATGGGGGAGTCAAAGTACTTTGCCATCACTGGCTTTGTGAGGTCATCACTGGTAGGACCGAGACCACCTGTAATTAGGATGACGCTGGCTCTGCTTTCTGCTTCTGCTAAAATTTGAAGAATTTCACTTTCACTGTCTCCGATTGCAGTTCTTCTGGTCACTCGAAAGCCATTGGCATCCAAAAGCTGACTCATCCATTGGGTATTTGTGTCCAATATTTGGCCATATAATATTTC
Source organism: uncultured Roseivirgaceae bacterium (assembly GCA_964636035.1). Lineage (GTDB taxonomy): Bacteria > Bacteroidota > Bacteroidia > Cytophagales > Cyclobacteriaceae > CAMPJM01. The sequence goes on from CAZWQB010000068.1 coordinate 2,224, forward strand.
ATCTCCAATGGTAATAATCTCGGTTATTACATCATTTTGATCCATTGATAATAGTGGTTACAGGCCTTAAAAAATTGAAATTAGCAGCAGGATCATGTATTCAGAAAATCTTGAATTTCCATTTTACTCCAACAGATTTGCCCATAAACTTAACTATATTTTTTATAAGCAGGCAATACTTTATATGAATAGATATGACTTAAAAATGAAGGCGGCCTATTGGTTGATTTAGCGTTGTCTGACTTAAATCTTATTTCGGGTTGGCAAATTTGCAACAATGTGAGTTCCTATTCGCTTTATATGAAAGTTGCCATGGAAAATTAGCTTTGCCGGAGTATTTTTGAGGCGTTGTAGAATAAGGAAGTAGATTGTCTCATCCAAAAACTAATTTAGAACAGGGGAGTGGCAGCTAAAGAAATATACACATGAAATGGTGATGAAGCACGCTTTCCCGACTGAATATATCCGAAAGACTTTGACGGAGAAAAGCTGATTTCGGGGGAGGGGCATTACCCCAGGTGAAAATAGGTTATTCCATCCCGAAACGAGCCGGGACAAGATTCTGACCATTTAAAAACAAATTACATACAGATGAAATACCATTTTACAGTTACAATCTTCATTTTAATATTTCTTGTCGGTTGTACAGCACAACAAATTTCAAAAACTATTGACGGGGTGCTTGGTGCAGGACTCACCTCTGAAGAAGTAGCAGCCGGGTTGAAAGAAGCATTGAGTAAAGGCGTAACAAAAGGAGCCCAGTCTGCCTCTAAGACTGACGGTTATTTTAAAAATGCCAAAATCAGAATTCCAATGCCGGCGGAGATGCAGAATGTAGAGCGAACGCTACGCCAGGTAGGACTTGGAGACGAGGTGGATAACTTCATTCTTACCTTAAACAGAGGGGCCGAGGAAGCTGCCAAAAAAGCAACTCCGATTTTTATCGATGCCATAAAATCAATGACCATTCAGGATGCCTGGGGGATTTTGAAGGGAGAAGACGATGCAGCGACCTCTTTTTTACAAAGAACTACTTCGGCAAAGCTAAAAAACGAATTTAGGCCTGTCATAGAAGCGGCACTAAAAAAAGTAAATGCAACCAGGTACTATTCTGACATAGTTAATGGTTACAATAGGATTCCGGGTGTAACCAAACTAAACCCTGACCTGAATGAGTATGCAACGGATAAAGCAATTGAAGGGCTCTTTACGCTGGTGGCAGAAGAGGAAGCAAACATCAGAGAAAATCCGGCTGCCCGAACCACCGAACTTTTAAGGAAGGTATTTTCGCAAGCGCCTTAATTACTGGATCAGAATTTTCCGGGTCACACTTTCAGTGGGTGTCTTAATTTTGATGATATACAAGCCAGTGGGAAGTGTTGAAACATCCATCTCCAGAGGATTCCCGCTCTCCTGTTTGGACTGTTGTAACCGCAATTTGCCTGGTTGGTCGTAGATAGAAATCAATACTTTGGCCGCAAGGCCAGCGCTATGGGGAACCTCAATTTTCAGAAAGTCTGAAGCCGGATTTGGGTAGACAACAATATTTTTGCTTTCAACCTGAGGCGCACCCGTTAAATAGGCAACAGTAAGCGTTTGGCTAACGCTATCGGATTTATTGGCTTTATTCCAAACCTTTAATTTTATCTCATATTCGCCACCTTCGTTAAATGTCAAGACAGGGTTTGGCTCATCGCTGACCACCATACCATCTACTGACCATTCTCTTTTTTCTACACAAACACTTTCTTCAAATAACTGAATTTCACTTTCAGGATAGAGTTCATTGAAATAAATACTGTCTGATGGGAGGTCGAAATCAGCTTTTAATTCGTCATGCACCTTAATTTTCGCCTTAAATTTTTTGTAAAGGATGGGATCACCTGTTTTCATATAGACATTCTCCAGCGTAACAGGCGAGGGAACAGAGAGCAGGTTTCCTTGTCCAATTAAATTTACAAAAAGTGAATCAGAATAATAAGACACTTCTTCCTGTAAGCCTGGATCTATCGTAATGCTCTCTCCTTCGCAGATTTCGTACAACGGTAATTCTACAAAGGGTCTTAATAACTGCGCTTCCCTTACGTTTTGCCGTAATTCATCGAGGTTTTTGCCCGCAGTGATTGCGAAATGAAGGTCTACTTCCGCATCGTGCTCCATGTTGTATATCCTTGCTGATGCGGTGGTAGCAATATTCGCAGGACCCAATTCATAGTGAGGATTATTGGCTACTAAGGAATACTTTTCCGCTTCAGAAATCCCTGAGCCAAAAATGAAATCCCAGTTTTCGTCATACAGGGAGATGGCGTTGAAATCCATTGTCTGGTCAGACAGAAACGCTATGCCCGCATAGAGGTTTTGTTCAGGATAGTACACATAGCCCAAATTGTACTCGTGATCAAATCCTGCATAATTGTTCATAGAATCTACAATATCCCAATCGAGGTACAAGCCAAAGTTCAGTGAATCATGCAGGTTGCCACTGCTGTTCCTGACATGATAGTCCAGCAGAAGGAAGTCACCGGAGGTACCTGTCTTGAAAGCTGCGAGCGACTGGTCAATATGCAGGCCCAGAGATTTTGGTATTCCTAAATCAGAGAATGAGGAACGAACCTTTACAAAACGATCATCATCCTGAACCACTTTTATACTCTCTTCAATTCTGAAATCTGCTTCTCTTTTTAGCGTATAATAGCTATTAAACATATTATCAGAAATGGTCTCATCGTTTTTGGCGATCAACAGGCTCGCAAAATCAAGAATAAAATCGTCCTTATAAACCACCCCAATGCCATCATTAAATTTGTCGGAATTGTAACCCAAATTTCCATTGCTGCCGATTGTCATGGCGAGATTTCCATTGTCTACAGTATAGTAGTCGGGCATGGTTTTAATGTCAAAGTATTGATAGTCGGCATAGTTGTCTCCTTTAAAGCCGAGACGAAACCTGAGTCGTGTACCGGGGGGAAGGGTCGGTTTTATAAAAATTTTGAAGACAGCTTTTTCAGGAGTCAGGGTATGTAATTTAGAGAAGCTGGCTATAGAATCAATTAATTGCACGTGGGGCGACTCAATAGAAAGCGTGATATCAAGGTTTTCTACTTCTTGCAAGTAATTTACGAAATCTCCGCTGATGGTCACCGTATCGCCGTAACTGGCCAGTTCCCCGATGCCGTTGTGGAAATGCATATTGCGGAACCTTACTGCCGAAGAGGTCGAGTCCACCAACGCATTGTACATATTCAGTCTGCCTTTGCCCAAAAGCTCTCTGTACTGATGATTGCTGTTAATGTGATAAATATCATCGGCGGTAACCCTCAGTCGCTCCATTACCTGAAGTGCATTTAGCTCCGGGAAGCGGGCCCGTACAAGGGCAGCAGCGCCTGCTACGGCCGGTGAGGCCAGGGAGGTGCCTGATGAGCCGCCGTAGCCCGATCCGGATGTCGTATAGACATTGGTTCCTGGTGCGGATATATCGATGTAAGGACTAAAGGTGGAACCGGGCGCTTTTGTGTCAGGCGAACCATCTTTTAACGTATTGCCTACAGAGAGTACATTTTCATAAGAAGCTGGATAATATTCTTCATTCAGATTAGAATTTCCGGCAGCAGCCACGATCACCACATCCATGTCCAATACAACGGTATTGATAATATCTTCGGCATATTTGGAATAACTTCCGTCGCTTCCCCAGGAAAGGTTAATAACCTTACACCCTTTTTGCGCTGCATACAAAATGGCCTCATAGCCATTATAAAAAGAGGTTCCTACGTTGGAATAAACCTTGATAGGCATAAATTTTGAATTGAAGCCGGTAGCAGCCACTCCTTTGTGATTGTCTGTTCTTGCGGCAGCAATTCCGGTAACTTGCGTTCCGTGATTATGTACATCAGACGGATCGTTGTCCTCATCGGCAAAATCCCAGCCATAATAATTGTCTATGTAGCCATCCAGATCGTCATCAATTCCATTAATAGGGTCAGCCTTGTTGAGAAACATGTTGGCTTTCAGATCTTCATGGTTCAGTTTGACTCCTGTATCCAAAATCCCGATGATGATGGAACTATCTCCTTTTTCGATTTCCCAGGCATCATAGGCTCTAATTAAGTCAAGATGATTTTGCCTGCCTGTTGACGGATTTGCCTCAGTATCATTGGGGATGTAGAGTAATTCCATTTCAGGGTATGTTTCCACATACTCCACTATGTCTAATCTCTTCAGCCGATTTTTGATAGCCGAAAGATCCATATCGCCGGGAATCCTTATCTTGTAAATGCGATCCAACCCGAAGCTAAGCTTTAAATTGGGTCGATTGGCTTTTAACTGGGCGGGCGAATGTGCGCGTTCTATCTTAAGATTTTTTGGAACATCTAATTTTTTAAGCCTGGATTGAAGCTGGCCGAGCGAAATGTTGTTTTTTAGTTTGATTACAAGGGTCTGGTATTCTTTAACAGGAGTTTTAGCTCCTCTTGCTTCGCTTTTTTGTGCTGAAGATTCGGAGAAAAAACATAAAGAAAAACACAAAATTATAAGTATCCTCAATGTAATTTTTTATATTATGTAAATATACTTGTACAGAATTTACCTAAACTTATCAAATTAAAAATAGCGAACTTGTGTAAGAAATTAGTGGTAATCAAACAAAAAGAGGCAGACCATTGAAAAATAATTATAGAATAAAAAGAATAAAAATATGGACTTTTTTCAAAAACACCAAACGATATTAGAAAAAGCTATTCACGCCATTCATGATAGGTCGTTTTTCACTCCTTATCCGGAAAATCCTTCTCCTAAAGTCTATGGAGAAAACGCTGATAGTGAAGGAAAAGAAAAATTTGAGCGAACCCTGAACGGAAAATTTGAGGAATTAAGGCAGTCTGCTCCTGAGGGCTGGGGAGGGGTAGAGGAGTCGCCTTACACACAACAACCTTTGAACATCGAATACCCGCTGTTCGGTGTGCCAACCCTGATAGCCCGCGGAAACAATGCGTTTCACCAATGGAGGAAAGTAGATGCCGGCACGAGGGCAGGCCTGTTGATAGAATCTCTGGAAAGGATTAAAGACAGATTTTTTGAAATTGCCTATGCCACTATGCATACCACAGGACAGGGCTTCATGATGGCGTTTCAGGCTTCGGGGCCACATGCTTGTGACCGGGCATTAGAAGCCATAGCTGCTGGTTATGAAGAAATAAAGCGGTTTCCACAGCAAAAAATATGGGAGAAGCCCATGGGAAAATACAACCTGAACCTGAAGAAGGAATGGAGGCCCGTTCCTCTGGGAATAAGCGTGGCCATTGGCTGCTCTACTTTTCCCACCTGGAATACGGTACCGGGTCTCTATGCCAGTCTGGTTACAGGAAACCCGGTCATCGTGAAGCCACATCCAGGTGCAGTATTGCCGATGGCCATAGTGGTGGCCGAAATCCAAAAAGTGCTGAGCGACAATGGATATGACCCTAATATTTGTCAGTTGGCCGTAGATACTTTTGACGATTTAATTGCAAAAGAACTGGTAGAGCACCCTCAGGTCAAAATAATAGATTACACGGGTGGAACAGCGTTTGGAAACTATTTGGAGCGCCTGGAGAACAAGCGGGTTTTTACAGAGAAAGCAGGGGTGAACGCAATTATTTTAGACAGTGTGGAGGATATAAACGCAGTAGTTCAAAATCTGGCATTTTCGATATGCCTTTATTCCAGTCAGATGTGTACTGCGCCTCAGAATTTATTTGTACCTGCGGAGGGAATTCGAATGGGAGATGAAACGATCCCGCTCGAGGATTTTGCTGAGAAATTGGCTCAGGCCGTTACTAACCTTGTAGAAAACCCTAAAGCCGGGCCATTTGTGCTTGGCGCTGTACAAAATGAAACCACCTGCAGTCGTATCAGGAAAATAGATGGTACTATGGGGAAAGTATGGCTGGAACCCGGTACCATCACCCATCCTTTATTTGAGGATGCAAGGACAATGAGTCCGGGCATCACTGAGTTGGACGCAGACCAGAAAAAAAACTATAGCAAAGAGATTTTTGGTCCTCAGGTGTTTATAATAAAGACAGAATCAACCAGGCACTCCCTCGCGCTGGCAAAGGAGATTGCCATGGTGCAGGGTTCTATTTCGTGCGGCGCCTACGTCACCGATGAGGTGTTAAAAGAACATATAGCCGACGAAATGTCTCTTGCCGCTACTCCGGTTTCTTTTAATTTAACAGGCGGTATATATGTTAATCAAAATGCAGGCTTTTCTGACTTTCATGTTACAGGTGGCAATCCATCAGGGAATGCCTCGTTCACAAACCCCGAGTACGTGATCCGCCGGTTCACCTGGGTTGGATTTAGAGAACCTGTGAAACCCTAATGTAACTCGAGGCAACAATTGATATGAGGTTCAGTTTTCGGCTTATGTATTTGCAAAAAGTGCGTTAGACAATAGTGCCTTTGCTTATTTCTATGACTTTACCTGTGCCAAAATTTACCGCTGCCTTAGCCGTCAATTAAGGTTGGCGGAATGCTGATTAAAACAATTTTAACAGGGCCCCTGATGTGCTGTAAATAAGATCTTATGCCGCTGTGCATTTTCTGGCAAGCAAAAGCAGTTAATTGCTTAAACGATAAAATCAATCATTTTGATCAGCAGGTCACGTAAGCCCTTAAAAGTTTGACAAGTTCGGAGTTATGGTAAAAGAATTCTGTCTACGCTCACGATACAAGGCGAAAGAAAAGCGTTTGTCTCGTCTGCCCAATTATATCACAACGTGGCCCCAGTTTTCACCGGATCGAATGCGATTAAGCTGTGTATGGGTAATTCCAAACCGTTTGGCTATCATGCTTAACCGGGTTTTGTTACTGGCCAGCAATCGTTTGATCACCCTTACATCATTTTCAGTGAGCTTGTATCCCGTAACCCTTCTTTTAAGTACGGTTGGGTTTTTATTATTATGTTTCACCAATTCCGCTTCAGTAACCCATTTGAGGTTATAAATCGAATTATTGCTTTTGTCGTAATCCAGATGAATAACATAATGCTGGTCGTCAGCCTGTTTTTTCAAAAAGGTTTCAGCTACCAAACGGTGGACGTAATGTTGTTGGGTTATTTTGTTCCCCAGTTTTACAGTGATCGTTTTGTAACCGTTAGTATTTCCACCATTGATTAATCGGCCATTTTCTTTATCAATAGCGAAACTTTTTACCCGTCCGAGGTGAGAGATTTCATATTTCGGATGTTCCAGATTGGTGTGGAAGTTAATTTCTTTCCATCTTTCCTTGCTTTTTGGAGTAGTGTTAATCTCAGTCATAAGATTTTATCTTTGGATTAAATAAATAATGCTGGTCGCAAAAAATTGAAGGATATAAGTAATTTAATTACAAAAAATTATCCTTCAGGTTTTAAAAATTATTAAAAAAGATGATGAGTGTCTCAAATGTCTTAGTGGAAATAAAACTACTACTTTATAATCTATATATCAAGACCTTATCCACTTTAATTGTGAAAAAATGCAAAACTTCTTTGCTTCTCATGGTATTCTTATAAAGGAATTAACGAAAAATTGTTTTTTTATTTTCTTATTAATTCAACAAATGAGTATGGATGCGGATTTTTTTCATCTGCTTCAAAATTTTCTCTTTTTGTTTCCACCCATTTAGAGAAGTCTATCTTAGGGAACCAGGTATCTCCATCAAATTCAGCTTTAATTTCTGTCAGATAGATTTTATCAGCGCTGTCCAGCGCAATGGTATAAATTTCTGCGCCACCCAGAATAAATACTTCCTCCTGCCGGTTTTGGAGTCCAATTTCATAAGCATCTTCCAGGGAATGAACAATCAAACAGCCTTCTGCCTTGAAGTCTTTGTTTCTGGTGATAACAATACTAGTTCTTCCCGGCAAAGCCCTTTTCTGCGACTCAAAAGTTTTTCTGCCCATGATGATATGATGCCCCATGGTGGTGTTCTTGAAATGTTTCAGATCGTTGGGCATATGCCAGACCAACTGATTGTCTTTGCCAATTACATCGTTATCCGCCTTTGCAACTATTATTGATTTAATCATTTGTTTATTGCTTTGCATTCAAGTTCTTTTTTGTGCTTTATGATGATCCGTTAATATTCTCTACTTGTAAATCTATTGCCCCGGAGCAGTTCTTCCACGCCCATTTTTCTTTTTCCCTCTAACTGCAACTCCTTAATCGTGATCATCCCGTCGCCCGTTTTGATATCAAAAAAGGTTTTATTGTCAGTGATATACTCACCGGGTTGCAGGAAATTGGCCACCTTTACGGTAGGGCTGGCGCTATAAATTTTAAGAATTTTTTGATCAACAGTGGTCCAGGCAGCGGGATAGGGGGATAAGCCTCTGATAAAATTAAGAATATCTTTGCTGCTTTGGTTCCAATTGATCTCACAGGTTTCCTTGAATATCTTGGGCGCATGTTTAATTTCCCCGATGGCACCAGCCTGCTGAACGGGATTATAATTACCTTCAGCAATGGCATTGACGGTTTTAAGTACCAGCGCAGCCCCCTTGTGCATCAATCTTTCGTACAAGGTCCCTGCCGTGTCATCAGGATAGATGGGTTCCTTTTCCTGGAATAAAATATCGCCGGTGTCGATTTCGTGTTTCAGGAAAAAGGTAGTTACTCCTGTTTCGATTTCGCCATTGATAATAGCCCAGTTGATAGGCGCCGCGCCCCGGTACTGGGGTAGCAAAGAAGCATGCAGGTTAAACGTGCCAATCTGTGGCATATCCCATACCAATTCAGGAAGCATCCTGAAAGCCACTACAATTTGCAGATTCGCTTTGTATGAGGCGAGCTCATTCAAAAACTCGGGACTTTTTAAATTAGTAGGCTGGAGTACGGGGATCTGATAGCGATTTGCGCATTCCTTTACAGGTGAAGCGCCAAGTTGCTGCCCCCTCCCTTTGGGTTTATCCGGTGCTGTGATTACCGCTACAACATTAAATTTGTTTTCTATTAGTTTTTCTAAAGCCGGAACAGCAAACTCCGGCGTACCCATGTATACAATCCTCAAATCTGTCATAGCGCAATAGTTGGGGCCAAGCCGCAAAAATTAAAATAAACTGATTACCTCTGGCTAAAGGCTGCAAATTAAAAAACTACGATGTTAAACCCGAAAAAAACAAGGAGATAAAACAGCTAAAAATGAAAATAGGTCTGGATCACGGATACAATAAATATTTTTCTCGCATACCTTTATATTCCTGAAGTTCATCTTGCCAGGATTCTTTTATTTCTTCCTCGCTTAAACCCGCTGCAATTTGCTTTTGCAATTCTTCGGTACCTGCAAGTAACTTAAAGTAGTTTGTGAAGAATTTGTCCTTCTGCTTGCTTTTACTATAGAAATCGATCAAATAACTAAGATCTATGCCGTCAGCTACTTTGGTGTTTCTTAAATCTACGCCATAACATTTCTTGTTTTCATGAGGCGGGTTTTTGGCTCCGGCTGTACTTACGGGCGTAAACTCAAAATCGCCAAAAGACGGATCCGGATAACCGAGTACCTGAAATGGGAAAAGTGTGCCGCGACCGAGGCTAACGGGTGTACCTTCAAAAAAGCATATAGAAGGGTATAGCAGGATTGACTGCTGGTTGGGCAGGTTTGGTGAAGGTCGTACGGGAAGTTCGTAAGCAGTGTCATGCGTGTAATGCTTCACCTTGATGATTTCTACTTCGCACTGCAGGCCATTGTTGAGCCATTTTTCACCATTGATCATCTTTGCCAGTTCTCCAACAGTAAGACCATGTACAACGGGAATAGGATGCATGCCCACAAAAGATTTGTGCGCTGCTTCCAGAACAGGGCCATCTATATAGTGTCCGTTAGGATTTGGTCGATCCAGGATCATCATGCTTTTCTTGTTTTCGGCACAGGCTTCCATGGCATAATGCATGGTGCTGATATAGGTGTAAAATCTGGTCCCTACATCCTGAATATCAAATAGTACAATATCAATTCCGTCCAGTTGTTCCGATGTGGGCTTTTTGTTTTTCCCGTACAAAGAGATGATTGGCAGGCCGGTCCTTTGATCAGTAGCGTTTTTGACCGTTTCACCTGCATCTGCTTCACCGCGGAAACCGTGCTCAGGCGCAAAAACTTTTTTAACAGCAATGCCTCTTGATAAAAGTGTATCAACCAGATGCGTGTTGCCTATCATTGAAGTCTGGTTTACAATCAGCGCTATGTTTTTACCTTCGAGTTGTGGAAGGTAGAGGTCCATCTGTTCGGCGCCGGTGGTTATTTTGGGTACATTCGGTGCTGATTGCCTGGCATAGCAGGAAGTCAATGCGCTAATCATCAGGATTGTTAACAAAATGCCGGAGGGCACAGATTTATTGAACAAAATCATATATATATAAGTAGTTTTACACCGGATTATTTATTTTGCGTCACATTGCTTCTTTCAAAGTTGTGAACATAATAATACTTTTTAAGATAAAGCAAAAATCACAATAAAATTATACATTGAACCTACCTTATTTCATATCCAAAAGGATTCACCAGACTTCATCGAATTCTTTTTCATCAGCAATTTATAGTATTGCCGTTGCAAGTATAGCCATTGGAATAGCTATCATGCTCATTTCTTATTTAATACTAGGTGGTTTTCAGGATACTATCAAAGAAAAAATTTTTAGTTTTGGTTCCCATCTCAACGTTACCAAGTTCACTTTTGGCAACTCATTTCAGGAAGATCCTATCACCAAAAATACTGCCATTTATCTAAACCAGGATAGCATTGATTTTATTGAGCACGTACAGGAATTCAGTCATAAAGGTGGGCTTTTAAAGACAGACACAGAGGTTCAGGGCGTTATTTTTAAAGGAGTAGGTCCTTCGTTTGACACGAGCAGGTTCAATCAAAACATTGTAAAGGGTGGTTTTGTAAATTTCTCTGATTCGGGCTATAGCAACGATGTAGTAATCAGTCGCAAAATTGCAGAAAAATTATTCTTGGACGTAGGGGGCGAAGTTATTATGTATTTTATTCAAAGCCCTCCGAGGTTTAGAAAGCTGTCGATTGTCGGCTTGTATGATACGGGGCTGGAGGACTTTGATGATAGGGTGATAATAGGAGATATAGGTTTGGTTCAGCGCCTGAATGATTGGCCGGACAGCCTGGTGGGAGGCTTTGAAGTCTTTGTGAAAAATCCTAAGAAGATAGATGAAGCCGAGGAGATGTTGGAGGAAATAGCGCCATACGATTTGTTTGTCGAAAAGGTATCAGATAAATATTTACAAATATTCGACTGGTTGTCGCTTCTGAACAGAAACGTAGTAATCTTTCTGTCATTGATTCTGTTTGTAGCTTCGTTCAACATGATTTCTATTCTGCTCATCCTCATTATGGAAAGGACCCACATGATAGGGATCTTGAAAGCAATTGGTGCTTCTGATACCCAAATCAGAAATATTTTTATCTACAACGGCATGTGGATGATAGTAAAAGGTCTGGCGATCGGGAATCTGATTGGCCTAGGTTTCGGCTTCCTGCAATCTACCTTTAAAATCATTCCGCTAGACCCTGCCAACTATTATATGAGCTTCGTTCCCATTTCCTGGGATTGGCCGGTTATCATCATTCTGAATGTACTGACCTTTGTGACCGTTACGCTGGTACTGCTGATCCCAACAATTATTATCGCCAGAGTTAACCCCATCAAGGCTATACAGTTCGATTAGCGATGGCCTTGTAGTTGGTGAATAAGCTTCCGATCTTGATTTTAATAACGCCGAAAATGGCCTCGCGGAATATTCCTTTCGACATTTTTGAGGTTCCTTTTGTCCGGTCGGTAAAAATGATCGGTACTTCTTTAATTCGGAAACCATGCTTCCAGGCGAGAAATTTCATTTCAATTTGAAATGCATATCCTATAAACCGTATTTTGTCGAGGTTTATGGTCTCCAATACCTTTCTATGGTAGCACACGAAACCCGCGGTAGTATCGGAGATGTCCATTCCGGTGATAAACTTTACATAAATGCTGGCGCAATATGACATTAAAACTCTTCCCATAGGCCAGTTTACCACATTTACTCCCTTTACGTACCGTGAACCGATAGATACATCGTAATTATTTTTTACACAGGCAAAATAAAGTCGTTTCAGGTCATAAGGGTTATGAGAAAAGTCGGCGTCCATCTCGAAAATATATTCGTACCCCATCGCCAGCGCCACTTTAAAGCCATGAATGTAGGCTGTTCCCAAACCTTGTTTTCCTGGTCGCACTTCAAGGTGTAATTTATCAGGATATTTTTTTTGTAGCTTTTTTACAAAATCTGCTGTTCCATCCGGCGAATTGTCATCAACAATAATCACATCCAGTGGAATGGAAAGCGAAAAAATCTTTTGGATTAGGAGAACTATGTTTTCCTTTTCATTGTACGTTGGGATAATAACAACAGATTTTTTCACGCATTATAATGGATAACCAAGGCACAGAATCCCCTTGTGGTGAATTAATTTCTCCGACCTGGTAAACGAAAAACTCCTCTAAATAGCCGGCACACGCAAATCTAGTAATATATCTACATTTTTAAAGGGTTTGGCAAGAGGATAAGGACTTATTTTCTGTTTTTTGAGTAGAGTTTTAGGCATTAGATCAAAGACAGTCGAACTTTAAACTTTACTTGAGAATTGACTTCAGCATTCTAACAGCTTTACCAAACCACCAATTTTAATGCCTTTTCAGGTTTCTTCAACTTTTTTTGTTTTTAGGAACAGGTGTTGATCAGGCGCAAGGTTTAGCAAAGCTTGGTTCTAGGTTTAAACTTTAAACATTAAACTTTAACCCTGAGACTTGAAACCTTGAACCTTGAACCTTGAGCCCTGAACTTTGAACTATCGACCCCCTCAGCCTCCGGCAGCTCCCCCTAAAGAGGGGAGCCTTAAGCGACGTAGAAAGCTGCTAAACAACTACAATTTGTCAAAAGATTAGCTTTACGAAACCTGTGCTTTTCCTATGCGCTGAGGTTACCGTTAATTTTAGCTTCTTTTGTAATTTCTAGAAGGATCATGCAAGGTTTAGCAAAGCGAAAACCCCTAAACTATGAAACTTTGA
>CAZWQB010000069.1:0-4415 GCA_964636035.1 uncultured Roseivirgaceae bacterium
ACTAGGGGATTGCCGCATTACTTACTAGTATCAGATTCAGATGCTCTAATGGGCAGCAGCACTTACAGATACATTTGTGTTTTTGATACTCCGTTACCGATGACGGTCCTTAAGAGGCTTGTAGGGGCTTCTTGAGTTACGTCATCGCGAGGCTTTTCCGCATTTTCGCGGGAAAAGCTGTGGCGATCCCCTGATGCAGCAGTGTGTGCAGGTAAGTAGTGCAGCGGTTAGCGACTAGGGGATTGCCGCATTACTTACTAGTATCAGATTCAGATGCTCTAATGGGCATCATCGGAATAGTAACGTTTGTGCTTTTGGATGCTCCATTCGCAATGACGTTTCTTACGGAGGTTTCTTGTAACGTCATCGCGAGGCTTCCTGCATCGTTTGCAGCCACAGACTCCTCTTGAAGGTAAGACAATATATTGGAAATTACCCCCGGATCTTTCATAATTCTATTATGTCCCAAACCTTCCGTAAGTAAAAAGGTAAAATTCTCTCCGGATGCCACAAGAGCCTCTGCCTCCTGAGGTGCTACCACTTTATCGAGTGCATCGTGGATTACGAGGATATTATCCATCTGAAGCTTCGGCACCCAGTTCGTAACCTTCAAATCGTCCAAATTAACCTCGAATTTCTGTCTCAAAAGAATTTCAAATTCACGCCTGACTGCTTTGGTCAACCGCAGGTGGTTAAAAAAATAGTAAAAGATGTTGTCAAGCCGGGAAGGACTTGCAATGATGACAACCTTTGCAAGCGGTGCTGGCTTTCGTTTCCGGTGAAGCATGTTTACAAGAGAACTTCCTCCAAAAGAATGGCCTACCAAAGCATACACCTCACCTATCTTTTCCAGCCTCTGTAACACAGCGTGCAAGGCATCCCCGAAATCAAATAAATTTGTCTCCCGCAGCGATGAAAATCCGTGCGCAGGCCCGTCAATGGCTACTACCCTGTAGCCTGCCTCCACCAAAGGAATAACAAAAGCCTCATATATCCTGCTGCTAGACTCCCAGCCATGCACCAACACCACAATTTTTCCGGTTTCACCCCACATATAAGTAGTAACTCGGGAATTTTTATAGGGAATTCCCATTACATAAGCTTTTTCAAATATTCCAGCAAATGACATCCCTTTCCTTCTCCTGGGTGTCATAAATAACCTCATCGCCTTTTGAGCCGCCACTTTTGGAAACAACGGACCGAGGAGCCTGAAAGACCATCGAAGCAAATGGACGGTCCACGACGTGACGTTGATTTTGCTTTTCTTTTGTGCAACTCCGGAGTTCCTTTTCAAATATTTCTTTTTCATCAATTTAGACCGAATGGTCTTTTTTAGTGCAAAAAAATCTACTTTGTCAGGCCTCGCACGAGTTCCGACAGATGTGCCATACAATCGTTCAGATATTTTGCCTCCTGAAATGTTCTGGACATCATAATTCCACCTTCAATCATTGCTAAAAAAACAGTAGAGAATTGCTGTATATCTATATCCTGTTTTATCTGGTCGTATTCCTTTCCTTTCTTCAAAATATGAATGATAGAATCTCTCAGCACGTTCAGAGCTTCCACCACCTTTAATCGAAATCCTGGATGGGTGTCATCTGCTTCAATGGCCAGGTTTATCATGGGACATCCCCCTGGAAGGGGCGGAGAAAAATAATAATTTTTATAAAACCTGATGATGGCATTTAGCTTGTCTGTTGCGTTATTTTCACGCTTCACAAGTACTGTAACCTTATCAATGATCAAACGCACATTGTAGTCGAAAACCATCAGTGCAATTTCTTCCTTGCTGCTAAAATTGCCATAGATTCCGCCTTTTGTAAGACCCGTGACGTCCATAATGTCCTGCAACGAGGTACCTGCATAGCCTTTTGTATTAAATACAGGCGAAGACTGTGTAATGATGTACTGCCTGGTCTGAGCTGCTTTAGAATCTGACATAAAGGGATAATTATAAACCGATCGGTACAAATTTAGCCAAATTATTTACATTTCAAATTAGCCCACCCATTTTTTCCATTTTGTTTTGCTTTGGAAGCCAGCAGTTTTTATAAAACAAAGTGCAGCCATATGATTTTATATCCTAAATGAACATTGCAAATGAAGAAAAGAAGAATCACGTTTTTTCAAAGGGCAAAACACGTTATAAAGGACACCATACATCGTTTTTCCGCTGCAGACCCAATAGTCTATAGCGCAGCCATCGCTTTTTTCACCTTGTTTTCCCTACCGTCTATCTTGTACATCATTGTGCGCGTAGCAGGGGCCATATTCAGTTCAGAATCTATAAAAAACGAGCTGTATCGTCAGGTGAATGAAAAGGTTGGAAAAGGGAGCGCAGAGCAAGTAGACATGATCCTTTCCGAAGGGAACCGCCTGGGGAGTAATCCACTCACGAATATCCTGAGCATACTCTTATTGCTTTTTACAGCCACAGTGGTTTTCAACTTCATTAAAAAAGCCCTTAACAGTATTTGGAGTGTGAAGCCAAAACCGAAAAAAGGCTGGCTGAAATTTTTAATAGACCGTCTTGTGTCCTTCTCCCTGATCGTGCTCACCGGCATACTAATCATTGCCAGCGTTTTGGCCGATTCCGTCATTGCTTTTTTTGCAAATGAGTTCGACGATCAACTTCTCGGACTTACTCCGTTTATAGTAAGGGCAGCAAACTTTCTTGTGTCTTTTATATTGCTTACCGCCGTCTTTTCCATGTTATTTAAAATCATGCCCGATATCAAATCAACCTGGAAACCTGTGATTGTAGGGGGTATAATCACGGCAGCCTTATTCACACTGGGAAAATATGTAATCAGCAGCATTATCATCAGTACAAATATGTCGACGACTTATGGTGCAGCGGGATCATTGGCAGCATTGCTCTTATGGGTGTTTTATTCTTCGGTAATTATATTACTAGGGGCGATTTTTACAAAAATTTATTTCCTTCATCTGGGGTATAAAGTCACTCCCAGCGAAAACGCCATTGCTCTGGAGATAAAGGAGATTGAGAAAGAGCGGGGATAAAAACTATGGCAACTAAACAGCTTTACCGGATTTCCTGGCAAAGCTGCTTTAATCGGAACTATTATTTCGCTCTTGCGAGATAAATTGTTTCCGAATATACCAGAGGCTCCTCCTCCCCTTCTATTTCTGTTTCGATGGACATAAATAGGTTAAGGTTATTGGAAGTCAGTGCTTTAATTTCATATGGCAAGACAAAGTCGTCCGACTGCAACCCAAGAACATGTCCGTCTAAACTATAGGTGCCATCTTCCTCATCACCTTCAGCGTAGCGAATTTGATAGGTTTTATCGGCGTTAAAACTATAGATTATTTGATCATCCTCTGTAGATGTTTCCTCGCCTTCTACGTACACTGTTTTTTCTACAATCCAGGTTCCTTCAAGTAAAGAAGCGTCTAGTGCCGGAGCACCATCATCGTCTTTACTACAGGAAGCGAACATCATTAATGCTGCAATCAGCATAAAACTAAGTGATGTAAATTTTTTCATATTCATTTATAGGTTTATATTATGGTAAAAATTAAGAAGGCACAAGACTTCAAATTAAATGCGCAGCCTCTTGTTCCCGAACTTGTTTCGAATAGAGCAGTCTAGCTTCCTTTTGTTGCCCCATGCTAAAGATCGGGTATGTAGAATTATGCATAAAAAGAGCTTTACTAGGGTTTTTTTTCCTGATAAAGCTCTTTTTATGTATTAAACGCTATCTATTTTTCTCTTGAAAGATAGATAGTTTCAGAATACTCGAACGACTCGCCCAATATTTCAGTTTTCTCAGAATAAACTGCTATCATATTAGTCGCGGTCAATTCTTTAATCTCATACACCACGGTTTCATCCTCAGATGTTAAGGATATTTTATTTCCATTTAAAGTGTATGTTCCTTCTACTTCCCTGAAAGCCGATATCGAATAGGTCTTGTCAGCATCGAATGTATAAACTTTATCGCTGTCTTCACCAATGGTTTCCTCACCATCCCAAGAAATCACGGTTTTTGTTAATGTCCATTCTCCTTCAATTAATTTAAGATCAAGAGCAGGCGCACTGTCATCGTCTTTACTACAGGAAGCGAACATCATTAATGCTGCAATCAGCATAAAACTAATAGAAGTAAATTTTTTCATGTTTATTTTTTAAGTTGTATAATTTATGGATCAAAACTAGTAAGTATGAGCAATGGAATATTTATAGAACTCGACTGAACAGCAGGTATGTATGGTATCAAATATTTTTAGAAATTTTTGTATTCCAAAAACTATGTTTTAAAATTTATTTAGTGGCGGCAGAAAAACAGGAGAGAATTAGATCGGTGTATAGAAATCATCTTTCAGAGATTACTAAATATTATTAATTTGGTTTTTAATTTTATTAATAATATCTTTAACTTTATTAA
>CAZWQB010000069.1:4515-15243 GCA_964636035.1 uncultured Roseivirgaceae bacterium
TAAATATTATTAATTTGGTTTTTAATTTTATTAATAATATCTTTAACTTTATTAAACATAAAATGCATATTAAAAAACGCCTTCCCTTGAAATGTCCCAGTTGCAGCCATTCGCTAAAGGTGGCGAAGCTTCATTGTGAAGAATGTAGCACGGAAGTTTCAGGGGATTATGAGCTACCGGTTCTGGCAAAACTGGATGTGAAAGATCAACTTATCATCGTAGATTTTGTGAAAGCCAGCGGGAGTCTAAAAATAATGGCCCAGCAAATGGGTTTGAGTTATCCTACGGTAAGAAATATTCTGGACGAAATCATTGAAAAGATTGAAAGCATACAAAAATGAGTGCAACAGCCATGTGGTCTAAAACCCTTTTATACAACCCTTTTCTTTATTTGGCAGGATTTAAGTCGCTGGTGATGGGAACTGTTTCAATTTTACTTCTGGCCTTCTTTTCCTATACCTCAGGAACGCATTACCTTGGGTTGGTTATACCCATGTTTGCAAAAGACGAAACTTTCCCCTATTTCTTATCCGAACATTTGGTACACTGGACAATAGTTTCAGTTCTGCTCTTTATTAGCGGAATGATATTTTCAAAATCAAGAATTCGTTTCATCGACGTTTTGGGTACGCAGGCATTGGCTTTATTCCCTCTGATTATCCTTCCGTTTTTCAGACTTTTACCTCCTTTTGAAAGTTTTTATCTCTTTTCAGTAAATTATTTTTTTCTGTACGGATTGCATGTGGTAATGGCAATATGGACTGTCACGCTCATGTTTAATGCTTATAAAATAACCTGCAATGTTAAACACAACAGCCTTGTCATTTCATTTATAACTTCCGTCTTCATTTCAGAAGTTCTAACTATATATCTAATCTATTTTATTAAAAATAACCTCAACCTATGAAAACGATCACCATCAAACTCTCTGTATTACTTGTATATGTCTTTACTTTTGTTTCGTGTGGACAGGCGCAGGATGCCGAAAAGTTGTCATCCAATGAGGTGAGTGCCGAAGAAATCAAGATTGGCAAATCATTTACCACAGCCTTTTACGACGCTCTTTCAAAAGACTCAACCTATGTCTTTACGAGGGACAATGCCACCGAAATGATGATCAGCACCTTTTCTCCCGAAATGCAAAAAAATACCTATCAGCAATTTAAAACTCAGCTAGGGGAATACGAAAGTTCTGAATATGTTGAAGCCTGGAAGGTCGCCTCAACTCCCGGCTATAAAATTTTAAGATATAAAGCGGACTTCACAAAGAGTAATTCTAAAGTGGAGGTAAGGGTGATCGTTGATCAATCCAACAAAATTGCTGGTTTCTTTGTAAAGCCCTGGTCGGATGTGCTCATGTAGCCTTAGATCAAACGCTTAAGTTTCATAACAGCTATTCAGGTGCAGAGTTATTGGAATGACAGGTAGGGCTCCACGCAACGCCTAAAGAAGAACTGTGCAAATACAGCAAAGGACTTTAAATGGCACTTCTCCTGGAGGCAAAATGTAAGAATGTTAAGCCGGCAATGCAGATTAAAAGCCCAATGGCCTCCCGGGTTTGTTCAATAAACTGTTTTTCAAAAGTCATGGCAGAACGTACATTTTCCTGGAAATCATCCGAGAAGAAGTCCAGAATAGCGGGCGAAAGGTATAAGAAGTAGATGCCATATACCACCAGCGAAACAACACTCCACCACTTAAAAAATTTACCGCGAAAGGCCATAAAACATAGAACGGCTATATTTCCATACAAAATGGTCCAGATCCATCCATCCGGATCGTTGTATTGAAACCCGGCAAATAAAACAAATAACAAACTCAGGATTAAAGCGGCAATTTTCATAGAAGTAAATTTTCGGAAAGAAATGCCATTGACTTTAAAGCCAATGGCATTCTTTTTTATTTCAACTTAACAACGTTCTTGTAACTAATTTCAATGCTTTCAAGGGGAGGCCTTACGGTACGGTCCTGCTCTACAAAAAAGTGTTTTAAACCCGCAACTTTTTTGTTTTCGAAAATCCTTTTGAAGTCTATTACGCCGGTGCCCACCTCACTGAAATCACCCGCTTCGTTCATATCCTTCACATGCCACAGGGGGAATCTCCCCGGATTGTCTTTGAACAACTGAACAGGATCCAGTCCGGCTTTTACCGCCCAGTATAGGTCCAGTTCCATTACCAACAATGAAGGATCCACCTCTTTCAACAGGATGTCATAGGGCAGTTCTCCATCGAGTGTTTTTAGCTCGAAATCGTGATTGTGATAAGCCAGTTGTATATTATTTTGCTTGCAAATCTCACCTGCTCTGTTCAAAAGTGCGGCTACTTTTCTGTAATCGCCTATGTTTCTTCGCTCATCTTCTGTCAAATAAGCCAGGACCATATAGTCCACATCTGCTTTTTTCGCATCTTCTACCACTTTTTCCCAGCCATTGTTCAAGGTGCCCACTTTCTCTGGGTCCGCCAATCCGCTGGAATAGTGGCTGCTTGGCATTTTCAGTCCCAAATCAGAAAGTACCTTCTTAAATTCGGTGGGTTCCATTCCATAGAATTTTCCGTCGTTATAGCCAGCCGCTTCTACCTTTTTGTAACCCAAATCGGCCACTTTTTTTAAGGTTCCTTTTGGATCGCTTTGCATCAAATCTCTCACCGTGTACAACTGAACGCCAACGGCAGCATTTTTCTTGAGCATAAATGATGGCAGCACCAAAGTACCGGCTGCCAGTAAGCTGGAATATTTTAGGAAATCCCGGCGGTTAAATTGTGTTTTGGAAGTCATAATTAATGGTATAATTTGAAAAAAGGTAGTATTCTTTTGTTAAAGTTAAGTTCTGACTAAAGCGGCCTGATCTTGATATTTTTAAACCAGATTTTGTCGCCATGGTCCTGCAAAGCGATATGCCCCTTCTTTGCCTTTCCAAAATCAGGCATATCTTTAAACTTACTGTTTTGCACCAACTTGTCCCAGGCATCGGTATGCATTTCCGTCTCCACAATTTTATGGCCGTTTTGCCAGTGCTCTACATGGCCGTTGTTGTACACGAGCTTAATTTTGTTCCACTCGCCGGGTGTATTTACACTCACAAATTTACTTTCTATTAGGTCGTACAGGTCACCGGAGCGATGTTTCTCTATCCTGCCATCAGGATGATTGAGATTATCCAGCATCTGAAATTCCGGTCCGGTCTGCCAAACGTAATCGTATTTTTCATCCTCCACCACATTATAGATCAGACCACTGTTTCCTCCTCTCTCCATTTTCCACTCCAGAGTCAATTCATAGTTCTGATATTCCTTATCGGTAATAATATCCCCACCTCCTACTGTCTGCCAGCCATCTTTCCGGGAATTATCCAGATAAAGCGCTCCATTGCCCACTTTCCAGGCAGATCCGGTCTTAGCTCCCTTGAAAGCTCGCCAACCCTTGGTAGTTTTTCCATCAAACAACAATTCCCAACCTGCTGCTTTCTCTGCTTCTGTGAGTGTGTTGTCTGGTTGCGGTGTGACAGGATTTACAAAGCCGGGTTTGTTTTCAGGTATAGCATTCAGCGTGTACCATGCTTCCGTAGACCATAAGGATTGATCACTTTCACTCATGAATGCTCTCGCAATCCGCACATACACTACATGTTTGGGTTTCATACCGGATAACTCAAGAAATACTTTCCTCCTGTCGTCGCTTAAGTGGATACTTTTTATGTTGAGTTTTTCCTCTCCTAATTTCGGTCCTCCGTAATCTGCAGTAGGTTTAAAGTACCATTGCAAAACCTCAAACGTTTCTTTTGAAATGGATTCACCTTCTGCAATAGGTTCTGTAAGGGTAATTTCCATGCCATTGGACCTGGCGCTTACCGAAAGCATTTCGAACGCGGTTTTGCCGTTGAATTCCAGTCTTTGCAGTCCATACCAAAACTTACCAGGATCCACCCAGTTACCGGTAGAGCCTACGCCTCCTACATAAAGCGCGCCGTCAGGTCCCCAGGCCAGGCGGTTTACGCCAGCTTCAAGTCCCTGGATAAACCTGAATACCGCTCCCTGATATTGTCCGTTCACTTTCTCTATAAAATTTCGCTTGATGCCGCCATGGGTTACTTCCCCGTGAATCAACTGCCCTTTATATGGGCCCACATCAATGAGTACAGGTTGGCTTGGAGAATTGCCGATGTCATCCTGGGGAAGCCATACGACCGGCTGGGTTTCTTCCAAATTAGCCGTTCCCTCGAAATCAACCGAGCGGGAGCCATAGAACGCTCCTTCCTGTAAATGCACAATTTTACTTGCAGGAAGCCAATCGCCTTGATTATCAGCAATAAATATTTCATTGTCAGGCCCCAGACCTATTCCATTCGGTGTCCGGAGTCCGTGCGCAACAAACTCAAAACTGCCATCATCCTTGTTTATTTTTACAGCCTTGCCCCTGTCCGGGATCTGCGGATTCGTACTGGCTCCACCCGGTTCAATCGCGGTAGCAAGGGTGGCGTAGAAGAAGCCATCTTTATACACCAGGCCAAATGCAAATTCATGAAAATTAGCAGAAACCCTCCAGCCATCGCACACGGTGCGGTACTCATCTATAACTCCATCGCCATCGTGATCGATTAAATGCGTTAATTCCTGTTTCTGCAAGACATATATTTCATCATCCACCACCTTTATTCCCAAGGGTTCTGCTAAACCGGCCGCAATTCTCTTCACTTTTACTTTAGATGGGTCACCACTTGCTACTCCGTCTAATATATAAACAGGTCCGAGAGAATCCCATGTACATAATACCATTCTACCATCTGACAGGAAATCCATTCCACCCACGCGCGGATGAAAATCATCTGGTCTTGCCTGGCTTAAATCAAACGATGGATGCACCCCAGCCACCGGCTTTTTATCTCCTGGAATGCTTCTGGCAAGCTTTTCCATAGGAATGTAGGGAACCACTTCTTTAAAATTGGCCCTTTTATGAAACAGCACTTCATTCGGCACCACGGAAAACTCTTCTTGTCCGTGCTGAATCCATTGGAAAGTTACCATTCCGCCCGCTGCACCCTGGTGGTAATTGATTTCCAATTCATGAAGTCCTTTTTCCAGGTATAGTTCAGCGTCCTTGGCCATGGGCCCGTGATTGCCGCCATTGTCGATCACCTGGCGTCCATTGATATAAACCAGACCGCCGTCATCACTGATGATGCGGAACACATAATTGTCAGTCTCTTCAATTTTAATGTATCCCTTAAACTCCACATAAATATTTTGCTTTCTTTCCCCCATATCATTTTCACTCAAAACATGAATGGCAGGAACTACACCGGATAAAATAGGAGGAAAATTGGCACTGATTTCTTTGAAAGGGACTGTAAAATCATCAAACACGTATAAATTGGCAGCTAAACCGGGTAATAATTCGTCATCGCCACCTTCTTCCAGATACCTGTTGGTTGTATCGAGGTTCAGAGGTATTGATGCCACTCCCAAAGAAAAATCCATTTCGCTTTCTGTCACGTCTTTTTCTTCAGCCAAAGAAAGGATGTACTTTACCATGAGTTTCGCATCATCTTCCATCAGATCAGGATGCGGATTCATGGCCACTTCTCCCCAATTGCCGCTTCCGCCTTTAATTATCTTATTGGCCAGTGTGGCAATTGTTCCTTCTGATGAATCATATCTTTCTGCAACTGCTACATAAGCGGGGCCTATTGTTTTCTTCGTTTCGTTGTGACAGGTCTTGCAATCACTATTTTCCATGAGCGCATGCCCCTTCTCCAGGGGACTTTGCTCGCCAGCTACCGCCTCATCTTCCGGATTGGTTTTGTCAAAACCCGGATGAAAATACGCTTCGAAGCTTGTAGTTGTATTGGAGTTTAAAAGAAGTGTGCCTTCGAGTGTTACTGTCTCGCCCTCGTCTAGTTCACTCCGCCTGGAAGTTGCAATTTCGAATTTGCCGTCGGTCTCAAAATCATCCTCTTTTTGAAGCGAGCTAAGCGACGTCTCCATGGCTACCTGTACATTTTCGGGAACGTTACCGGTCACAAAACTCCGTGAAAGCCCGGGATTCTCACCCTTCTGAACATACTCTGGAGTTTCTTGCACCACAATGGTATCCCCTTCACTGATGAGGTGGAAAGTAAATGTTACCTGATCTTCTTCGATTCTATAGCCTTTAAAAGCCACATCGGGTGTTATCTTATTTCCATCTTTTATAATTCTCCAATAGGGTTCATCTAACTGCTGACTGTAGTAAGCATAGCCTGTACTGGTAGGTTGGGGGCCGTGTACAGACGTATAAACAGCTCCGTCAAATACTACCCCGCCTTTCCAGGCCTTATACAAGCCTCCTTCTGAGGCATCATAAGCCACATAAAGATTGTCATGCAGCGCCACTGTGACCATCCTGGCTTGCTTATCCAATACTGACCGGAATACCCAGGGATCTCTGGGTCTTTCTATTTCCTTTTTAGAGCTACAGGAAAAAAGGATGAAAAATAAGCCCAGATAACCCAGGCTTTTTAAAGAAAATGAATTGTTCATTATGGTTGTTCTATATTGATTTATTTTATTTGTCTTGCTAAATGAAATGCTGCGAAGATTTAAAATCATCAAATGGTTCATCAAAATCATCTGACATCTCAAAGAAATCCTTTGCGTAGCCGAATTTACGCTCAACTTTCGAATTAGAAGATCGTGACTTAGAAGCCAAAAATTCGACAAAATCAGCCACCTGATGTTTAAGATCTTCCGGCAGCGCGCGGATCTTAGTAAATAATTGAATATCTGACATTTTTAAATTTAAGCCTAAAACATGCGACTCAAATTTATATAACGTGATCAGGAATACATTTAGATACTGATCGAAACACTGCCTTAAATTCCCAGTATTCTCTTATTTAGGGCATCATCAGCACCGGTACCAGCAAAATCGTCAAAAGCTTTTTCAGTGACGTTAATGATGTGATCTGAAATGAATTTTGAACCTTCTCTGGCGCCTTGCTCAGGACTCTTAATACAGCATTCCCATTCCATTACCGCCCAGCCATCAAAATCATATTTGGACAATTTGCTGAATATGCTTTTGAAGTCTACCTGCCCGTCGCCCAGAGAACGGAACCTCCCCGGTCTGTCTATCCAACTGCTGTAGCCACCGTATACACCTGCACGTCCTGTAGGATTAAATTCAGCATCTTTTACATGGAACATCTTTATATAATCATGATAGATATCTATATGCGCCAGATAATCCATTTGCTGCAGTAAGTAATGACTTGGATCATACAATAAACAAGCGCGAGAGTGGTGATTGGTGGCTTCTAAAAACCTCTCGTATGTAATGCCATCATGTAAATCCTCTCCCGGGTGTATTTCATAGCAAACATCCACACCGCATTCATCAAATACATCCAGGATCGGCGTCCATCTTTTTGCCAGCTCGTCAAAACCAGCCTCTACCAAACCTGCCGGTCTTTGTGGCCAGGGATATACGGTGTGCCAAAGCAGCGCGCCGGAAAAAGTGGCTGCAGCAGTCAGGCCTAAATTTTGGCTAGCTTTAGCTGTATTTTTCATTTGTTCTACTGCCCAGGCCGTTCTTTTTTGAGTATTGTTGTGTAGTTCTTTTGGGGCAAAGCTGTCAAACATGGCATCATAGGCAGGGTGTACTGCCACCAATTGGCCTATCAGGTGAGACGACAATTCTGTGATCTCCACTCCGTTTTCAGTCGCTATTCCTTTTATTTCGTCCGCATAAGTCTTGCTTTCTGCTGCTTTTTTCACATCAATTAGTCTCGCATCCCAGGCAGGGATTTGCACTCCTTTAAAACCTATTTCCGATGCCCATTTACAAATGGATCCCAAACTGTTAAAAGGAGCTTCGTCTGATGCAAACTGTGCTAGAAAAATGGCGGGGCCTTTAATTGTCTTCATAGTAAATTATAGGTTTTAATAGTTAAAATCGAAAGGTAAATAACTTTTTAAGTGAAAAAGATGCCGTACTATCTTTGCACCCCTCTGGAAAATCGCTGAAAATATATAAATATTCAAAGCACATTTTTATTTCATTTAAAAAATTATGTAATTTATCGTCTGCAAGTTAAAGAATTATCGGTTTTCGAACCAATTAATAAATCTATTTGCAGAAATTTTACCTAATCAATTATCAGAGATACAAACGTTTTAAAATGACCGAAACACAATCTATTCCGAGAAAACCCTTGTTCTATGCCAGTTGTCTGGCTTTATTGGTAACGGGTATGACCTTTTCAATCAGAGCTGGTTTATTACAACCATTGGGAATCGAATTTGAACTAACCAATACACAACTTGGGCTTGTAGCCAGTGCCGCTTTCCTGGGTTTTCCCCTTGCTACTACCTTAGGGGGGCCTCTTGTTGACATTGTGGGCATGGGGAGAATGCTATATTTGGCACTGATTGGGCACATTGCAGGAATCCTTCTTACAATTTTTGCCGGAGGCTTCATTTCCCTGTTTGTATCAACCCTGTTGGTTGGAATTGCCAACGGTCTTGTGGAGGCAGCTTGTAATCCCTTGGTAGGGACCATTTATGCAGAAAAGAAAACCCAGATGTTTAACAGATTTCACGTGTGGTTTCCCGGCGGAATCGTATTAGGAGGGTTAGTTTCCTATTTTATGACGCAGGCCGGATTAGGTTGGAAACTGCAAATGGCTTCCATGATCATTCCCGCGGTTATTTATGGGGCAATGTTTATTGGCAAAAAATTTCCACCTACCGAAAGGGTGGCAATCGGCGTTTCTTTTGCAGATATGTTCAAAGAATGCCTGCGCCCGTTGTTCCTTTTTATGGTTTTCTGTATGTTCTTGACAGCCACTACGGAGTTGGCCACCGGACAATGGATTGAAAGCTTATTGGCAAATGTAGGTGTGCCCGCTATCATCCTATTGGTTTTTATAAATGGTATAATGGCAGTGGGAAGGCTTTTTGCCGGACCCATTGTACACCGTCTCGCACCGACTGGTGTTTTGCTTTTTTCAGCGATATTTTCAACAATAGGTTTATTCTGGCTTAGCAATACCAGTGGCTATATGGCTTTCGCTGCTGCCGGTGTGTTTGCAGTAGGCGTCACTTATTTCTGGCCCACCATGCTCGGCTTTGTTTCTGAGTATTTGCCAAAAACCGGGGCGCTTGGCTTGTCACTCATCGGTGGTGCAGGAATGTTTTCTGTGTTTGTGATCTTGCCGGTGATAGGCTCTGTGATGGATAGCCAGATTGCAGCATTAATTCCTGGAGGCTACACCCTTGAGCAATTGCAAGGGGCTGTAGAAGGTTCCGAGGCAGCTAAAATATGGGATGACGTGGCTTTACAAGTAGGGTCGACTACCCTTAGGTATATGACCATTCTGCCGATTATTCTTATTGTCTTGTTTACGGGCTTAAGAATGTATGTCAGCAAAAGACATAAAGCAGGTAAGGCAATTTGATTTTAGTAGGTTAGCATTTACCACCTCACCTGTCAACACCCCTCCTAAAAATAGGAGGGGTTGTAAAGCAATCATTTGGAATGATTACTTGCATTAGCGACGAAGTGCAGATCGTACCACACCCTGCGATGCTCCGAGGCAGCTAGCGGCTGTGCGCATGTTTGAGCGGGGTCCCATATTAACACCTTTCTAATTCCGGCAACGCTTTGGTAAACGGCAACAAAAAAAGAGGCTTAACGCCTCTTTTTTTAATTACTACGAATGAAGTTTTTATTACTTACCAGCCTGGTATCTCTGAGATACTTCTTCCCAATTCACAACGTTCCAGAAAGCTTCGATGTAATCAGGTCTTTTGTTTTGGTATTTCAGGTAGTACGCGTGCTCCCAAACGTCAAGTCCTAAGATTGGAGTTCCTGAGCAGTCGGTAACGTCCATGAGCGGGTTGTCCTGATTCGGTGTAGAACATACAGAAACTTCGCCTCCGCTATGCACGCACAACCAGGCCCAACCAGAACCGAACTGCGTCGCGCCCGCGTTGGAAAATTCTTTCTTAAAATTATCGAACGAGCCAAACTTCTTATTGATTGCTTCGGCCAGCGCTCCGCCCGGATTGCCGCCACCGTTAGGAGACAAAACTTTCCAGAACAGATTGTGGTTATAATAACCGCCACCATTGTTTCTTACAGCTCCTGGCAGTTTACTTACATTTTTAAGTATGTCCTCAATGGATTTTCCTTCATGTTCAGTTCCCTGTATCGCATCATTTAACTTGGACGTATAAGCAGCATGATGTTTGTCATGGTGTATTTCCATTGTTTTTGCGTCGATATGTGGTTCAAGCGCATCGTTTGCATATGGTAATGCAGGTAATTCAAAAGCCATAATGTGTTTTATATTATAGGTGAAACAAAAATTTAAAATTCATAAGAAAAATAACCAATGGCCAGAGAGGGGATAAAAATTATAACAATCCCGCTATTTATTTCTCAAACCATTAAAAAAGTCTAGCAACAAAAGGCTACAGGCCTCTTCCATCACTCCGCTGAGAACCTGAGTCTTGGGATGAAGTACCGACTGCTGGAGTCTGGAATACCCCCGGTGCGGATCGGAAGCCCCGTAGATCAGCTTTGAAATCTGCGCCCAGTAAGAAGCCCCGGCACACATCAAACAGGGTTCAAGCGTCACATATAAACTACAATTTACCAGATATTTTGCTCCTAGTGTATTAAAAGCTGAGGTCATTGCCAGCATTTCTGCGTGAGCCGTCACGTCGTTCAGACGCTCTGTTTGAT
>CAZWQB010000070.1:0-9224 GCA_964636035.1 uncultured Roseivirgaceae bacterium
TAGTCGCATTAGTCAAATTCCATGTTCCCTGAAGTTTTGTTAAAGCGGCATCTTCTGGTGATGGATCACCACCATCGTCTTTTTTACAACCAGCCATTACTGCCACAACAAAAAACAGGCAGAAGAAATAATAATTAACGTTTCTCATGTTTATCGATCTTGAATTTTTAATGAAGAGATTAGTAGTTTGATTGTGTATCCGACCCATGGTTGTAAACCGCATACGTAACATACACTTTAATCAAAACAAATACAGCAACAATTATAGTAAAAAAAGACTACTTTAAAAATTTAAATCCTGATGATTCGCCAATTTCTACCACGATGTAAGAATTTCAGAATTAAAGGTCTAAACGAAAATTATTTCACTTTCCCGGGCTTGTAGGACAGGATATTGATTTCATGATCACCTTGTGCGTATTCATATTCCTGATTGGACGAAATAATCACGACTCTGTCGTTACGATGGTTGGAAAGAAGTTGCTGGTACCAGGTTATTCCCTCTGTATCCAGATTTGAGGTGGGTTCGTCCAGCAGTACAACCGGTGTTTCGGAATAAAACGCAAGGCCCAGTTTAAGTCGCTGTTTCATTCCAGACGAAAAATTTTTGATGATTTTGTCCCTGGATTGCAGAAGACGGATGTTTGCCAGGAAATCATTAAAATCCACGTTACCACGCATTTTTTTGAACTTGAAATGAAATTGCAAGAGTTCAAGTGTAGTAAATTCTTCAATAAGTTCAGTGTAAGGCGCAGCTACAGAAATGTATTGGTAAAAATCATCGGGCGACAAAGTGCTATTGTCGGTTTGGTAGATGATATCACCTATAGTTTGTGGCAGGAATCCTGACAACACTTGCAGAAAAGTAGATTTACCACTTCCGTTCGGGCCAGTAATCGCATAAATTTGATTTTTCCTGAAACTATAATCGAAATCCTTAAATATCCATTCCTCCTGAAACTGTTTTCCCAGATTTTTTATGACAATCTCCATGGGCAGGAATTAGATAAATTAACTGACACTACAGGTTGAAGAACCATCATTTGCAGGTATAATTAGCGGGAGAAACGCCACGGAATTTTTACATCCGGTTAATAAAGGTGTTCAATATTTTTTGTTCCGCGGGAAACGGGCTGCCTTCGCCAATCGGCTATCAGTGGGAAAATCCCTTCATGATTCCCCTGTCCGAGTTTCGAATAAAGTTAATAATCAAATCCCTTTCTCTTGATGAAGGCATTTCCAACTCTACCATATCCAGGGCTTTGGAATTGTTGATTCCGCGAAGAAAAATGTGGCGATAAACTTCCTGAATTTCATTGATTTTTTCATTGGAGAAGCCCCTTCTTCTCAGACCAATTGAGTTAATTCCGCAGTAGCTAAGTGGTTCACGGGCTGCTTTGGTGTAAGGGGGGACGTCTTTTCTTACCAGGGATCCACCTGAAACCATTACGTGGGGTCCTATTTTCACAAACTGATGTACCGCACTGGAGCCGCCAATGACCACATAATCGTCTATCACAACGTGACCCGCCAATTGGACTCCATTAGCAAGAATGCAATTGTTGCCAATAACACAATCGTGTGCTACATGCACGTAGGCCATCAGAAGGCAGTTCTTTCCAACTTCGGTTTTATATTTGTCTGCGGTACCGCGGCTGACGGTCACAAACTCGCGGACTACTGTATTGTCGCCAATGATTGCTGTAGTCTCCTCACCGCCAAATTTTAGATCCTGTGGTGTCGACGAAATTACGGCACCAGGATATATTTTGCAGTTTTTGCCAATTCTGGCACCTTCCATAATCGTAACATGAGAACCTATCCAGGTACCTTCGTCAATTTCTACGTTTTTATGGATCGTGGCAAACGGTTCAATTACAACGTTTCTTGCAATTTTAGCTTGAGGATGTATATAAGCTAAGGGTTGATTCATTCCTTCTTTATTTATAATTAACACAACTATGATACAAGGCTACCATAGTTGTGAATAAAAATCTTTGTTTGATCTACAGGAATTGTTCCTGAAATTAGCCTCAATGTATACCCTGTAAAGTAATAACTATACGAAATAGTTCGATGAATGAACCGGAGAACAGAATTTCATCAACCTATATTCATTATTTTCTCCGCTTAATTTTTCTTTACGATGCTGGCTGTCATAACGCCCTCACACACAAGGGTATTTCCCACGTAGGCTTTTCCTTCCATCTTGGCAATACCTCGTTTTATGGGCGCCAACAGTTCGCATTTGAAAACGAGGGTATCTCCCGGCAGTACCATTTTTCTGAATCTGAAACTTTCTATTCCTAAAAAGTAAGTCCAGTAGTTTTCCGGATCAGGAACGGTGCTCAGTACGAGTATTCCCCCTGTTTGCGCCATGGCTTCTACCTGTAAAACACCCGGCATTACAGGGTTTCCGGGAAAATGCCCCTGGAAGAACGGCTCATTCATGGTAACATTCTTCACTCCAGCTACAGAAGTATCATCCAGGTGAAAGATCTTATCGATCAACTGAAACGGATATCTATGAGGAAGGATATTGCTTATTTGTCTGATATCTAAAACCGGAGGTAGCTTGGGGTCATAATGGGGAATGTTCAGGTTAGAAGCCTTTACCATTGCCTTTTTAAGCTTTTTAGCAAAAGCGACGTTCGCAGCATGGCCAGGTCGGGCAGCAAGAATCTGAGCTTTAATAGGCCGGCCCACCAGCGCCAGGTCGCCCATTACGTCAAGCAGTTTGTGCCTGGCAGGTTCATTCTTATACCTAAGCTCTACGTTGTTTAAAATCCCTTCTTTTTTAACCTCCACTTTGGGCTTGTTGAACAGAGAAGCGAGACTTTCCAGTTCATGATCTTCAATCATTCTGTCCACCACAACAATCGCATTGTTTAAATCGCCTCCTTTTATAAGGTTGTTCTTATGAAGCATTTCCAGTTCATGCAGAAAGCAAAATGTCCTGCACGAGGCTATTTCTTTTCTGAATTGGGTAATATCTGTTAGGGAGGCATGCTGACTACCGAGTACAGGCGAGTTATAATCAACCATTACCGTAACTCTGTAATCATCTAAAGGAAGCGCAGCTATTTCCACATTTCTGGAACTGTCGCGGTAAAAAATGCTTTCCTGAACTTCATAAAAATTTCGAAGCGCATTTTGTTCCTCAGTTCCTACCTCTAAAATAGCATCCACAAACATTTTTGAACTACCGTCCATAATAGGAGGCTCGGGTCCGTCCAATTGAATAAGTACGTTATCAATTTCCAATCCTACCAAAGCAGCAAGTGTGTGCTCAACTGTGTTTATTCTTGCTCCGTTTTGTTCAATTGTAGTACCTCTTGAAAGGTCTACTACATTGTCAACATCAGCGTCTACAACAGGCTCACCCTCCAGGTCTACCCTTTGAAATTTGATGCCGTGGTTTGGTTTAGCAGGTAAAAAAGTCATATTGGCTTGTACGCCAGTATGGAGACCCACCCCAGAAACAGTTACTGCTTTCTTAATTGTATGTTGTTTGATGTTCATAAGCTTCCCCTAATTGGTGGGCAAATTTAGTATTTTTTCTTCAAGTTCTTTAATACGCGAAACTAATTCAGGCAAATTTCTATAGGCGGCGTAGGAGCGGAGATATTTGGCCCTGTCAAAGCCTGGGCTACCGAGCAGCACCTGTCCTTTTTCTTTTATAGATTTTCCTACCCCCGCCTGGGCGCCTACGGTGGTCTTATCCGCGATGCTTAAGTGGCCGACAATTCCCACCTGACCTGCAATTATACAATTTTCTCCTAACTTCGAAGAACCGGAGATGCCGGACTGCGCAGCAATGACGGTATTTCTACCGATTTCTACATTGTGCGCTATCTGGATAAGATTGTCAAGCTTTACACCTTTTCTGATGATGGTAGATTCCAAAGTGGCACAATCTATTACTGTGTTGGCGCCGATATCTACATTGTCTTCAATAATTACATTCCCTAATTGCGGAATGGTCTTGTAAGTTCCATCCTGCTGGGGGGCGAAGCCAAAGCCATCACTTCCTATCACCGTGCCGGCATGGATCACACAATTATTCCCGATAACCGTCTGTGGATAAATTCTAACTCCTGCTTGTATGATGGTGTTGTCTCCTATAGAGACATTGTCGCCTATGTAGCTTTGCGGATATATTTTTACATTGTGACCAATTTTTACATTATGACCTATATAGGAGAATGCGCCTCGGTAAACCTGATCGCCATGTACAGAATTTTCACCTATAAAGGAGGGTTGCTCTATGCCTGATTTCTGATAATTCAGAAACTTATGGTATTCTTCAAGAAGTACGGAAAAACTTGTGTATGGATCGTCAACCGCAATAAGGGTAGGGTTTACAGGCTTTTTCGGGGTAAAATCTTTCCTGACTATGACTGCAGTAGCATCGGTGGTGTATAAATGGTGCTCGTATTTAGGGTTAGACAAAAAAGACAGGCTTCCTTCCTTACCATCCTGAATTTGAGATAAAGTTCGAATTCGGAGTGAACCATCACCTTTTACCTCTCCTCCAAGCATTCCGGCAATCTGATCTATACTAAATTCCATTTTTAAAACTATATAAATTTATAATCTGTCACAAATATACATTTTTGGGAAAGCAGAGATAGTTTTTTTTGACTATTTTGCTCATCGCTTTGATGTTCGGTAAATCTGAGGCCTGAGCTACATCAACAATCTCACCAGATTTCATCAGGATGTTGATATTGGGCCCTCCCGCCAGATATGCCGCATTGCTCATGGATCCATGAATTAAAAAATACTTCACACTTTCAGGGTTGATGTTATAGTGAAGGTGAATTTTTCTGCCAAGTTCGCTTAGTTGTTCCGGGTCCGGTAATGTATTCGAAAGAATGACTTTAAACAACCTTCGTTCCAGCAGCATGGTGCTGAGGTGTGAAAGCACTTTATCTTTATGGCCGCTCCAGACTTTTATAGATCCCCAAATGTCGTAGTCGTCCATGGTTCCAAAAGCCCGTAGTACCTCCGGATTAGCCTTAAAGTCTTCCAGCGTAATATTATTCTCAAGAAAGGGCTTCAAAGAAGGACTGGCGTAATGAAAGACACCCAGGTCTTTTAAATCTTTGGCCCTCCTGATAATCTGGATGATCATTTTTTCGGCACTGACAGTAGTTTTATGCAGGTAAACCTGCCAGTACATCAGTCTGCGCGCGTTTAGAAAATTCTCAATACTATATATAGCCTTCTCTTCTACCACAATATGATCATCTCTGATGTCCAGCATTTTGATAATCCTGTTGGCCGCAATGGTACCTTCAGACACGCCTGTAAAAAAACTGTCGCGTTTGAGGTAGTCAAGTCTGTCAATGTCAAGTTGGCTGCTGATTAGATCATGAAAGAATTTTCTTTCGTATTCATCATTAAAGATCTTGATCGCCAGTGATAGTTCTCCGTTGAACTCCCTGTTAAAATAATCCATCAGGATTACCGATAAATGTTCGTGCTTGATGCCCGGCAGCAGGCAATATTCGAGGGCATGGGAAAATGGGCCGTGACCAATATCATGCAGCATTATGGCTATCAGCATAGACTGGTATTCATGTTCTGATATTTCGTGCCCCTTGCTTCTGAGATTATCGAGTGCCGTACCCATCAGGTGCATGGCACCCAGCGCGTGATGAAATCTTGTATGCAGTGCGCCGGGATAAACAAGATCCGTTAAACCAAGTTGTTTTATTCTACGTAACCTTTGAAAAAAAGGGTGTTCAATAATATCAAAAATCAGGTCACTGGGAATGGTTATAAATCCGTAAACAGGATCGTTAAAAATCTTTTTTTTGTTCAAGCTGTTTTTTTTAGTGAATATTAAGGCTTAGAAAGAATTTCGTTCATTTTTCGTAGGACAGATATTTAATATTCAAATATAATTGATATAGTTCTGATTAAGATTTTTTCAGGCGCGTTTTAAAGGAGTATATATTCTAAATTTTCTTATGCAAAGATATAATATTTTATGGGCAGATGATGAGATCGACCTGCTTAAACCTCACATACTTTTCTTAACCAACAAGGGGTATGATGTTACTGAAGTAAACAGTGGCGCAGACGCTATCGACAAATGTGAGAGCAATCACTACGACATCATATTCCTTGATGAAAATATGCCGGGAATGACGGGTCTTGAAACTTTAAATTATATCAAGGCTAGCAGGCCCAATACGCCGGTGGTGATGATTACCAAGAGTGAAGAAGAGCATATAATGGAAGAGGCGATCGGCTCTAAAATAGCAGACTATTTGATAAAGCCGCTGAATCCCAATCAGATTCTTTTGTCCGCCAAACGAATACTGGACAATAAAAGATTGGTTACCGAGCATACCAACCTGAGCTATCAGCAGGAATTCCGGAACCTGAGCATGGCTTTTAATGAAGAAATGGACTTCAATGAGTGGGCCGACATTTATAAAAAGCTGATCTATTGGGAACTGGAAATCGACGATACTGCCAATAAAAGCATGGCCGAAGTGCTGGAGATGCAAAAAACGGAAGCAAATTCCAATTTTGTAAGATTTGTGATGGAAAATTATGAAAGCTGGCTGAATGATCCTAAAGCAGAACGGCCGTTGCTTTCGCACCAATTGATGAAGAAGAAGGTATTTCCGCAGTTGAAAGAAGGAAATCCTTTGTTCTTTCTGGTAATTGATAACCTGCGTTATGACCAGTGGAAAGTAATAGAGCCTATTATACTGGAATATTTTACCGTGGAAGAGGAAAGTAGCTATTGCTCTATTTTACCTACAACCACTGCTTATGCCCGGAATGCAATCTTTTCAGGAATGTTGCCCCTTGAAATGGCAAAGTTTCACCCGGACCTGTGGGTAGGCGAAGATGATGAAGAAGGGAAAAATAAAAATGAAGAGGAGTTTTTACTGCGGCAATACAAAAAAAATAACCTGAACATCCGGTCGAGCTACCATAAAATAATCACTTCACAACAGGGAAGACAGTTCTTAGACAATATCAATAACCTGATGACCAACGATCTGAATGTGGTGGTTTATAATTTCGTGGACATGCTCTCGCACGCCAGAACAGATGTGGAAATGATCAGAGAGCTGGCTCCTGATGAATCTGCCTACAGATCAATTACCAAATCCTGGTTCTCTCATTCATCCTTGCTGGATGCCCTTAGAAAGCTTGCTGAAAAAGGTGTAAAGGTAATGATCACCACCGATCACGGTACCATAAGGGTAAAGAGGCCTTTCAAGATTATTGGTGACAGAAATACCAATACGAACCTGCGCTATAAGCAGGGCCGAAATCTTGGTTATGAAGAAAAGAACGTGCTTACAGTAAGAAAGCCAGAAGATTTCCATCTGCCAAAAGTCAATGTTTCCACCACCTATGCATTTACTATTGAAGATTACTTTTTTGCTTACCCTAACAATTATAATTATTACGTGAACTACTATAAAGATACGTTTCAACATGGTGGGGTTTCACTTGAAGAAATGATTATTCCGATAATTTCATTAAATTCGAAAAATGGTTAGTGGTGCAGGCCCTGAAAATAGTTTTAACTGCGATAGCATTTCGGACTTACCGGAAGTAGCAAGGCGAATTATAAAAGAAGCGGGGGATTGCAAAGTATGGTTATTTGAAGGAGCAATGGGTGCGGGAAAAACTACCCTGATCCGGGAGATTTGTGCTGTCTTTGAGGTAGAAGATAATGTAAGCAGCCCCACGTTCAGCCTGGTAAATGAGTACCAAAACCATTTGGGCGACGTTTTTTATCATTTTGATTTTTATAGAATAAAGTCAGAAACTGAGGCTATGGACATAGGATGCGACGAATATTTTTATTCTGGTAATTTTTGTTTCATTGAATGGCCATCGCAGATTCCCGGGTTGATTCCGGAGAGCAATTTGACCATTCGTATTTTTGAAAAAGCAGATCATACCAGAAGCATAGTTTTATATAAAAATGGGTAATCAA
This sequence comes from uncultured Roseivirgaceae bacterium, assembly GCA_964636035.1. Classification (GTDB taxonomy): domain Bacteria; phylum Bacteroidota; class Bacteroidia; order Cytophagales; family Cyclobacteriaceae; genus CAMPJM01. The sequence continues at coordinate 7,982 of CAZWQB010000070.1, forward strand.
TACAAATCAGAGGTTGAAGAACTGGCAAAAAAGAGCAGCCTGCAACCACAAGAAGCTTTATTGCGAAGGAGAACTGGGAAACATTCTCTGTTGATAGGGATTCCAAAGGAAATTGCAATGGTGGAAAACCGGGTTGCACTGACGCCGGAGGCGGTGGCATTGCTTGTGAATAACGACCATGAGGTGTGGGTAGAAAGTACGGCCGGAAGAACTTCTAAGTTTACCGATAGGGAGTACAGCGACGCAGGTGCTAAAATCGTTTATTCTGCCAAAGAAGTCTTTGAAGCCGATATTGTGCTGAAGGTGGAGCCACCGACTTATGAAGAGATTGAATATTTCAAACCCGGGAAGACCTTGATCTCCGCGCTTCAGATTGGTAGTAAGACAGAAGATTACATTACCGCGCTTAATAGAAAGAAGATTACGGCAGTAGCTTTTGAGCTCTTGGAGGATAAAGTAGGAGGCATGCCGGTGGTGCGGGCAATGAGCGAAATAGCGGGGAGCACGGTAATGCTGATTGCCGCTGAATACCTCAGTTCTGTGAGTGACGGTAAAGGAGTGATCTTAGGGGGAATTACGGGGGTGCCCCCTACCAAAGTCGTGATATTGGGTGCCGGAACAGTAGCAGAGTATGCCGCAAGAGCCGCGTTGGGATTGGGAGCAGAAATTCAGATTTTCGATAATCACATATATAAGTTAAGAAGGATAAAGCATGCCCTGGGCCAACAGGTATACACTTCCTCAATTGATACCGTAACGCTTAGTCATTCACTTAAAAATGCCGATGTGGTAATAGGGGCAATCCGTGCTGAAAAAGGAAGAAGCAGGTGCATTGTAACGGATGAAATGGTGGCCGCAATGAAAGAAGATTCAATTATTATAGACGTGAGTATAGACCAGGGAGGTTGTTTCGAGACTTCTCATATGACTACCCACCGAAAACCCATTTACAGGAGACATGGCGTAATACACTATTGTGTTCCTAACATTCCTTCCAGGGTAGCCAGAACTGCGACAACCGCTTTTAGCAACATTTTGACGCCCATTCTTCTGCACATCGCCCAAGTGGGTGGCGTGGAAGATATGATATTATCTACAAAATGGTTTACCAGAGGCGTATATACCTACAAGGGTAGTCTCACCAACGCCAATATCGCGAATAAATTCAATATGAAGTTCAAAGATCTGAATTTGTTGCTTGCCGCACGGTTTTAAGACAATAAGACGGTGTTCGATTGGGTGT
>CAZWQB010000070.1:9324-12439 GCA_964636035.1 uncultured Roseivirgaceae bacterium
TCAACCAGCGATGACATCCCATTTTATATCCAGGATTGCAGCCGGTTGGTTCTTTCTGCAAGTAATGAAAGAAGAGGGATGTCATCGCTAAGCGTTAAAGCTTAGTTCAGAAAATACCTCTAACAATTTCGTTTTTAGGATGTTAACTGCTTTGAATATTTTTTAAACTAAAAATTGAAAAAAAAATGGAAAAGCTAAGAAAACTTAATATTAGCCATCTTCTTTTACAGCGTATTAGAAACTTCTCGTTCTTTGTCGGTCTGCTGGGCCTGCTTATGTTGACTGCCTGCGGCGGCGAGAACACCAGAGACGCAGGAAATATTGATAATAGCACCGATCCTGCAGGAAGCACCAGTGGCACCGGCGATGATATCAATTCCGGAACTTCAGAAGATCCGACTGAGGGTTTAACTGAAGAACCCGCTGATTTTGATGCAGGGACGAATTCTGAGGATACCACCGGTATGACAGGCGGAACAACCGGATCAACCGGTACTACAGGAACCACCAGTGGTTCAACTGGCACTACTGCCGGAACAACTGGAACGTCTGGCGGGACTACAGCCGGTGGTGGGTCTACCGGAGCCGGTACAACTGAATAAAAGACTGCATTGACTAACAATCACAAAAAAAGTCCTGTAAGAAGGACTTTTTTGTGATTAATAAAAGTGTGGTTTTTTTCCTTTGACGATTCTGATCAAAGGCGATCGACTATAGATTTGCCAGGCTTTCCTCTAGCGCTCTGATTTTCGCCTCGGCATCTGCTTTTTTCTTCTTTTCTACTTCTACTACCTGAGGCGGAGCGTTGTTTACAAATCGTTCATTACTCAGTTTTTTCGATACCGCAAGTAAAAATCCCCGGGTATATTCAAGTTCTTTTTCTATTGTTTCTTTTTCCTTTTCAAGATCGATTTCCTGCTCCAGCGGTAGGTAGAATTCATCAGATTGAACCACAAAGTTCAGCGCTCCTTCTACGTTGGACTGTACGTAATCCAAACGATCCAAATTGGCGAGCTTCTTAATGGCGTTCTCAAACAAACTATAATGCTGCGGGTTTTGGCTTTTCACGGACAACTGCAATGCGGTTTTCGGTGAAATTTGCTTCGCATTTCTGATATTTCTTATGGAGGTAACTACTTCAAATACCAGACTGGCAGTATGTAGCAGCTTTTCATCAAATTCCTTCTTTAGTGGCCATTCGGAAACAAGAATACAATCTTTTTCGACTCTATCTTTTAGTCCATGCCAGATTTCCTCTGTAATAAAAGGCATAAATGGATGAAGTACCTTTATCAGCTTTTCGAAAAATTCAATGGTTGCTTCGTAGGTCACCTTGTCAATGGGCTGCTCATAAGCTGGCTTTACCATTTCCAAATACCAGGCACAGAAGTCATCCCATACCAGTTTATAAACAGCAAGCAGAGCATCAGATATCCGAAATTTGGAAAAGTTTTCTTCTAGTTCTCCCAGAACCTGATTAAATCTGGCCTCAAACCAATCTATGGCCGCTTTATTTTGCTGCCCGGAAAGTGATTCATCTACCTCCCAGCCTTTTACCAAACGGAAAGCATTCCACAGTTTATTATTGAAATTTCTGCCCTGCTCGCAAAGTTTTACATCAAACAATAAATCATTGCCTGCAGGAGAGCTGAATAACATACCTGTTCGCACGCCGTCGGCGCCATATTCTTTGATCAAATCCAGAGGATCAGGCGAATTTCCAAGCGATTTACTCATCTTCCGCCCTTGTTTGTCGCGTACAATTCCTGTAAGATACACGTTCTTAAATGGCAGTTCACCTTTGAACTTGTATCCGGCTATAATCATTCTGGCTACCCAGAAAAATAATATTTCGGGAGCAGTTACCAGGTCGTTGGTTGGATAGTAGTAATTAATGTCTCTATTTTCAGGATCTTTAAATCCGTCGAAAACAGAGATGGGCCATAACCAGGAGGAGAACCAGGTGTCCAATACATCGTCATCCTGTCTCAGGTCTTCTGTTGCCAGGCTTGACCCTCCGCTGAGCTCCTTTGCTTTTTCAAGTGCTGCTTCAGGAGATTCTGCAACTACAATTTGTCCGTCAGGCAAATAATAGGCCGGTATCCGGTGACCCCACCAAAGCTGGCGCGAAATGCACCAATCCCGCACATTTTCCATCCATGAGCGGTACATGTTTTTGAACTTGGCAGGATGTAGCTGAATATTGTCATTCATTACATTCTCGAGCGCAGGCTTTACCAGTTCCTCCATCTTGAGGAACCACTGCATGGAGAGCTTTGGTTCTATAACAGCATCGGTTCTTTCAGAAAACCCGAGATTGTTTTTATAATCTTCAATTTTATTCAGAAAGCCTTTTTCTTCTAGTTCTTTCGCTATCTTTTTCCTTACAACGAAGCGATCTTCCCCCACATACAATTGGGCATTTTCATTAAGGGTGCCGTCATCAGCAAGAATATCAATAGACTCGAGTTTGTGTTTTTGTCCCAGTTCATAGTCATTTAGATCATGGGCAGGCGTCACCTTCAGGCATCCGGTTCCAAATTCCATGCTTACGTACTCATCTTCAATAATGGGGATAGTTCTGTTAATTAACGGAACAATGGCTTTTTTCCCTTTTAGATGTTGAAAACGTGGATCCTCGGGGTTGATACAAATGGCAGTATCGCCTAAAATGGTCTCAGGTCGGGTGGTGGCGATTGTTACTTTCTCATCACTGTTTTCAATATGATAATCTATATAATAAAGCTTGGAATTTACTTCTTTGTAGATTACCTCATCATCTGATAAAGCCGTTTTTCCTTTCGGATCCCAGTTCACCATTCGGATGCCTCTGTAGATGTAACCTTCGTTATACAACCTCACGAATACCTCAATTACTGCATCCGAGAGGTCCTGCTCCATTGTAAAACGCGTACGATCCCAATCACAGGATGCACCTAATTTCTTAAGCTGCTCAAGTATAATGCCCCCATATTTTTCTTTCCATTCCCAGGCATGTTCCAAGAACTTTTCCCTGCTGATGTCTTTCTTGCTGATTCCTTTTTCCTGGAGTAAAGCCACCACCTTGGCTTCTGTGGCAATAGACGCGTGGTCTGTACCTGGCACCCAGCATGCT
>CAZWQB010000070.1:12449-15184 GCA_964636035.1 uncultured Roseivirgaceae bacterium
CTTTACCCTGCATTCTTGCTTTTCTGACCAAAACATCCTGAATAGTATTATTCAACATGTGGCCCATGTGTAATACTCCGGTGACATTGGGTGGCGGAATTACAATAGTGTAGGGTTCCTTATCAGGGTTTGGCGTGGAACTAAAAAACTTGTTCTCTAACCAAAACTTGTACCATTTATCTTCTACTTCACTGGGATCGTACTTGGATGATAGCGCCATTGTAAATTTTATTGGTATTCAATTTTGTAAATAGGAGACAAATTTAATTAGTGTGGGACTATAAACTCCTAAAAACTTAAAAAATATGTGATTTATTCATCTCATCAGCCTAATTAAGTTTAACTACCGGGGTAAAATAGCGCTGTCGCATCACTTTGAACCTTATTCCCCTTGATTAGTAATTACTGAATGTGGTATTTAAGATATATTGCTAACTTTAGTCATGCACAATACAGATGATCGCCATGCGTCACAAGAGCTATGAAAAAAAATTTTCATGGATTGAAGTAGAAGCTCAGTCTGATTTCTCCATACAGAATTTACCTTTCGGTATTTTTGAAACTGCCGAACGGGATGCAAGAGCCGGGATTGCCATTGGGGATTTCATCGTGGACCTGTCAATGTTGCATAGGGAAGGTTTTCTGCAGATGTTTGATGAACCCATGAGCAAGTATTTTCATCAGCCTTACCTGAATGAATTCATCAGCCTGGGAAAAAAAATTACCAATCTGGTACGAGAGCGGGTAGGGGATTTGCTGGACCATCAAAATCCGGAATTAAGAGATAATGAAATGTTCCGGAAAACTATACTAGTCCCCATGAAGGAGGCAAATATGCTGATGCCTGTAAAGGTTGGCGACTATACAGATTTCTACTCCAGCAAAGAACATGCAATGAACGTGGGCAGCATGTTTCGGGATCCGGAAAATGCCTTGCTGCCCAACTGGAAACACATGCCTGTTGCTTATCATGGCCGCGCCTCTTCGATTGTACCCTTTGGTGTGCCAATACGGCGACCAAAAGGCCAGGTGATGCCAGCCGGAGCGACGCAGCCGGAATTCGGTCCAACTACCTGCCTGGACTTTGAACTGGAAGTAGCTTTTATTACAGGACAATCTACAAGACTCGGAGAAGCGGTATCCGTACAAGATGCTGAAAATTACATATTTGGATTTGTCTTGTTCAACGACTGGTCGGCACGCGATATTCAGAAATGGGAGTACGTTCCATTGGGGCCATTTCTCGGAAAGAGTTTTGGTTCTTCTATCTCTCCCTGGGTGGTGACAATAGAAGCTTTGCAAGCATTTAAGACGAATGGGCCAGTCCAGTCGCCTGTTTTGCCTTATCTGAAAAGTGAGGGCAATAAAAATTATGATGTCTCTTTGGAGGTCGGAATAGTGACCCCCAATGGCGATTATAATTTGGTATGCGAAAGCAATTTTAAGTATTTGTATTGGAACGTTTGCCAGCAACTGGCCCATCAAACTATCAATGGCTGTAACATCAATGTTGGCGATTTGTATGCCTCGGGTACTATTAGTGGCCCAACTCCTCGTTCCTGGGGTTCCATGCTGGAGCTGACCTGGAATGGCACAAAACCCATTCAACTCAAAGATGGTTCTAAAAGAAAGTATCTGCAGGATGGAGACACCGTGGTGATGAAGGGGTTTGGCGTAAAAGACGGTCAGAGAATAGGATTTGGTGACTTGCGCACCCGTATTTTACCTGCACTATAGGTTTTTAATTAAGCAGAAATAACAAAGTGATAAAGATAGACCCACAAGAAATTTCGCCTGTTGACTTGCATGGATACTTGCTAGGAGCCATAGCGCCACGTCCCATTGCCTTTGTAAGTAGCATAGATCTTAGTGGCAATGTAAACCTGAGTCCTTTTAGTTACTTTAATATTTTCGGGACCAACCCACCGATATTGGTATTTTCTCCGGTCAGAAGAATCCGCGGAAATACCACAAAGCACACCCTGGAGAATATTTTTGAAGTGAAGGAGGCGGTCATCAACATAGGAAATTTCGATATGGTGGAGCAGATGTCGCTCGCCAGTACTGATTATGCAAAGGGAATTGATGAGTTCAAAAAAGCCGGTTTTACGCCTGTCGCCTCAGAAAAGATAAAACCTCCAAGGGTAGGAGAGTCGCCCGCTGCATTTGAATGTATTGTAAAGCAGGTCTTGGAAACGGGGAGCGAAGGAGGTGCCGCAAACCTGGTAATCTGTGAAGTAGTAATGGCCCATATTGATGAGAAAATCCTGGATAAAAAAGGCGCGATTGATCCGTACAAACTAGATGCGGTGGCGAGAATGGGTGGAAATTATTATTGCCGTATACAGGGCAATTCGATTTTTGAAGTTCCGAAGCCCACGCGTCACATTGGTATTGGCATGGATCAGCTTCCAGAAAATATCCTTTCCAGTAAGGTGCTTACTGGAAATAATCTGGCAAGATTGGCTGGTGTAGCGTCTTTGCCAACGCAGGAAGAGGTCAAGGCTTTTCGAACCCATGCATCGTTTTTAGCCATAGAGCAAACTTATGCGAGCAGCAGCGAGGCCTTTCAGTTGCAGATACATCAAATCGCTAAAGAGCACATTGAGCGGGGCGAGATCCATACCGCCTGGTTATTTTTATTGCAGTTGCAAAATTAAGGTAGTCCTGTGGCTTCCCATCCTTTAATTCCAGGCCGTCGAGTTAAACCTTTTTGAAATAATCCACCTCTTTAT
>CAZWQB010000071.1:0-9785 GCA_964636035.1 uncultured Roseivirgaceae bacterium
TCTCAAAACGGGAAGCCTCTTTTTTTATTTCAAACGGACCACGGTGACGCCTGCACCCCCACGCTCCACATGCTCATCCTGAAAAGAATGCACTGCGGATATTTGTTTCAGCCTTTCACGGGTCAACTGGCGCAAAATACCATCCCCTTTTCCATGGATGATCCGCACCTCATTGCTTCCAAGCATCGTGGCATCATCTACAAAAGCTTCAATAACCGAAAGTGACTCTTCACCACGCATTCCCCTGATGTCCAGATTACTGCTGAAGTTGCTTCGCTTATCAATCATATTTATCCCCTGCCCTACCGGCCGCGTGCCAGTTACCCCTTCCAATTTCCTTTTCTCCTTCCTTGAAATTCTGGTAAGCCGTTTTAATTTTATCAGCGATTTGAGACTGCCCATGGCTACAGATGCATCTTTTCCCTGAATGGCCAAAACTTCTCCTACCGCTCCCTGACCCTTTAGCTGAACATAGTCTCCTACCTGAATCGCGCCTGGTAAGGGAACGTATTCATCGGAAGGTCCTAATTCCTCTTCGGATTCAAGTAGCTCTTCCTCGTCCAACTGATTCAACTGATTTTTCAATCCTTCCAATGCAGCACGGCTTTGACGTGTGGCGTCTTTATCAGCTTTCTGTTCTTTAATTTCCCTGATTGTGTTTTCAATCTGCTGATTCGCATCGCTTATTAATTTTTGGGCCTCCAAACGTGCGTCCTTCAACAATTTCTTTTTATTAATGTCGAGGTAAGATTTAAGCTGTGAATACTCCTCAATTTGTTTTTCCAATGACCGCTCCTTCACCTGGCTTTCCCTGATCTTAACGGAAAGCTTCTGTCGCTCCAATTCAAGTTCTGCCAGCAGGCGGTCCATATTTACCTGTTCTACACCTACATTTTCTTTTGATTTTTCTATTACTGAAGGCGGCAAACCTATCTTTTTGGATATTTCCAGCGCAAAAGAACTTCCTGGTTTCCCAATAATGAGCTCGTATAGCGGCTCCAGTTTTTGAAGATCAAAGCGCATGGCGCCATTGATAATCCCAGATGTTTTTTCCGCGAACTCTTTCAGATTGGCATAGTGGGTTGTAATTACCCCAAAAGCTTTTTTCTCATTCAAGGCTTCCAAAATGGCCTGGGCAATAGCGCCTCCAAATGAAGGTTCCGTTCCCGTGCCAAACTCATCTATCAGGCACAAAGAATGGTTATTTGCATGAAAAAGAAAATTTTTCATGTTGGTGAGGTGTGAACTGTAGGTACTCAGGTCATTCTCGATAGATTGTTCATCACCAATGTCAATAAATATCCCCTTGAACAAACCCATCCGGGATTGATCGGCAACAGGTACCAACAAACCACATTGCCACATATATTGCAACAGGCCAACCGTTTTTAAAGTGACAGACTTCCCACCTGCATTGGGTCCCGATATCAGGAGGATTCTATTGTCCCGGTCTACTTTAATAGTAAGCGGCACGATAGATTTCCCCTGACCCCTATGAGCAAGAAATAAAAGAGGGTGTTTTGCATTTATTAGTTCAAAACCCGGCTCTTTCATCAGCACAGGTTTACTGCCTTCAATTTTCATGGCCAGCTTCGCCTTCGCCCTAATGAAATCAATAAGCCCCAGATAAACATAGCCTTTCTTTAGGTCGGGTAGATACGGTCGTATGAAATCGGTGAGTAGCGTAAGGATTTTTATTATTTCCCTTGCCTCTCTTGATTTCAACTCCCGTAGCGTGTTATTGATCTCCAGGGCTTCGGCAGGCTCCAGAAAGACCGTTTGCCCGCTTGCCGACTCGTCATGAACAAAGCCTTTTACATGCCGCTTGTGCTCAGCTTTCAAAGGTATCACCATCCGCCCCTCTCTTACCGTAAAACTGGCGTCGTCTGGAGTAAATCCCTGACTTTTTGCCTGTCTGAGGATCTGATCCAGCACCTTGCGGAGCCGCATCTGCTCAGACTGCAACTGCTTTCGAACGTCCATCAGGGTTTGGCTGGCATTGTTCCTAAGCACACCATTGTCATCTATTTTGGAAGCTATGGTAGTGATCACACTTTTATCCACCTGAATATGGGTGCCTAACTTGGCCAGTTCAGGGAATTCTGTCGCCTTGTCAGAAAAAAAAGCGATACTTTGAACAATTGTCTGCAATGAAATTTTTAGCCTGTGAAACTCCTCTTCCGTCAAAAAGCTGCCGATGATGGCAGCCTTGTTGAGCTGTGGGTTCATGTCCAAAAAGTTCATCGAAGGGAAAGTATGCGTACCCAACAGAATCTGTCGAAATTCTTCTGTCTGTTCCAACAACTTTTCAATCATTTGAAGGTCATCTGACCATCTGATTTTGTCAACAAACCCGGTTCCAAGACTGCTGACACATTCATTTTTAAGAAGTTCTCTTATTTTGTCAAAGCCGAGTTTGTTCTCTATGTTTTGAGGATAAAGCATTGGGTAAATCTTAATCTGCTTGTCTTGTCGTATCTTGCTTCACGGTTTCTTTGGCTTCGCTTTCTTTTGTCACTTCCTCTTTGCTCAGTCTTTCTCTCAAACTCAAACTGTCTACTACTGCGCTATAGATATCATCGAGGCCCTGCACATCGTTTAAGTAATATTCATAACTTTTGAAATAAACAGAATCGTCAGAAATTCCATTCTTCCTGAAAAGTGAATCTTCCACCACTTTAAAAAACTTTTCTGCAGAATCTCTCCTCAAGTTTAAATCGTTGATCCTGGCTTCAGCAATATGGAGGTCTATTAAAAAGGAAACCATCTTCTCTTTGGGAAGTATACCTTCAGGTGTAGTATCCGCCCTTTCACAAGCCGCACTGATAAACATTATAAATATTAATGGCAATAGTTTTCTCACAGGTGAAAATTACTTAAATATGTTCTACTTTTAAAATTCGGGGTAATTTGGCCTTTACTTTTTCGTTCTGTTAGCAAGTGAATATGCACCTGCCAAAATCATTCCAGAATAAAAGCTGTTGGTGTTCATTTCCCGGCTTAGTTTTGCCGCGTCAGCACAGTTTTTGTTGTAAAAGGCGTAAACTTAGTAACGAAAGGTGACAGGAGGCTGTTCCATTTATAAAAATTTATTAGTTTGATCAAAAGTATATAAATTTGCCTTGATGAAGATAGCCATACAAGAACCGCTACTGTTTAAAGTACGAAGAAACCTGATGTGTGCAAAAAATCCAGATAGAATATGAAGGAGCTAATTAAGAAGCTTCGGAAGTATGAAATTCAGATTCGAAAGGCCATTACCTCGCAAATGCAAGGCAATTACCATTCGATATTCAAAGGTTCGGGTCTGGAATTTGACGATGTGCGTACCTACCAGTATGGAGATGATATCAGAACCATTGACTGGAATGTTTCGGCCAAGGGACATGGCACGTTTGTAAAAACTTACAAAGAAGAAAAAGAACAAACCGTGATTTTCCTCCTGGATGTGAGTGCCTCGCAGGAAATAGGAAGTCCGGGCCAGCAAAAAATCGACATCGGCAAAGAAATTTGCGGCGTCCTCACCCTGTCTGCCATCAAAGAGCAGAGTCAGGTGGGCATTATTGCTTTTTCTGATAGAAAAGAGCAATACATCAAGGCCGGGAAAGGTGTAACACACGGGTATCAGATTATAAAAAAACTATACGACCTACGACCTGCCTCTATTAAAACGGACATCAGCAAGGGAATTCTCTATACTTTAAAGGCGGTTAAAAGAAGGAGTGTGATCATTCTGATTTCCGATTTTATCGACGAAGGATATGATCACAATCTAAAAGCCCTGGCTAAAAAACATGATCTGGTTGTAATAAAGATCTCCGATAACCGGGAAGATAACCTTCCCAAGTTAGGGATCATTCCTTTGTATGAAAAAGAGAGCAAAAAAACCATTTGGGTGAATACCTCATCAAGAGAATTCAGACAATTGATAGACAAGAGTAATGCCTCCGGCGCGTTCGATTTAAAGGACTTTTGCAAAAAGAATCAGGCCAACTTTCTTTCGATCAATACCAAAGAGGATTATATCCCTCAACTTATAAAGCTGTTTAAACTACGGAATAAATCCAGGAAGAGTGCGTAAATATTCAATAGCCGTTTTATGTTTTCTTTTTCCTGCATTTGGTTGGGCACAATTGGTCAGCCCCTCGGGAGCCTTTGCGCAGGACAGTGTCAAAATAGGTGAAGAAATACCCTATAGTTTGTCCATCAGGTATCCGGCAGACCAAAATATCTTATTTCCTGACTCTACCTATGATTTTTCACCATTTGAACTGGCGCGTAAAGAGTGGACCAATACAGTATCAAAAGATGGATTCAGCAATGACAGCGTCATTTATTTCCTAAGAACTTTTGAGCTTACACCCAGTCAGGCATTCAGGTTGCCCGTATTCGTCATTGAGGGATCTGATAGTGTGGAAGTAATGGCCCAGGCTGATACCGTTCATCTGATTGACGTGGAGGTTAACCCAGAAGACCCACTCAAAGAAACAACAGATTACAGAGACGTAGCACTTCAATTTAATTCTGCTTATCTGGTACTCGCTTTGGTAATATTTCTGGTGATTGTTGCGGCTGTACTATTGTTATTTGGCGGCCAGATTAAGAGGCAGTATAAAATGTACAGGTTGAAAAAAGCCCATGCTAAATTTTTGGCCACTTATGAAAAATTAATAGCGCATCAAAATGGTAAAGAGCCGAAAACTGCTACTGAAAACAGCCTGAACTTCTGGAAAGTTTACATGGAGAAATTAGATAAGATACCTTTCACCAAACTTACCACCAAAGAAGTAAGTCAGTTTATAAAAGAAGAAAACCTGTTAAAAACATTGAAAACGATGGACAGGAATATCTATGGCCGCCATAATTCGGAGGAAGTACAGACCAATTTGCTATTGTTAAAAGAAATTGCAAATCAGCGTTATGCTGAAAAAATAGAGGAGGTAAAAAGTGAATAAATTGAATAGCAGTTGGCAGTGGCTTTCGCTTGAATGGTTCTATCCCAGCACTTTTTTCTCGATCAGCTGGGAAAACCCCTATGTTTTGTACCTCCTGGCATTGGTACCGGCCATATTTGTGCTTCGTTGGCTTTTTAATTTCAGGTTTCGGCAGAAGCTCGATATTGCCTTGCCTAAAAAAGAAATAAAATGGAATGCTTCTACACTCATCCGTTTTATTCCTGATATACTGATGACCCTGATCCTGGCATTAATTATTATTGCTCTGGCCAGGCCGCAGAAAACAAACGAGAAGGTAGATCAATGGACAGAGGGAATTGATATCGTGTTGGTGATAGACATTTCTGAATCTATGAAAATAGAAGATTTCAAACCCAACAGACTGCAGGCAGCAAAACAGGTGGCGCAGGACTTTGTAAAGGGCAGGTTTCAGGACAGGATTGGCTTGGTTATATTTTCGGGTGATGCCTATTCACTGGCGCCGCTTACCACCGACTATGAATTGCTTTACACATATATAGATGACATTTCGTTTGACAAGATTGAGAACCGGGGCACGGCCATTGGAAGTGCACTCGCTGTAGCAACCAACAGGCTGCGTGAATCTGAAGCAAAATCGAAGGTGGTGATATTGCTCAGCGACGGAGACAATACGGCCGGAAATATAGATCCGATAACGGCTGCAGAACTCGCTTATGCCTATGGTATCAAAATCTACTCTGTGGCCATCGGACGGGAGGGGAAGGTACCCATGGGAAAAGATTTCTTTGGAAGAACAAACTATATAGATAACACACTGGACGAAACCACCCTGCGGCGAATAGCAGAAATAGGCGAAGGCAAGTTTTTCAGGGCTTCTGACAATGAGGCCTTGTTGGAGGTTTTTGAAACAATAGATCAGTATGAAAAAGTAGAAATTAAAGAATCTGCCTACAAAAACACCACCGATTACTACAATATTTACCTCATGTGGGCCATTTTGTTGTTTCTTTTGTGGTTGCTGCTAAAATCCACCTTTATCAGCAATGCACTGCAGGACTAACGAGGGATTAGGCTTTTGGTCATCTATTCTACGATAGCTGGCGGGGTTGAGAGTAAATCAGGGTGTAGTAATTGAAAAAAAAGGATGGTAAAACAGACAACCTTCCTCTCGTTACTCTTGTTTTGCCAACCTAAAATCTATGATCGTGCGGTTATTTTCTTCTCCCCGACTTATCCTGAAGAAAAGTGAATCCGGGGTCAGGGTCACATTCTCAGCCATTTCTTCGATGGCTTCACCTTCGTTGAAAATGATTATCTTATCCTCTTGTTCATATGTCCAGGTTCCTGAATTTTCATTGAGGGAAAAGGGGCTAATGGTAGAACTATAACTGCCATCTCCTTCAAAAATGATTTCTCCGGAGAGTGCCGTTGCTACAATTCCGCTTGGTACGGTGGCGGTGAAAGACACACCCTCATAAATTCCTACCAGCAAGCTATCGTCCTTTGCGACATCACTATCCGGGACCGGACTGCCATCATCACTGCCACAGGAAATGCCAAACAGCAAAAAACAAAAAAGCGAAAAATAATGAAAAGACTTCATTTTCTTTTGATTGAACCTTAGTATTTAACTGGTTTTAAAGCAATTTAGTTGTATGGAGTACCTTGCATTCCTAAAAAATTTCATTACCAGGATTCTATTGCAAAGTAAAGCAGCCGAAGGCCAAAAATCATTAAGCCGCAACCTACTACTATATTCATCCACCTCATGAATTTGAGTGTCAGCATGCGTTTCAACTTATGAGCTAAAAAAGACTTTAAAACATCCGTTAAAAAAACCGTAGAAATGATGGTTGCAAAAAAACCAATGGCATATGAACCTGAATAATTTAAATTTACAGTTGCCATTGTTGCTATTCCAATCCAAAATAAAAAAACCGACGGGTTGATGCCGTTTAGCAAAAAGCCTTTAACAGTTTGCCGAAACATACCGATTTTTCCGCCAATGTGGATCTCTTGCGTTTTTGGGGCATTTACCGGCTTTAAAAGCGAAACAGCACCAAAACCCAGCATTATAAAGCCTCCTGCCATCCCAAGCCAAAAATTAATACTGTCCGCATTGAACAATTGAGAAATGCCAAAATAGCTAATACTCACATAGAAAGCATCACTCAAAGCTATGCCTAAAGCCATAAAAACACCGGAATAAAAGCCCTTTTCAATGCTTGTCTGGATCAAAGCAAAAAAAACGGGCCCGATAAAAATGGTCAGAAGCAGCCCGAAAAGGATACCGTTCCATAGGACCATCATAGGTTGCCAGTCGCCAATTCCGCATCCACAAATTCTCTCCAGTTTTCAAACTGAGCCCCTTTGATCACCCGGGGAAACTTATTTTGTCCGCCTTCTTTACCATTTACCTTCATCCATTTGTAAAACAAACCGGCGGGTACAATTTTTACATAGATGTCTTTCAAGGCCGCACTTCTTTCCACTGCATAATCATCATTTAGCGCCTTCAGCTTCTCGTCTAACAAGGACTTAAACCGTTTCGACGGCACAGGCTCGTCCACACCAATGTACCACTGATGTGCAAAAAGAGATTCATGAGGAACCCCTGCAACTGTAAATTCTTTGATAACGATATCTAGTTCCTCAGCAACCAACTCAATCGCCTTGTTCATATTTTCTACGGAAAGATGTTCTCCACACAAGCTTAAAAAATGCTTGGTTCGTCCCGTGATCACGATTTCATGCTCACTTTTAGAGGTGAATTTGACCACATCCCCTATCAGATATCTCCAGGCGCCGGCACATGTGGAAATCAACATCGCATATTCCTGTCCTTCCTCCACCTCGTGGGCCATAAGCGTTTGAGGATTTTTCACCATGTCTCCGGAGGGCAGAAAATTAGCATCATTGAAAGGCACAAACTCATAAAATACACCATTATTTAAGACCAACTTCATAGAACGCCTGTTGGGAAGCGCCTGAAAAGCAAAAAAGCCCTCGGAAGCAAGGTAAGTTTCCATGTAGGTAAGCGGCTTTGCCAGTAAATTTTCAAAGCCTTTTCTATAAGGGTCAAAAGATACGCCGCCATGTACATAAATCATCAAGTTCGGCCAAATGTCATGAATGGTTTTGACGTTGTAATGGGCAATTATCTTTTCCATCAGAATTTGTATCCAGGCCGGAACACCTACAATTACACCAATATTCCATTTGGAAGCGTTGCGCGTTATTTCATCCAGCTTATCATTCCAATCAGGATTGCTGGCAATCTTTTGACCGGGTTTATAAAAATGCTGAAACCAAATTGGCAACTGACTGGCAGTAATTCCGCTCAAGTCCCCTTCAAAGTAATTCCCACGATGATTCAGGTGCGTACTTCCTCCCAACATTAAAATCCCGGTTTCGAAAAGCTTATCAGGAAGGTCGTATTTGGAGAGAGAAAGGATTTGACGAATACTGGTTTTCCTGATTGCTTTGATCTGATCTTGCGTAATAGGAATGTATTTGGAAGACGCTTCTGAAGTACCTGAGCTCAGCGCAAAATATTTTACTTTCCCAGGCCAGCAAACGTCTGCCTCCCCAGCCCTCGCCTTGTGCCACCACTGATTGTACATCTCATTGTAGTGGTGGACGGGTATATTTTCTTTAAATTGCTGATAAAAATTCTCCTGTTGAGAGCTCTTAAATTCACCAAGAACGGATTTAAATAAATATGCCTTACCGAATTGAGTATTCCTTGCGGAAATGAGTAATTTTCTCAGTTCAATTTTTTGCAAATCAAAAGACGACGAATATTCCTGCTCAAGACTCTCTCTGATTCTTATCCCCTTTTTCAATAAGGTCCCTAAAATGGCCATAGCATTATAATTTTATAGTATACAAAAATAAAAGTCTTTTGATGCAAACGAAGGGTTAATTTTAAAAAAGAAAAGCTTTTATTCAAAATGTATACCACAAGGCAGTAAACATGACTTCGCGTCTATGAAGAAACCTGCCTATTTGCCAAACTCTCGTTTTAATAAGGGAATAAGATGTAAATGATTTAATTTTACCCAAACACTAATACCGACACTTGACCAGTAATTAAAAAGAATAAGTGCAGATGTCCATAAAAGCCAATATTGCGAAAATTAATGAAATTGTAGCTGGTTATCAGGCAGAATTAATAGCGGTAAGCAAGACCAAGCCCGTGGAGCTTCTGCTAGAGGCCTACGAGCTGGGCGTACGCGATTTCGGAGAGAACAAGGTACAGGAACTGGTAGAGAAAGAGCAGCAACTACCCAATGACATTCGGTGGCACATGATCGGCCATCTGCAAAGAAACAAGGTAAAGTATGTTGCTCCGTTTGTTTACCTGATCCATGGTGTGGATAGTTTAAAATTGCTCAAAGAAATTGATAAGCAGGGACAGAAGGTGGGGCGGAAAATCAGGTGCTTATTACAGATCCATATTGCTGAAGAAGAGACGAAGTTTGGTTTTTCTCCAGATGAGGTGAGCCAGTTGCTGAACGACCCCGCTTTTTTGGAGATGAAAAACATAGAGATTAAAGGACTGATGGGAATGGCTACTTTCACTGAAGACACAAATCAGATCAGAAAAGAATTCAGGGGTTTGAAGGAGCTCTTTGATTTGCTTTCTGTTCAGCATGCCGAAAAAGACAATGTAGCGATGAATATCCTTTCCATGGGAATGAGTGGTGATTATCAGATTGCCCTGGAAGAGGGAAGCAACATGGTGCGGGTAGGAAGTTCTATATTCGGAGCAAGAAGTTATTAGATGTTAGGGATTAGGGGCTGGGGATTGGGGGTTAGGGATTAGGAATTGGGGATTAGGGGTTG
>CAZWQB010000071.1:9885-15176 GCA_964636035.1 uncultured Roseivirgaceae bacterium
AAACCTTGCTTGCTTTATTTTAGAATTATCTTAAAGCGGTTCAGTCAGATTAAGAGTGTCGGTTTATGTTCACCGAAGGTTTGGTAAAGCTATTTGATATTCACGAAATGCCAGAGGTTGGCAAGTGGCAGTCTTAATAATAAATTTGGGGGCGAAACCAATAGACGCGAAGGCAGGCTCGAACGCGACTATGACGAATCAGCCCAAAGAAACAAATAACTATGCAAAAACTATTTTTATTGACTGGAAGTGCGCTGGGAGCACTAGCTGTAATGATCGGGGCATTTGGAGCCCATGCTTTGAAGAGTACGCTTGAAAATACCGGAAGGTTGGAGACTTTCGAAACAGCGGTAAAATATCAGTTTTATCATGTGCTGGCCTTGCTGTTGCTGGCGATCCTCATGGCGAAGTTTGATCATCGACTGCTGAACTATGCAGGCTACTCATTTATTATTGGAATTATTATCTTCTCAGGTTCGCTTTACATTTTGTGCTTAAGCAATGTTGGCAAGTGGGGCGCTGTCACCCCCATCGGAGGTTTGTTCTTAATCGCGGGCTGGGCATTGATGTTTCTGGGAATATTGAAAAGCGCCTAAAACAAAAAAAGCGCATATACTGCGCTTCTTTTGTTTTAGATTATGATAACAATTAGGAATTCGAATCAGCTTTTGCTGTATTCGGAAGTATATTAGTAATAATTTTTACTCTTTCCTGCGCATTTGTAGCATTGGAAACAACGGTTACCACTTTATTTTGCCTGCCCATTTTACCAGCACTGTTAAATCTTACTGTAATCTCTCCACTTTTTCCAGGAGCTATTGGATCTCTTGGCCAATTGGTTGCAGTACAACCGCAGGTAGTCAATACGTTTGAAAGAATTAGCGGTTCTGTTCCGGAGTTTTTAAAAGTAAAGGTATGTTCTACTTTATCACCTTGTTTGATATCTCCAAAGTCGTGAGAAGACTCAGTAAAGGTAATTTGAGGGCCGGCAGCAGCTTCTGAACCACTGTTCTGGGCAGCAACTGTTCCGAACAGGAACAATCCGATTACAAACACAAATAATTTTTTCATAATAATTCTGGTTTTAAAATTTAAGATCGGTAACAATTATAACAAAAATCCTGCCCAAAAACCGGACAAAAAGGTAACAAATATTTCCTAAAAGAAATTCGCATTAAAGTTAACTAAAAATAATTGATCTGTAGCACGCGTTACAGCAGTGTACAACCACCGCACATATTCGGTGTCCACCATCTCATCTGTCAGGTAGCCCTGATCCACAAAAACTGCCTTCCACTGCCCACCCTGCGACTTATGACAGGTCAATGCATAGGCAAATTTTATTTGTAGCGCATTCAGATACGGATCCTTTTTTAATTTCTGCTTTAGTTCTTTGGGATCTGTCACATCGTAGTAATCTTCCCTTACAGCTTGATATAATTTACTATAATCTTCGGCTGGCAGGGAAGGTGCGTAATTGTGAAGCGTATCCAGTATCACCTTTACCTCAAATGGCTGCTCTTCAGGGTAGTCCGTCAACTGTATCTCAAGGTCCGCAAATCGTAATCCGTAAAGCTCTTCATACCGAACTATTTTTAATACCTCCGCAAAATCGCCATTGGCTAAAAATCCGGCTTTGGCATCGGCAGGAAGAAAATGATAATTGTTCTTCACCACCATAATGAAATCTCCTGCATCAATTTCACTTTCGGTATAATGAATATTCCTTCGTATGAATTGATTATACTGTACAGCGTTTTTATTGGACCTGCAGATAATTATGGTATTTTCGGTTCCAAATTTATCATAGGCGTAGCGTAGCCCATCTTCCATCTTCTCTGCGGTCATCCGAAAAATATCAGGGTAGGCAGCCGTATTAAAGCTTATCTTCTGAGACCGTTTTTCCAGCAGGTTACGCAGCGAGGTTGCATTGGCAAGGATACCCGATTCACTTTCCTGCCTTACCACTTCCTTTAGTTCAATTTCCGAAACCTCCTTCTTAAATGTTGCGGTAAGATAATTTTTATTTAATGCAGGGCTGTTGAGTTTCCCTACAGGTGGCAATTGGGCAGTATCTCCCACCAGCAAAATTTTGTTGCTGGGATCAGAAAACACGAATTGAAATAGATCCGTTAAAAGCCCCACCTTACCAAATTCTCCTTCGTCTGTGAGCATGGAAACTTCATCAATAATAAAGACGGTGTTTTTGCTGTAGTTCTTTTGGCGCCTAAATGAAAGCTCAGTGGAGCCTGGCTCTGCGGTTTGACTGTAAATAATTTTGTGGATGGTAAATGCAGTCCGTTTTGAGTATTGCCCCATCACCTTCGCTGCTCTTCCTGTAGGCGCCAACAATGCAGACCTAAGATTAAAATGCGGAAGCATCTTTACCAAAGCGCTGATGACGGTAGTCTTACCGGTTCCTGCAAAACCTTTCAACATCATACAGGGAATCTCTCCCAAAATAAAATCGTCCAACATTTGAAACAACCTCTTCTGCCCGGAAGTGGGTTCAAAAGGAAAATAATGTTGAATAACTGCAGATGGTTTCGCCAAAATTTATTCTTTTACTATTCTTTTTACATCTTCAGGAAAAACTGTCGCCATGGTCGAGGTACATTTCGCAATTAGTTTCCTGCTGCCATTATCAAGGGCATAAACTTCGGCTTCGCAAAAATTAATTCGGAAACCCTGCTTCAACACCCAGCCCCTGGCGAACAACGCTTGTCCCCTGCCAGGGTGAAGATAAGAAACCTTCAGCTCTGCAGTTACCACGTGATGGTCTGGCGGCATCAGTGTATATGCTGCAAGGCCGGAAACAATATCGGCTATCGTAGCCACCACGCCGCCGTGCACTAAGCCTGTTTGTTGCATGTGCTCCTGCTTCAATTGCAGTGACGCTTCTGTAGCACCTTCTTCAATTACATCCAGAGAAATTCCAACCAGCTTCATAAAATGTTGCCTTTGAAGAAATTTTTCTATCCTGCTTTTATATTCTTTGTTATATAATTTATACATCTTTAAAAGTAATTTTCACCCTTAAGCAATTATCAACTTGCTGTATGGTGTACGAAACCCGGGTAAACAAAGCTAAAAATTTAAAATCAATCTTGTCTCAACATGACCTCTGAATTAATTGCAGCAAAATTCGGAAACCGCCTTAGGATCAGGGTAAATGGAATTCTGATAGAAAACGACCGCGTATTGATGGTGAGGCATAAAGGACTAGGAAAAATGGGGCACCTCTGGCTCCCGCCTGGCGGAGGTATGGAATATGGAAGCTCTGCAATCCAAAATCTAAAAAGAGAATTCCTAGAAGAAACAGGTATCGAGGTGGATGTAAAACAACATCTCTTTACCTTTGAATTTATAGAAACACCATTACATGCTATTGAGTTGTTCTTCAACGTTATCAGAAAGAATGGTGTGCTCAGGAAAGGCTTTGATCCTGAATTAGAAGAGAAAGATCAAATTATGGACGAACCCCTATTTCTCTCTGTGGAAGATTTACGACAGCTTCCTGATGCCACATTGCACGCAGCTTTTAGAGGTTTTACACAAATGGATGACCTGCTAAAAAAGCGAGGGTATTTTATAATTTAGGCGGGCAAATGTTTTTAAAATAAAATCCGGAGGCAAAAATTCCTAAAAAGGAGATCTTTAATTTGGCATGTTGCATTAATTCTCACAAATTGCTTATTAATATAAAATAGCAGCGGTTTAAATTATGTTTTACCTGATAAAATTTTTATTATTGCAATTAAAAAAATATTAATTTGAAATGTTTAAGCTGTACTCAGGTGCCGCTTTAATGAAGGAACTTTAAATGCATTTAACCTAACACTATTCAAATGAATTTGACAAAAATCCTAACCATTGTTTTTATCTTAATCAGTATTGGACTGGCTTATTTTTTAACGGACAGCATTAAAACAGATATTGAGGAAGAAGAGCGAATAGCGAATATAGAAGCACAGATTATCAATAAACTAAAAATGATCCGGGATGCTCAGATCGCTTATCAAACAGTAAATGGGAACTATACGAGCGATTGGGATAAACTGATAAATTTTGTAGATACAGGAAGAATTTACATTACGCAAAGACGAGAACAAATCTACACGCTTGACTACGGTGCAGATAGTGTGGCTGTAGAAATTGACACATTGGGTACGGTAAGCGTGAGGGACTCTTTATTTTCCCAAGCAAAATACCCTAATTTCGACTTGCAGAGGCTGCCATATGTACCAGGTTCTGAAAAGCAATTTGAAATCTATGCTGACGAAGTAAACAAGAGTGGTGTAAATGTTGATGTTTTTGAAGTAAAAGATCCAGATCCGGTAAACCCACTCCGAAGAGCAAAAACCGGTAGAGGTCCATTGAGAGTAGGATCACGCACCGAAGTAACCACCGCAGGAAACTGGGAATAAACCTTGAATTCAAACGATACACTTTATCATAAAATCAAACAAATTAAGGATGACAAGTTTAATGTTGAATTACTTCAGCATTATAACTTGTCTCTTCAGATAGGCTCATTTGATTTCCGTATAGCTGTAGTAGATAACAGGGATCATCGGTGCATGATCATGGAATCTTATCATTTACCAGCCTCCTCCAATAAAATTTCCGCACTTGCTTCTATCTTCGAAGACCATCATTTTTTAAAGGCGGGTTTTTGGAATTCAGTTAAAGTTGCCTTTAAAAACAATAAATTCTCCCTCGTTCCTGCCAGTCTCTTTGACAAGGTAAGCCTTAAAGATTATCTTGATATTAATGCAGCCACAAAAAACGACTCGCTCTTCTATTACAAGCATGACAAGCTCAAGGCGATCAACGTGTTTGCAGCTCCTACTGAACTGGTGACTTTTTTCAACCGGGCTTACCCTGGCACTACACTACATTTCCTGCATCAGGAAAGCCTGCTGATAGAAGGAATCAATAAGTACCAGGACTATTCGTTTAACAAAAATATGGCATTGGTTCTGGAAGAAGGAGCGATTAACATTTTTGTTCATGAGGAGCAGCAACTTTTGTACGCAAACCGATTTGAAGTAAAAGCACCTGAAAAAATGATGCAATACGTCATGACGGTGATGCATGAACTACAATTAGATCAGTATGATACGCGAACGATTGTGTGGGGCGATATTGATGCCAATTCTCCATCCTTCGAGGTCTTGCAGAATTATATTTTCAATATTTCATTCGGAGGCAAATTACCGATAATCCATTATGGATATGTGTTTGACGAGATAGAAGACCACCAGTATTTCGACCTCTTTAGTATCAAT
>CAZWQB010000072.1:0-8648 GCA_964636035.1 uncultured Roseivirgaceae bacterium
GGCCTTAGTCCGAACACTATCAGCAAAGATGAGGATATCATTTATTGCGGCAACGCGACAGGCTACGAACTGGAAGGTTCAATAATGTCAGGAGGAGATGGCAATTATACCTACAACTGGTACAGGATAAAAGATGCTGGTACAGCCCAGGATCTCGCTTCAAATACTGTCAATTACGTTGAAATTAAAAACCTCACACCAGGAGTATACAAGTATTATAGAAAAGTGATTTCTTCTGCGTGTATTAGCACCAGTGATATGATTACCGTGACCATTATTCCGCTTATTGCAGGTAATGACATTACAGAGCCATCTCTTATTGAATATTGTGGAATTCCTTCTGCCATAGCCATAGAGGGTTCTGTGCCTACGGGTGGAGACGGCACCTACACCTATACCTGGGAAAGAAGTATAAACGATGGCGATTTCGAAGTAGTAGGAACATTACAAACTTTAGAGGATGAAGACATCAATGATCCGGGAAAATATGAATACCGCCGAATGGTAACATCGGGTAGCTGTAGTCCTGTATCAAGTAATGTCGTAACCATCATGGTATATCCGGAGCTATCGGAAAATAAGCTATCCATGGCTTCTCTGGATTTTTGTTCAGAACCAACAGGCTTTGTCATAGAAACTTTGCCCATGACAGGTGGTGATGGCACCTATACAAGTGTATGGGAAAGGAGCTTTAACGGAGGGGAATACGTGGCAGTGCAAAGTATTACAGCAAGTCCGACAGATTCATTTGAGGATAGTTTCGAGGAAACAGAAGTTCTGGCTCCGGGAAGTTATACTTACAGAAGAATCGTTACTTCCGCTGTTTGTGCGGATACCAGCAATCTCCTTCAGGTTGTGGTACAGCAGCCCTTAAGCAACAATATCCTGGAGCAGCCAACGGGAACAGACGCCATCTTTTGCGGCGCTACCGATGCTTTGAATATTATAGGATCACTTCCGCAGGGTGGTAGTGGCACTTATGAGTATCGCTATGAAAGAAGTCACAATGGCGGTGAATGGATTGCGTTTCCAGGTACAGGGAAAGACCTGCTAAATGCATCGCTCGACTTGCCAGGCAACTACGATATCAGAAGGGTTGTATATTCTACCATCTGCTATGAAATGGCGAGCGATGTGGTTTCTGTTTACGTTACGGAGCCATTGGAAGTTACAGCTACCATTAAGGAAAAGGTCGGGCTGGAACTTAACGGCTCCATTGACCTCGAGGTCAGGGGAGGCTTGGCACCATATTCCTATTTCTGGACTACAACAGAAACTACCGAAGACATTTCTAATCTTGACGCGATCGAATACAGGGTGGTTATTACAGATCAAAGCGGATGCGAGATAAGCGAAGTCTACAAAGTGCCGCAAATCTTAGGGCTGAAAGACAGTCCGAATGTATTGTCGCACAAGCTGTATCCAAACCCGGTAGAAGATATCCTGAACATAGAGGTGGAAATGTTAAAACCACTTACTTACCAGATTTATGTGATCAATAACGTAGGGAAAGTTGTAGAAAGTGTCACGTCAGAACCTGCCCGTAAAATTGATCTCGGGGTGGATATGGCAGCTTACCCGTCGGGGATTTATTTCGTAAAAATTGTAACAGACAATAAAACGGAAACCTGGAAATTCATCAAGAAGTAAATATTTGCGATAGCATTTGAAAGGCCGCCCCAGGGTGGCCTTTTCGCATTATATGCTTTTTCTAGTTTGTTTTCAGGTGCTAATGGTTAGTTTTGTGTGAGTAGAAACACCCTGGTTACAAGACGCCGGACGGCAATCGGGACAGAAAACAGATAAGCATGCTTTCAACTTATATCAAAAGCCTGAAAAAAGCGTTTGAAGAACCGCTTCCCGGAGCAAAAGAGCATCAGAAGATGGTGCCACATACAATAAAGCATGATCAGCCAATTCCGCCGCCGGCCTTTACGCCGAAGCACGGGAGTGTACTCATTTTACTCTATCAAAAAGGAGATCAACTATATTTTCCATTGATGTTGAGGCCTAATTACGACGGCGTTCATGGGGGGCAGATCAGTTTGCCGGGAGGAAAAAAAGAAGAAAAAGACAGAGATTTTTTTGCAACCGCTATCCGGGAGGCTGAAGAAGAAATTGGCGTTAAATCGAAAGAAATTACTGTTTTAGGACAGCTTTCGGAATTATACGTGTCGGCCAGCAATTTTAAAGTGATACCTGTGGTGGGATATACTGAATCTCAGCCCATGTTTATCCCCAATCCTTATGAAGTAGAAGCCATTATCGAGGCCTCGGTTGAAGATTTGATGAACCCCGGCCTTATAAGAGATACAACTTTAAATGTAAGAGGCTTCGAGCTGGAGACTCCCTATTTCGACTTCTCCGGAAATATAGTTTGGGGCGCCACGGCTATGATTTTAAGTGAATTTAAAGCACTTTTAGAAAAGAGCGTCTAAAGCCTTGGTTTGGTAAGGCTCAGGGAAGCTGGAATTGCTAATTTTGTTAATTGTGATGTGGCTTTAAAAAGTTTAAGATAGTTTAATAAAACCTTTGTTGTATGGAAGAAATTGAAAAGGCAGGCCCGCTGGTTACCAACGACGCCGTAGTATTGGGTATTTTAAGCGTCATATTGGCCTTGGTGTTTTATACTGCGTCCAGTAAGCATGCCTTCTGGCAGAGGTTTTATACCTATATTCCGTCCTTACTTTTATGTTACTTTTTACCGAGCATTTTAAATAGCCTGAATATCATATCGGGTGAGTCCTCATCTTTATATGCTGTGGCATCTCGTTACCTGTTACCAGCCAGTTTGGTTTTGCTTACGCTGAGTGTTGATTTCAAAGGTATCCTGAAATTGGGACCGAAAGCCTTGATCATGTTCCTAACTGGCACATTCGGGGTTATAATTGGTGGACCAATTGCCATTTTGCTCGTGTCGTTGTTTGCGCCGGAAGTGGTGGGCGGTGTAGGCGCCGACGCTGTGTGGCGTGGTTTGACCACCATTGCCGGTAGCTGGATAGGGGGTGGCGCCAATCAGGCAGCTATGTATGAAGTATTTGGCGCAAGTCCCGGGTTATTTTCTACCATGATAGCTGTAGACGTAATAGTTGCGAATATATGGATGGCATTTCTGTTGTATGGCGCCGGAAATTCCGAAAAATGGGATAGAAAGCTAAAAGCAGACGCTTCTGCCATTGAGGAGCTGAAAACAAAAATTGAAGCATACAGGCTTAGTATAGCAAAAATCCCAACTTTAACGCAAACAATGATTGTATTTGGAGTGGGGTTTGGAATCACCGGATTTGCGCATTTTGGCGCTGACATCATTGCTCCATTCATTGCACAGCATGCTCCCTATCTTGATAAGTTTAGCCTTACTTCCGGCTTTTTCTGGTTGATTGTAATAGCAACAACAATGGGATTGGCGCTGTCGTTTACGCCAGCCAGAAAGTTAGAAGGCGCTGGCGCGTCCAGGTTGGGAAGCGTGTTACTCTATATATTGGTGGCTACCATAGGAATGCAGATGGATGTTACTGCTATTTTTTCCAATCCTGGATTATTTGCAGTGGGTATCACCTGGATACTGGTGCACATTACACTGCTGCTTGTTGTAGCAAAACTCATCAAAGCCCCCTTCTTTTTTGTGGCTGTAGGCAGTCAGGCCAATATTGGGGGAGCAGCCTCTGCTCCCATTGTGGCTTCTGCCTTCAATCCCTCACTGGCGCCGGTGGGTGTACTTTTAGCCGTTCTTGGCTATGCCGTGGGTACTTATGGCGCGTATATTTGCGGCTTATTGATGCAGGCAGTGGCACCTTAATTTACCAGAAGTACAAATATTTGAACCTTTAGCGCGTTTTGATTCTTTTAAAAGAAAAATAGGAATGGGAGATACCAATATAAATAACAAGCCAAAACAGGTGATTTATATATGTGCTGGCAGTAAATGTAAGAAGAGGGGTGGAAAGCAAATAGCAAAGAGCTACAAGGACCTGATCAAAGAAATGCGCTTAGCGCCTGAGGTAGAAATCGTGAAGACAGAATGTACCGACAGGTGCAAAATAGGCCCTGTAGTTTGCTTCCAGCCAAAAAATGCATGGTGCTTTTATGTAGATGAAAATACTGCCGATGAATTATTTAACACCTACATTGTAAGAGAATAAGATATCAATCGACAACAAAGCTATCAAAAAGGGGCTGGTCCAAAAGATCAGCCCCTTTTTTAGTTACATCAAAAAGCGGTTTCTCCTTAATTTTCAGCAATTGTTTCCTTCACCGAACCGCATTTCAACATTTTTGAACCAAAATAGGGGTTCCTGATTTCCTTTTTGTCGCTTAGCCAGTAAGCACCTGTATTATCAAATGCCATGGGGCAGTATGCATAATAAACATCGTGTTCATTAGCATTGAAAGTTTTCAGCATATCGTAAACGCCGGCGGTGATTTCTACAAAACGCTCTCTTTGAACTTCAATGTCTTCGGCCTGGGCTACCTCTTTTGCATGCTGATGGATTTTACCTGAAATTTCTTCATAGGCAGCTTGTAAATCTTCCTGTACAGCATTCACATCAAATTCCTCAAAGATACCCGCCAATTTTTGTCCCGCAGATTGCGCTTTCTCAGCATCTGTATCCACCAGGGCGGCATTCAATGTATAATATTCGTCCAGTATTTCATTTACATGATCCTTGGTTTCACCACCGACTGTACTCAAAGCACTGGGGTTTTCATCCGTTTGCTGTTGTTCATTTGTGGTTTGTCCGCCGCAGGATACAAGAAACAAAGAGATACCTAGTGCGAGGCCTATTTTACTATTAGAAAATGTCTTTTTCATGTTTATGATTTTTAAAATTTAGCACAGGATAACCGCATATCCAGTGAGCTGTGGAATTAGTTTTTTTGGCGACATAGAATTCAGCAGTATTATTGCGTTTTTGTAATTTTCGATCTATTGCTATTTTCTATAAATTGCGCCATAAATTTACGAAAAATTACTATGAAAGCTTCGTCTCTATTGCTGGAAAAAAAGCCAAGAAGGTTTCTTTCCGAAACTTTTACAGTGGAAAAATGGGAGGATGTGAAGCCGTTTTATGAACTGCTGTTACAAAGGCCTATCCAGTCTGTAGAAGATTTAAGAACGTGGTTTCTGGATAGAAGCGAACTGGAGTCAGTACTCGCCGAAGACATGGGGTGGCGTTATATTAGGATGACTACAGATACTACTAGCGAAGTATTTCTAAAGCGATTCGATTATTTTATCAGCCAGATTGAGCCTCACATGGCTCCCTATACCAATGCGCTCAACAAAAAAGCAGTAGAAAATCCGTTTCTCAAAGCACTGGAAGCGTATGACGGTTATAGTATCTTAATAAGATCCATTGAAAAGGAGCTGGCAATCTTCAGGGAAGAAAATATTCCACTGAATACGGAAATTCAGCAGCTTTCTCAAAAATACGGGGCCGTTTTCGGAAACATGACCGTGGAAGTGGATGGAAGCGAACTCACCTTGCCGCAGGCGCGTGCTCTGCTACAGTCTCAGGACAGGCACTTAAGGGAGGAGGTTTTTGGAAAGGCAGCAGCAAGACAACTGCAAGACCGGGAGGAGCTGGACGAGTTGTTTTCCTCTCTGGTAAGCCTAAGAAATCAGGTAGCGCATCAGGCTGGTTTTTCAAATTTCAGAGACTATATGTTTGCTTCGTTAGGCAGATTTGACTACTCTCCACAAGACTGCTTCGATTTTCATAAGGCTGTAAAAGATGAAGTGGTGCCGGTATTGAACGAACTTGCGCGGGCGCGGAAACAGACATTGAAGCTGGAAGCCCTCAAGCCCTGGGATTTAGCAGTGGATGTTTCGGGCAAAGCACCCCTCAAGCCATTCTTAAGCAGCAGCGACCTGGTGCATAAAACTATATTGTGCTTTAATCGTCTGGACGAGTATTTGGGAAGCTGCTTGTCAATGATGCAGGAGATGGGACATCTCGATCTTGACTCTCGAAAGGGCAAAGCCCCCGGAGGCTACAATTACCCGTTGGCAGAAACGGGCGTACCTTTTATATTTATGAATGCTACCTCAACGCTCCGCGATATGGTTACTTTGTTGCATGAGGGCGGCCATGCTGTGCATTCATTTTTGACGATGGACCTGGAATTGAACAATTTTAAAGATGCGCCTTCTGAAATAGCAGAATTGGCTTCCATGTCGATGGAACTACTGACTATGGACCATTGGGATTTGTTTTTTGAGGATGAAGCTGACTTGAGAAGGGCAAAAAAAGAACATCTCGAGCAGATTTTGGAGACACTGCCCTGGGTGGCAACGATCGATAAGTTTCAACACTGGGTTTACGAAAATCCCGAACATACGGAAGAAGCGCGAAGCAAAGCCTGGATCCGGATCTTTGAAGATTTTTCTGATGAAATCACCGATTGGACAGGGCTGGAACAGGCCAAAGCATTTTACTGGCATAAACAACTGCATTTATTTGAAGTACCCTTTTATTACATCGAATACGGTATAGCGCAATTAGGGGCCATTGCTGTTTGGAAAAACTATAAAGAAGATCCGGTCAAAGCGCTGCAACAATACATTCAGGCGCTAAAACTAGGTTACACCAAATCCATACCAGAAGTCTATAAAGCTGCGGGAATAGATTTTAATTTTAGCAGCAAATACATTCGGGAGCTTATACACTTTACAAAGGCAGAAATGGAAAAGCTATAATCATTCTTTGTAAAAGAGCAGGTAGGGGCCAGGGCTCGTAAAATTAGCTCGCGAGCTCGAACAGTGGCTTCTTCTGAATTTCCTTCAGTGAATCTATTTCCTCCAGTTCCTCTTTATGCTCCTCGATAAACTGATTGTACTGCTTTGCAGCATAGTCGTAGTTTACCCTGTGCCTTAACACCCTCGAATTTGCCTGTTGAATATCTGCAATTAGTTCCTTCATTAAAGGATAACGCTGAAACTCCGGGTGTGAGCTGGCCATGGTGATGATTTCATTCATTACTTTATTGGAGGAGGAATCATAATCATCGATCAGTACAGAATTTGCCATACTGTTAATATTATAGCGAGTAGCTGCCAGCGTTTTTAAATTTTGCTGAAGCGAATCATATTGAACCGGATCGTAAAAGTTGGTGTAGGAGATTTCCTCTAAAAGCCTTTTCGCATCTGCTATTTTCTGATCATCATCCTCTATCATTCTGTCCCATGCTACTTCTAAGCTATCTTCAATTGCATTTAAAGCTGTGATGATGGAATCTGCCTCACGCTGAGATAGTTCCTTTTGTTCAGGTTTTTTTTCACAGGATGAAATGATTCCAAGAAAAAGAACAAATAAAACGGCACTTATAAGCTGGATAGTTCTGATCATAATTATATTATTTTTGCCAAGATAAATAATTATATAATAAAAGAAAGTGAAAGAAGCACCTGCCACTTACATGGTAAAATAGAAATAAGAAACCTCCAATTTATAATTAAATGTGGAATTTTTCGCAGCTCGCCAAGGATACTTAAAATGGGCATGCTGAAAAGTCTCAGGTGCGTCAGATATGAGGCGGCAAAGCGAAGACGTATCTTTTTCGAGCTGAAGCCAGCGAAGTATATGAGCGTGATTTCTTAAAGCTTTTTTCAGCAGGCCCTAAATAGGTTTAAATTGTTCGAACCCTTGTTGGCAACCATTGCAATAATGTAGTGATCTGCAAAGCGTAGGGCCAAACGGCGATTTCATGATCGTGTCTTTACTATTACAAAATGGACAGGGTACGCGTTCAAGAATATCAAGATCGATAATTAATTCGTGCCGGGGAGGCGGCGCTAGCCCAAAGGCCCTGATAGCTTCCCGGCCTTTATCCGAAATCATGTTACTGGTCCATTGCTTGTCAAACGAGACCGAAACAATATAATCGGCTACATTATTACATCTTAATACCTCTTCCACCTCATTTTTCATATAACCCATAGCCGGGCAGCCGGCAAAGGTAGGTGTCATTTTCACATGAACAGCACCATTCTCCGAAACAATTATATCAGTAATCACTCCTAAATCGAGAAGCGAAACAACCGGAATTTCGGGGTCTTTCACTTCCTGAAGCCATTTCCTAATAATGTCCGCCGTAAGTTCCATGATCATCTAAAATTACCAGGTTGCAAAAGGATCCAGGTTAAAAACCTCCGACATTTCATCCAGCAAAGGCTGGAGATGTTGCGAGTGTATTCCCTGTCTTCCTCCGAATCGAGGGCGTAATATTGATAGATCTGGCAATTTCAGGGCGGTGTGGGACAGGGTTTGCATAATCTCTTCCTGCCATAAATCTTGAAGTACCGTTTCACCACAGAAGATGCCTTCATCTATTAAAGTCGTTTCAAATGGAGAGGGCTCAAAAATTCCGAGTGCGAAAGGCAATGCCTCGTCCAAAGCCCTTTGCATGCGTCTGATGCTCTCTTCCGTTGCGCTCCCCAGTTTCCGGATCCAGCCATTGGCATGCATTAAATGGTATTTTATTTCTCCAGTAAATTTTCTTGCGAGCTGCGATATTTGAAGATTCGAAGAGTCTGACAGTTTCGAGAACCGGATATAATCTGCCTGGTCAAACAAAAAATGGCGAATCAGGCTGAAGTCGTATTCCCCTATGGGCAATTCTACTAGTTGGCTGTTATGAAAATTTTC
>CAZWQB010000072.1:8748-15071 GCA_964636035.1 uncultured Roseivirgaceae bacterium
TCATAAACATCTTCTTCCATGTCCGTGTAAGGCGAAACCACAATATGTGTTGTGCTTATTACCATCAGTCCTGAGCAACTGGCCCTTCTGCTAAATTGCTCCTTTGCCAAAATCAAGGCGAGTTGCGCATCTGGTGCGTGTACAATCCCTACGTGTTCAAAAGCGCTACTGTCTTTTTTTTGAAGAAATACCTCATAAGTAGCGAATTGCTCCGGATTTTTTTGGTCTTTTAAAACCTTGCCGCTGTCCTGCAGGTGGAGCCTGTTAATTCTTGGATCCAATGATTCCATTTTATTGCCTTTTAAATAGTGGTCATGTACATTATTTAGCGGTGAAGTAATTGCTCAAGCAAGGGGCCGGACGTATGCATGGTCTGCTTTCAATGCTTCCCGTACCCATCTTCCTTTTTCTTCTGCAGTTTTTCGGACCGCCAGCCGCTCTTTGTTACAAGGGCCGTCGCCATTGATTACCCGCATAAACTCCTCCCAGTCTGGTTCTGTGTACTCCCATTTTCGGGTAGTTTCGTTCTTTTTCAGCGCCCGGTCAGGAATTTCAAGGTTTAACTCCCATATTTTCGGAACATACATGTCCAAAAATTGCTGCCGGTTGTCATCATTTGAAGCCATTTTTACTTTCCACTTCATAAGAATTTCGGTGTGGGTTGAAATTTTGTCGGGAGGACCAAAAAAATGCATCATTGGGCCCCACCATCTGTTGAGTGCTTCCTGCACCATTTGTCTCTGGATCTCACTGCCTGTAGCAAGATGGATTACGCAATGATGCCCGTACTTTAGGTGAAACGATTCTTCCGCGTTGATTCTGTCCAATGCCCTGCAGTAAGGACCATAGCTGCCTTTGGCATTGTTTATTTGATTAACAATGGCACCGGCATCTACTAACCAGCTTATAATGGTGGCGTCTGCCCAGGTGTAGGCAGGGTAATTAAATATATTTGAATATTTTGATTTTCCTGAGATCAGATCGTTGATCATGTCTTCCCGGGGTTTTCCTAATGTCTCGGCAGCACTGTACAGCAATTGCGCATGGCCTACTTCATCCTGTACTTTCGCCATGAGTGCCATCTTCCTCTTGAAACCAGGCGCCCTGGTTATCCACGTTCCCTCCGGCAAGGCCCCTATAATTTCAGAGTTTGCATGTTGTTCAATCATCCGGATAAGTTGCTTCCTGTAGAGGGCCGGCATCCAGTCGACAGGCTCAATTTTTTCGTCTCGGGCAATTCTTGCTTCAAAGGCAGCAAGCATGTCCTTGTCCTCATTGGCTAAAGAGTTGCTTTCAGACGTGTCGAAAATATTTCCTCCTCCGTACATAATTTTAGTTTTTTGGTTTATTCCGGCAAATTCTTCCTCATTCCAATCCCATTGATTACCATTTCAAAGATTTTCCGGCTGATTTCCTCTGGTTTCATGGCGCCATCCGGTCTGTACCAGGTATGGATCCAGTTCATCGAATTAAGAAGCATTCGTACAGCGAATTTTGGGTCATCTACGTCGAGTTCTTTGTCCGCAATCCCTTCTTTAATAATCGTAAGAATCTTTTGTTCATAGTTTTGTCGCATGTCGAGAAAGCGGCTGAGATCTGGCTCTTTTAAATGCCTCCATTCTGAAAAGAACACCGCTGCGGCAGATGGTTTCTTTGTGATTACCTTAACATGCGCATCTATCGCAGCCCTGAGCTTTTCAACCGTGGGCAAGGTCTCCTCGGCAACTCCTCCAATGGCTTCAAAAAATGCATCTGCCATCGTAAAGCAAATGGACTTCAATAGTTCATCTTTTGATTTGATGTGGAAATATAGGCTCGCAGCTTCCATTCCTAATTCAGTAGCCAGCTCCCTCATCGAGGTGGCGGCAAATCCCCTTGCTTCAAAGAGTCGGGTAGCTTCACTTTCAATTTGATGCTTTCTTCCTGATAAATTTCTCGTGGTCAACACAAATATATATTTTGGTATTATAAAACTAACGTTTGTTAGGCTAAATTGTTGCCATGTCAGCGCCATCTTTTACATGTATTTTTTTTAATACCTTTGAAGCAAATTTATAAATACGACCTTATGAGCAGCAATCAGGAAACTTTCACTCCCGCGCAGATTGACGATTTTTTAAACAATATGAATATCGCTTTTTACCTGGGCGTGTGTATTCCCTTGTTCATATTTATTATCATCTTCCTGGAAATTGGCAGCCACGGCGGAATAAGTCCCTCATTTGAAAGCAGCGATCCTGTCTGGCATCCGGTGCTGGCTATCGCGATCGTTCTAATTAGCCTGCCCGGCTACTTTAGCTACAAAAGACGGTTGAAACTATTAGGTGGGAACGATTCTTTGTCACTTAAGCTTAAAACCTTCAAAGCAGCAGCCTTTAAAAAGTATTTTTTTCTATTTTTAGCAGCTTGTATGGCAAACTTAAGTCTGTATATTTTTGAGGAACAGCTATTCCTCCTGGCTTTTGCCGCTTTGCTGATTATGTTTTCTATAGATCGACCTACTGTTTACAGACTAAAAAAAGATTTGCCACTTTCAAAAGAGGAGCGGGTAACCCTGACAGAATACAGGAAACATCTGTGATGATGAACCAGGAATAGCTTTGCTTGGCCTCGAAGTTCCGGTGGAGGTAAAACCTAAATTTGAATATGGGAATTATTGTCCGACGGGCACAAAAAAAGGGAGATCAAACTCCCTTCTTTCATTCAAAATACAATTGCTCGTTATTCGCCACCACCACCGTAGGTGATTTTTGAAATTTGCTTGTCGATCATGTATCGGCCTACGCCTTCTTCACCAATTACATCAAACAGCTCGAGTGCTCTTCTTGCGATATACTCTTCTTCTACCTGCTCAGTCAGGAACCATTGAAGGAAGGTAACCGTCGTATAATCCTTAGCCTTATGGCATCTGTCCACAATTCTGTTGATGGAATACGTTACCGCAATTTCCTGCTCCAGTGCTTTTTCGAATACATCCTTAAATGACTCAAACTCCTGGGGTACATTCAATATTTCCGGAGAAATGGCACGTCCGCCCAAGTCTGAAACATATTTAAATATTTTAAGCATGTGGTTTCGCTCTTCATCCGATTGCTTGTAGAAGAAATCAGCACTATAATCAAAACCATTTCTATCGCACCAGGAAGCCATCGCCAGATAAGTTGCCGATGATCTTGCTTCCATTTTAATCTGATCGTTCAAAAGCTTCTCTATTTCTTCCTGTAAAGAAGTTCTTGCCCTCATTAAGTCTTTCATCTGTGTATAATTTATTTTTATTGCCAATATCTCGTCCCAAAACGGTTTCGGGATGCATAGCCTAAGGTTTGTTGAACCAGCAAATTTACTGCTCCGGCGCATGGCCATTCCGCAGTAACAGATTTGAATCTGGTATCAAAAGCCTCGCAGACTTACACTAGTTGTATACTATAAAGGTAGTGGAAAGTTTTATAAAAGGCAGGCAGAATTGAAATATGGAATGATTCTAAATCTAAATAGAAGGCTTTGCTGAACAGATGCCGGGGAAGCGATTAATTGAACCAGGATGATGCGAAATAGGAAGGGATCCGAGTCAGGATGAAAATTTGGGACGCCCCCTCGCTCAAACCCTTCCGGGCACACCGTCACTTGCGTGTGGCCCGGGCCACTCCGTAGATGCATTACCAATAGATTTATACAGAAAGCGATGACATCTCTCTCTCTCCAATTTTTGCAGTACAGTCTCTGTGAATAAGTAACCGAAAGGCAAATGAGATGTCATCGCTGGTATTATGGTAACCCTAAAGCGTTGAAGGCAGGAAGTTGTAGTAGGTGAATGGGCAACAGGTGAGCAACAATTTCATTAAACGGTAAGCAATCTGCCAGCAAGAACTGCTAAGAAACAAAATTCTGATGTTAGTGGAGAAGCAAAAAAGCCTGAAGGGCTTTAACATGAATAGCAATTGAATTGCACCTCAAACAACCCTAAAGGGGTTGAACATGAATAATTTAAAAGCGAGGAAAAAATAAAGCTCACCGTACGATTATCAGAATTTGCGGTAGCCTGGCACTAAAAGGAAACGATTAATTATAAACGAACTTCAAACGCTCATGAATGATTGAATTGAGCTCAAGCATTACCTTTGCGCCTTCCAGCAAACTTTTGAAACGTATAACTTCGGGAAGCGTCAGTGTGTAGCAACGTTCGCAACTACAGGGAGAAATGATTTCCAGGTCAGCAGCATTATGGGGATTGTTAACCATCGCTTCAATATCAACCTGGTCAACAAGCTGCTTCAATCGCATAAAGCAATGAAATTTAAACGGGGTTAAGGAACCAGCGAAATCCACCAAAAAACAGTTTTGCTCATCACACTGATAAACACAACCATACTTTGTTTTAAAAACTTCAACCATGCAATCTGAATTTAACAGCTCAAAGGTAATTATTATTTATAATTAGTCCAAATAAGAACTTGCTTTAAAAGCTATTGTTTTGTTATTATGAAGCGGCAGGTTTATTAATCAGAGGGTTGAGAAAAGAAAGTTGGAAATTAAAAAAGGGGATCAAACCGATCCCCTTTCTAAAATTGAATGGATAACAACAAATTCTAAGCGTTTTGCTGTTGTTTTTCCTTGATCACGTTAAGGGCAGATCCAGCCCAGAACCAGGCAATTTGGCCTTCGTTATAGGTATGATTCACCTTGATCTCATCGCGGGTGCCATCTGCGTGATTTAAAGCAACTGTTAAGGGTTCATTGGCTTTGAACTGATCCAGATTTAACACGTCTATCGTATCGTCTTCCTGAACCTTGTCATAATCTGCCGGATTCGCAAAAGTTACGCCCAAAAGACCCTGCTTCTTGAGGTTGGTTTCGTGGATACGGGCGAAAGATTTCACCAGCACCATGCGAACGCCAAGGTGACGCGGCTCCATCGCAGCATGTTCTCTCGAAGAGCCTTCACCATAATTTTCGTCCCCAATTACCACAGAACCTACCCCTTTTGCTTTATAAACTCTGGCAGTAGCCGGAACTTCATCATATTCACCGGTAAACTGGTTCTTCACCTTATTGGTGGCGTCGTTGAACGCGTTGACAGCGCCAATTAACATGTTGTTGGATATATTGTCCAGGTGACCTCTGTATTTTAACCAAGGCCCGGCCATTGATATATGGTCAGTAGTACATTTTCCTTTCGCTTTTATCAAAAGCTTCATTCCCGTCAGGTCTTCCTTTTTCCAAGCATTGAAGGGCGCTAATAATTGCAATCTGTCGGAATGAGGATCCACAATTACCTGAATTTTCTCTCCATTTTCTGCAGGAGCCTGATAACCTGCATCTTCTACTGCAAAACCGTTTACCGGTAACTCCACACCCTGAGGCTCATCCAGTTTCACCGCATTCCCTTCACTGTTGATGATGGTATCGGTCATTGGATTAAAAGTAAGATCTCCGGCTATGGTTAAAGCTGTAACTATTTCCGGTGAGGCTACAAAAGCATGGGTGTTTGGGTTTCCATCATTTCTTTTCGCAAAGTTTCTGTTAAACGAGGTAATGATGCTGTTTTTTCTATTAGGATCATTCGTATGTCGCGCCCATTGCCCGATACATGGTCCGCAGGCATTGGCCAATACCACACCACCTATGTTTTCAAAAACCTGAAGCAAGCCGTCTCTCTCGGTGGTATATCGTACCAATTCCGATCCAGGTGTAACTGTAAACTCTGATTTAGCAACGAGTTTCTTTTCAGAAGCCTGTTTGGCTACAGAAGCAGCCCTGGTGATGTCTTCATAAGAAGAGTTTGTGCATGAGCCTATTAAACCAACCTCCAATTTTGATGGCCAGCCTTTTTCTCTCACAGTTTGTGCGAACAGGGATAGTGGCCATGCCGCATCAGGAGTAAACGGACCGTTTACATGTGGTTCTAACTCAGAAAGGTTGATTTCTATTACCTGATCATAATATTGCTCAGGGTTCGCGTATACTTCTTCGTCTGCGCGCAGGTATTCAATTACTTTATCAGCTTCGTTGGCAACGTCTTCTCTTTCCGTAGAGATCAGATAATCCCTCATTTTTTCGCCATAAGCAAAAATAGAAGTGGTAGCACCGATTTCAGCACCCATATTACAAATCGTTCCTTTCCCGGTACATGATATGGCATCAGCGCCTTCACCGAAATATTCCACAATGGCGCCGGTACCACCTTTTACGGTCAATATGCCTGCCACTTTTAGGATTACGTCTTTAGGAGAGGTCCATCCGCTCAATTTTCCGGTTAGTTTTACTCCAATCAATTTCGGGAATTTCAATTCCCAGGCCATGCCAGCCATTACGTCCACAGCATC
>CAZWQB010000073.1:0-14616 GCA_964636035.1 uncultured Roseivirgaceae bacterium
AATTCCCTCCTCTTGTCATACAACACGTCTGATGCGGCCTTAAATCGTTGCCACAGTGCCTCTTGATCATCTTTCGGAACCGGACCTATGTGTCTGAATTCTTCATGCAATTCATTCAGACTTTTGATCGCAGTTTTGATATTGCTTTCTTTGGCCAATGCTTCCGCCTTTTCGCATATCTCTAATTTTAATTCCAGATTCTTCCTGCGGTCAAGTTCCTTGAGCTCGAAATAGATACTTCTGTTATCATAAAATCTGTCAATCAGCGCATTGTAATTTGCCCAGAGCGTTTTTACCTGTCCGGCTGGAATCTGTCCGATTTTCTTCCACTCGCTCTGAATCTCTTTGAGCGCATTGATGCTGGCAGTCGTCTCTTCATCGTCCACCAGACTTCTAAGTTTTTCTAAAAGGGCATTTTTTGACGCAAGATTGGCTTCTTTCTGCTTTTCGAGGTTGTTGTAGTGCTTGGCACGCCTGTCTCGAAGCAGGGCAAAATCTGCCTCAAAGCGGGTGTCCAAAGCATCCGGTCTAAGTACAAAATCGGCTTCTTCGCCACCGTTTTCAATGAACTTGCGAAGAGCTTCTGCACGCTCAGTTTCCCGTAGTTCATCAAAATGCGGCTTTATTTCCTTTAGTATATGATCAATTTTTTTAAAGTTCGTCTCTTTAAGCAGCCCCTCAATTACGCCCACCAACTGCTTTTTGTCATAGTGATGGTAGTCAACCTTATGATGTTCTTCATCCTGATCGTCGTGGTCATGCTCCTCATCGTCCCCTCTTTCGTCTTCCTTAGAGGCATCTGTTTCGTTACTTACGGATGCACTATCACCAGACTCTGCATCTGCTACCGTAGTTTCTTTTGATGTTTGCTCTTCTGGTGCTTGCTCGTTGGTGGGGCGAGTCGTCTGCCGGCTTTGGTCCTCTGAGGCGGGAAATTGTTCAAGGTTTTCTGCTTCCCCAGCCGCTGCGGGTTCGGAAGTAGAAGTTGAATCACCTGCTGTAGAAGAAGTGGGTTGCTCCTTATCCTGAAGCTTTTCTTCCTGATAATCAGTAGATTCATCATGGTCAGTTAGAGGATCGCCGGAAGTAGTAGATTTTCCTTCTTCGCCTTTGTTCTCTAAAGCACCTTTATATTCATCTGTTTGTTCAGATGCGCCAAATATTTCTTTCTCTCTGTTCATAATTTCCAAAATTTACACAAATCCTGCAAAACATCTATAACAAAACTAAAAAAATCCTCTAATTAAGTCGGGGATCGGTGGGGTAATTTGAAAACATTTTATATTTCCCTCCTTTTTCCTTCAAAATGTCCCGCCATAGACTTTCCGGATTTTTGTCGAACACTTGTTCTGATGTGGCCGCTTTGTGTACCATCCAGGATTTTTCCTTTATTTCACTTAGTAATTGACCTTCACCCCAGCCAGAATAACCCACGAAAAATAAGATGTCAAGCTCATTCACCTCTTTATTGGATACCAATATTTTCAACTGTTCGAAGTTGCCTCCCCAGTAAATATCATTTCCGACTTTTTCGCCGCCTTCTAAAATATGTCCCATACGATGGATGAAGTGCAGGGTGTCTTGCTGAACTGGTCCGCCGACATGTATCGTTTTTTGAAATGGATCTACCTCCTCCATTACATCGCTCAGTTTCAGCAGTGAAGGCTTATTTAGGATAAACCCAAATGACCCTTGTTCATTGTGCTCGCAAATTAATACAACTGTTCGCTCGAAATTCGGATCAGGCAAAAAAGGCTCTGAAATTAGCAGATCGCCCTTCGCCGGAATTTGGTTTTCAAAGTTGCTGTAATAATTCATAAAATTAATTCGCTTCAAAAATTTGCTAATACTTAACACCTAACCCTTTGATCTAGAATATATTAACCAGAATATATCCAAAGTAGTTTAAAGTGCTTGCAGGCCAACTGCCTCTCCTGATCTTGCTCCATCTCGCGCTGTGCCTCATGCCTGTTCTGGATAGAAGTCTTTACTGTACCTTTAACTACTTGGTCAAGGTTAAGGAAATAATCATGCTTTGCAAAGACTATTTCTACTTTAATTCTTAATTTTAAAAAAAAATGTGATGGAAAAGAGTATTGCAGCAATAAGACGAGAATATATAAAGGATATATTGAAGAAGGAAGTTTTGTTTGAAACTCCTTTGAAGCAATTTTCTGCATGGTTTAAAGAGGCGCAAAATGCTCAGGTACTCGAACCCAATGCCATGACATTATCAACGGTTTCACCTTTAGGGAGGCCGTCTTCCCGAATTGTGTTACTGAAAGGAATCTCCGAAAGCAGATTGAAGTTTTACACGAATTACAAGAGCCAGAAAGCCAAAGATCTTGAGAAAAACCCTTGG
Source organism: uncultured Roseivirgaceae bacterium (assembly GCA_964636035.1). GTDB lineage: Bacteria > Bacteroidota > Bacteroidia > Cytophagales > Cyclobacteriaceae > CAMPJM01. Next base: position 2,363 of record CAZWQB010000073.1, read on the forward strand.
GTCTCGATCAATTTTTTCTGGCCCGAACTGGAGCGTCAGGTAAGGATTGAAGGTAAAGTAGAAAAAACAACGGCTGAGGAGTCTGATGAGTATTTTAATAGCAGACCAGAGGGTAGCAAATTGGGCGCCTGGGCGTCACCACAAAGCGAAATCATTGATAACCGGGAAATAATGGAAGAAAGCCACCGGACGTTGGAACTGGAGTTCAAGGGGAAATCCATACCGCGACCTCCGCACTGGGGTGGCTATAATGTGATTCCTGAAAGAGTGGAATTCTGGCAGGGAAGGGCCAGCAGACTGCACGACCGTTTTGTTTACCTGCTGGTGGACGGCAAGTGGAAGATCGAAAGGCTTGCTCCCTGAATAAAAGAGGTTTACCTTGAATGCCTTTGTAATCAAATTGGCGGCGCCCTAAATGAAATTAATTCAGATGAACATAAAAGCCCAAATTGAGGAGTTAGAAAGAAAGCTATTTTTGGCGATGAAGGAAATCGACTTAGATACTTTGGAAGAGCTTTTGCATCATGATTTAATTTTTAATTTGCCTACCGGTGTTAGTATAAATAAAGAAGCTGATCTGGAAACTTATCGCTCGGGTAAGATGATCGTCAAAAATATCGTCCCAACCGATCAGGTTATCAATATAATAGAAGATGTAGCTGTTGTTGCTGTCACAATTAAACTCGAAGCAGACTTTGATGAACATTCAATAAACGGAGATTATCGATATCTTAGGATCTGGAAAAAGGTTGATGATGGTTGGAAAATAATTGGCGGTAGTTGCTGCATGATTTAGATGATGGCAGCAGCCAACATTGTTGCTTAAAATTGCTTATATAAGCTCGTCGGCGCTCTACTCTTTCATTTATATTTCTACCTTTCAAAGTAGTTCTCAGCTCGGCAACACCCAATTGATAAATAACCGCGAAAGGATGCCCTTCAGGCGTTCCAAGATGTCCGGATAAGACAAACGACTCCATATCTTCCGGTTGGAAAAATTATCCTTCGCGGACACTGCGTTTTTGGATAAAGGATTTGCCCCCCTAGCGCCTTGTTTGAACGTCGTTCTCCAACAAGGCATCATAAATTACCTGCTGAATTCTGGTTCGTGTGTTCAATTCATACAATTTCTTATTCTCCCGGGTTGGATATACACGGTTGGAAAGAAAAATATAAACCAGATTGTATTGCGGATCTACCCAGGCTAATGTGCCGGTGAACCCTGTATGGCCATAGCTGCTCAAGGACGCATCCGGCGCAGTGTTGCCGTTTTCCACATAAGGATCATTAGGCCTGTCAAAGCCTAGGGCTCTTCTGCTTTTGGTTTGGCTATTGCAGTATTGGCAGCGGGTAAATTCGGCAATTGTAGTGCTGTCAATATATTGCCTGCCGCCATATTCCCCATTTTGCAGGTACATCTGCATCAGTTTGGCCAAATCAACTGCGTTTCCAAACAAGCCCGCATGACCGGAAACACCATCCAGCATGGCAGCACCTTCATCATGCACCCGGCCATGAATTTGGTTCTTCCTGAAAAGTGAATCGTATTCCGTAGGAACAATCCTTTCAGGAGAAAATTTCAGGTAAGGATTATAGGTTAGGGTGCCGGTTTCAAGTGGCTCATAAAAATTTTCATTCAGATAACTTAAGAAATCCTGTCCTGCTAAAGCCTCTACTAAGTGTGGATAAAGGTAGAACGACAGGTCTGAATAAACATAGCCCTGCTTGCTGTCAACAGGTGATTTGCGAATGGCTTTGTAAATCTTCTTATGGTAGTTTCTGTTGAGGTAAAGGTTTTCAGCAACTTTATAAGGAAAGCGTTTGGAGGAGTCTGACTTAAAAGTAGACCACTTAAATTTACCATTCTTCTTGACGGTGTTTTTCCAATAAGGAATCCAGGCCTGCAAACCTCCCTGATGGGCAAGCACTTCCCTGAACGTGATATTCCGCTTGTCTTTTCTGTCGAAAATATCCGAGTATTTGCTAATGGGATCATCCAAATTAAATTTACCTTCTGAGTGCAATTTCATAAGTGCAGGAAGGGCAGCCGATATTTTTGTAAGTGATGCAAGGTCGTATATGTCATCGGGTTGCACCATTCGCAGGCTGTCATAGGTGTGATGCCCAAATGCCTTGTGATACACTATTTCATTGTCTTTTGCCACCAAAACCACGGCACCAGGAATGGCTTCCTTTTTAATGGCCTCCAACACAAGCGTATCAATACCTGCTAGTACCTCTTCGTTTAATCCCGCATGCTCAGGGTCTGAAATTTTCCACCTGTCTTCGGTTGCTGAGTTGATGCCATTACCAGCTTTAAAGCGGTTATTGATGGATACAGGAAGCTTGCCAGTGGCAGGTAGTGCACCAAACAATACCTGCGCTGCTGACTTTTGCGCATTTTTATCGTCCTGATAGGTCACCAGTAAGGCTGATGCATTGTCAAAGTCAGGGTATTTATCTATTAAATATGGATTTCTGAAAAAGGTTACCACAGCATTTTCTTTCCGTGCCTGCTTTCGAATAAAAGCCATAAGTTGAGGCGTTACACGCATAGATAGGTTGGGCAGCCTTTCCTTTTTGTGCACAGATACCAGCAATAGATTGTACTCGCCCAATTGTTCTTCAATCGCATCAATCATTGCGGTTGTGCTGTTCTCCGGTAGAAAAAAGTGATCTGCAGCGATGTACGTGTTGATTGCTTTCTGGAAATAGTTTACCGAATCAACGCCAATGGCTATGGTAGCTGCCTTGATGGTGTCAAGCTCCTGAAAAGGTATGATATTATTTTTATTAACCAATAGCGTGAGTGAGGCTTCTGTTAGCTTTCTACTGATTCTTTGGGCTCGTGGACTGTGTAAGTCTGAAATACTGTTTTCAATTTCCAGCGGTTCGAAATCTTTGACGCCCGTCCACACTTTCGCAGCCAAAATTTTCCTTACGCTTTTGTCAATGCGCTCCTGAGACAGGTCTCCTTTTCGAATGGCATCTTTAATAGCGCTGACGGTCTTTGGAAGATCAACCGGCATCAGGATTAGATCATTGCCGGCGATAAGCGTCTCCACCCCTGCTTTGCCTGAAGGATATCGGTCAGCAACGGCTTTCATATTCATTGCATCCGTGGTAATCAGGCCGGTATAACCCAGTTCATTTTGCAGCAGCTCGGTTACGATGGGCTGCGAGAGCGAGGAGGGTCTGTTCTTTGCCGGATCAAGCGAAGGAATGTTTAAATGACCGACCATAACGCTATGTACGCCGTGCTTAATTAACTCTCTGAAAGGATATAGCTCAAGCGAATCCAGACGCTCCCGGTCGTGCATAATTACAGGCAATGCATAGTGCGAATCGGTATCAGTATCACCATGACCAGGAAAATGTTTGGCGCTGGCCATTACGCCTACATCCTGCATACCATTCATGTACATGATTCCTTTTCGGACCACATTTTCCTTTTGCTCGCCAAAGGCGCGGTAGTTGATTACCGGATTGTTAGGATTGTTGTTGATATCTACCACAGGGGCAAAATTGATATGCACCCCTACCCGCTTCATTTGCTTGCCTATTACTCTCCCCATTTCATAGACCAGACTATCATCCTGAATGGCTCCCAAAGCCATTTGGTAAGGAAAACTCATGGTGCTGTCCAGGCGCATACCCAAACCCCATTCTCCATCGATTCCTATTAGTAAGGGAATTTTTGATTCTGACTGGTATTTGTTGGTGAGCCGAATCTGGTCTTTTGGGTTTCCTTGGAAGAAGATAATTCCTCCCGGTTTGTATTTCCTGATATCATCGGAAAGTTCTTCTTCAAATGCAACGGTTCTGTTAGAGTAGCCAGCAATCATAATCAGCTGGCCTACCTTTTCATCAAGTGTCATTTGTTGCATTACCGAGTCGACCCAGGCGGAATGCGCCTCACGTAAAAATGAAGGTGCAGTATGGGCGGACGGCGGGGTGGATTGCGCAGATACCAGAGAAAACGAAAATGATAAAAGCAATAGAAGGAAAATACGATTCATAATTAAAACAATAGAAGGCTCCCGGATTTAAATGATCCGAATGCGCAACATTTAATGAGAATTTATAATTTCTGTTAAAACTAACATATAACGGTTTAAATTCCATTGCTATCATAAACTTTCTTATCAAGAGATTTTTGAAGAGATGGAATCCAGGATACTCCGTAATACGGCATGAAAATTGAATGTAAAAGCATAAAATGATACGAATATCGCATCAAGTAAGGATGTCTGAATTATTACAAGATTTTATCTAGCTCTGATCAGAATATACAAATGAGTTTAATACGGTTGTTTTATATCATCACCTTGCTTTTTACAACACAATTCGCCATCGCACAAACTGCTGCTTTTGATCCGAAGCGGTTTATCGAGTGGAACGAACATTATAAATTAAGTTGGGAGCATTTTGAGAGCACGGTGGACGACGATATTTTCGGGGATGCCGGTACTGCAGTAAAAATCATGGCCAAACCTTATTTTGTTGGAAAGAGGATTGAGTATAACGTATATGCCTTTTTCGACCGTCAAAAATCCTGGGTCTTTGAAAAGGACGAAGCCCTACTGGCACATGAGCAATTGCATTTTGATATTGCGGAACTGTATGCCAGAAAAATCAGAAAGAAAGTAGAAGAACTACGGCAACGCAACGTAAAGGAGCTAAGCGACTACAACCAGGCGATCAACAAGATACTGCGGGAAAGCAACGAGGTGGACATGCAATATGATATGGAGACCCTCCACGGCGGCATAAAGATGAAGCAGGTGGAGTGGAACGAGAAGGTAGCACGGGAACTAGAAACCCTGGAGCCCTACAAAAAGCAGAAGAAGGTGATAGGAAGAAAATAATTAATTTACCCTTCTCATATTAACCGTGGTTTTGCCATCGCCCCACCACATGCTACTTAATTAATTTAATCCCAACTATTTTACGTTCTCCTCCAAGGATTTCATATTTTTGGATTTTGATCAAGGGAACCTAACACCAACATTTTGAATATTGCTATTATTGGAGGGGGTGCGGCAGGCTTTTTTGCAGCTATTTCCTGCAAAGAACATCATCCACATGCACGCGTCACTGTCCTGGAAAAGGGCAGCAAACTGCTGACAAAAGTAAAGGTTTCCGGTGGCGGCCGCTGCAATGTAACCCATGCCCTTTTTAACAATAAGCTTTTCTCCAAAAACTATCCCCGCGGTGAAAAGCAACTCCGTAAGGCTTTTCAGCATTTCGATGCCCAAGCTACAATCGATTGGTTTAAGCAAAGAAAGGTCCGATTGGTTGCAGAGGCCGATGGTAGAATGTTTCCCGATACAAATGATTCTCAGACCATCGTAGACTGCCTCATCAATACTGCAAAAAAATTGAGCGTGTCTGTCCGTTTAAATTCCCCTGTAGTAGAGATCGAAAGGCAGGCATCAGGCTTTTTACTTTACTTTAAGGGGGCTAAAACTGTATTGTACGATAAAGTGATTGTTGCCACCGGGGGTAGTTCTAAAGTGGAGGGTTTTGATTGGCTCAGAAAACTCGGACATGAAATTACGCCACCTGTTCCTTCTTTGTTCACCTTCAATATGCCCACGGAAGGCATAAAAAGCCTGATGGGCGTAGTCGCAAATCCTGCCTCGGTAAAAGTGCAAGCCAGCAAACTGCAGAGCCAGGGACCACTGCTAATCACCCACTGGGGCATGAGCGGTCCGGCCATATTGAAACTCTCCGCCTGGGGCGCCCGAGAATTGTTTGAGAAGGCTTACCAATTTAAAATTCAGGTAAACTGGCTGGGAAACGAAAACGAAGAAAACTTTCGGAACCAATTAAAGGGAATTCTGGAAGAAGTTAAGAAAAGGAATATCAGTAACAGGAATCCTTTTCAGCTACCTGCGAGGCTGTGGGATTTTATACTGGAGAAAACGGAACTGCAGGCGGACGAAAAGTGGGGGGATTTGAATAAAAAGAAGCTGAACCGGCTGATCAATACGCTGCTGAATGATGAGTACACTGTATCTGGCAAAACCACATTTAAAGAAGAGTTTGTTACCTGCGGAGGTGTGAGTCTCCAGGACATCAATTTCGACACCATGGAGAGCCGAAAATGTCCCGGGATGTACTTCGCCGGGGAAGTATTGGACATCGATGGCATTACCGGTGGCTTTAATTTTCAGGCGGCCTGGACTACCGGTTTCATTGCGGGGAAGTTGGTGGACTGAAATATTTGCACTGGTCGTAGCGTCTCTTTGCACTAGACGTAGCGACTTTGCACTGGTCGAAGCGTCCCGCTACGACCCCATTAGGATCTGAGTCTTCCGCTCAAAAATCCCAATCTTCCTGTTTCCGGACTATGCGGAGAAGCCCCTCAACAGCGACAGGGGCAAAAACGCCATCCATTTACATCAGGTATAAAAATTCTTACTACTTTCACGGTCATGAACAATTTTGCGAAGAGAAATTTTAATCTCATTCTTTTCCTTTCTACCATTGCCGGCTTTATTTTGCCCCAGTTTGGTGAAGTATCAGGTTATTTGATTCTCGGGGTTTTAAGCTTTATTATATTTTCTTCTTCCTTTAAGGTTTCGTTCTCGGTGGAGTTTTTCAGGGACAGGGCAAAAAGCCTCTTTCTGTTTTATATGCTTCGCTTTTTGGCAATTCCGGTGGCGCTGTTTTATTTAGTGCTGCCGTTTTCTCCTTTCTATGCCTCCTGTGTATTCTTGCTTTTCATATTGCCTGCCGGGGTAACAGCGCCCGCTTTTACCAATGTGTTTAGGGGTAATATCGCATTGGCCCTTGTGTTGCTGATTTTGAGCAGCTTTTTGATTCCTTTTTTAATGCCTTTTTTAAGCAGTTTATTAATGACAGAGGTTATTGAAATAGATCGTCTTCAATTATTTTCCACCCTCTTCATAACCGTAATTTTCCCCTATCTACTTCACCTGCCTTTTCGGAAAAATTCCAGGATGAATTTGTGGATGCAAAATCATGATTCCTTCATTTCTGTGATGGGTATCGCTTTAATTTTTGCGCTGGCGATCGCTGAGTATCGGCCGGTCCTGCTCTCCGAACCCAACCTGATCTTGCCGTTCTTTATTGTCGCCCTTGCCGGATTTGTTGGTATGTATCTATTTGGATGGATTGTCTTTCGACAGGCTCCGCAGGAGGACAAGGTTGCCTTGCTTTTTGTTTCCGGCGCGAACAACGTGGCATTGGGAGTTGTCATCAGCTTCCTCTATTTTCCTGCTGAAACCGGCATCTTCTTTATAGTCTGCGAAATTGCCTGGGTATTGATTCTGATTCCCATCAAAAAGGTAATGGCGATGGTAGCAAAGAGGTCTTAATACAACATGTTAGCCTGAAAAAAAAGGGTGCGATAAATCGCAATGGAGACGCGATAAATCGCGTCTCTACAGGACGGTTTACGGTTTTACAACCTCCACCCACTGGCCTTTTTTATTGGCGTGGATGCTGTTGTCGTACATTGCTTCTACTGCTACGGCTGGTAAATAATATTTTCCCTGATAACTGGCATTTAACAATATCGTGAACGCTTTGCGTTCATTTGCTTTCAAATCAAAATAGGTGTAAACCCGATCATCCCGAATGTCCTGATACTCGGCTTCGCCCTGGTTGTAGTATTGCTGTGTATCGTCCAAACGGGTATTGATGATTTCCCAGCCAGAAGGAAATATCTGCGATAAAGCCAATTCTTGGTAATCTCGTCCTCCACCGGTATTATGAACAGTGACTACTGCTTTAAAATCAGTTCCCTGAGGGATATCGTTTACATTTAGTTCATCGCCTTCAATGGTAGTATATCTTACCGTCAGACTGATATTGTTGGCATTTTCCACTTCATCGCCGGTAATCGGAGTTCCTCTTTTAATCAAGCGTGCATAAACAGGAGCATCCCCGGCATTTTCTACTGAAATTTGTTGCGCACTTTGGGGCTCCATTAAAAATACCTGGGAGATAAATTGCTTTTGATTTAATGTTTCAGTTCTGTTATTGACTACCACTTTTACGTTCATTTCTTTGTCAATAGCATGTTTCTCTGCATACTGCGATAAGGCTATAAGGCAGTAGGCTGTTGTTTGGGTGCTCATCCACCTGTTCGCATTCCCCATTTTTTCAGCGACTAACCTCACCATTTCAAAGGCTTTTTCGTCATCGCCGAGGTGCACCAGGGTTTCAAGAATCATCGCCTGATCTCTCTCCTGAGATCCATAGGTGCCCGACAATTCTTTATAATCAACTACTTCAGTGGAAATTGCGTCGACCATTTTTTTCGCCTCATCAGTATAGCCTGCTACTGCATAGGCCGATGCCAACCTCCATCGGGTGGTACGACTATATTCCCTTTCTTTCATTCGGTTCATGGCACCCAAAGCCGGTTTTCCGGCTAGAGCCAGGGTGTATAATCGGTAGGCCTGTACCAGGTCATTCTGTCCGGTTGTATAGCCAGGAGACCATTGGTTTGCCTGCGACTCCTGAAAACTCAGCCATTTCGTCAGCAGATTTTCCGGTATGCTGTAACCTTTTTTTCTTGCCTCCAATAAAAAATGGCCGGCATAATTGGTACCCCAGGCATCAGGTGTTGGATTTCCCGGCCAGTAGGCCAGCCCACCTGAGGGCAGTTGATAGGTGTTCATCGCAGCAATTGCCTGTTTTACATTTTTTTCAATTTGCTGCTTTCTATCTGCAGATACATTGGTTAGTTTGTCCAGATAAAGCTGGGCAAATACGGCAGAAGTAACCTGCTCCACACAACCGTGCGGATACTGAATCAGGAACTGCATGCGCTGCTCCAGATTTAACGGGGGCAGCGTGCTTATTTCTATTGCACCTTCATTGGTGCCCCTAATTCCCAAAGGCTCGTATGCCACGTGCCATTTGCCTTTTGCCTGCACCAACTTATCTTCTACGGCAATCATTTGCGGATTGGAGGCTCTGATATTCAAATTTACATCATAGGTCGCTTTAAAGCTTCCGGAGGTGGCGGTTACTACCACTTTCCCATCACCCAAAGCTGCCGCTGATTTTAGTTTAAAGTAAGCCACCTGATCGCCAGGCTGGCTGAAATTGATGGTCTTTTGCGAAGCACCGTCTACATTCAACAAACCTGTCGCCTTCACCTCTAATTTCACTTGTTTCATCGTGGCGCTTGTGGTAAAAACATTTACCGGCAAAACGATCTCCTCGCCAGGGCCTGCTACTCTTGGCAGCGTAGCCAGTACCATCAATGGCTGTTTTACTGGTGTGGTTACCTCGGCAGAACCGTAGGCTCCCTCATTGGCAGCTACCACCATGGTCCGAACACTGCCAATGTACTGTGGCATTTCCAGTGTATGCGTTGTAGTCTTACCGGCTTCCAGATAGAACGGCCCCAGATATTTCACCACCGGCTTAAATCGGTTAGTCTCTTTATCTTCCTGCAACTTTATGTCTCCATCACCCCCAACAGCCAGTAATTTCTCAATATTGCCTCCAAATGCACCTATTACTTCATTGTACATGTCCCAGGTTTTTATGCCCAGGGCCTCACGAGCGTAGAAATGGTGCCAGGGAGCTGGCGTTTTGTATTGTGTAAGATCTAACAAGCCATCTTCGACCACAGCCAGCGTGTAAGCCATGGCTTTCCCAGTCTTCTCGTTAATTGTTACTTTGAAAGGCGATTCAGGCCGAAGTTCTTCCTCCATTTTGATGACGGGTTGCAGTTGCGTGTTCGGGTCAACTACGGATATGGATTGAACGCCATACAGTCGAATGGGCAGGTCATTGGCAGTTTGCGCATGTGGCTGAATGAGCGTGATATGGGCATAGATATTTGGTGCCATGTGCTCATCAGCTTCAAATTCCACAGTGGTAGATCCTGCTTTGGTTTCTGCCCAGAAAGTTTTGATTATTTTACTTCCGGTTTCAAGGCTTATCAAGGCCCTGCCTCCTTCACCACCGGGAATGTTGAGTTTTACAGTTTCACCTACCTTGTATTCTTCTTTGTCGGTATCAAAATTCAGCATGGTTACGCCATCCAGGCCGTCCTTACTTCCACTTGCCCAGCCGGGCCAGTCAACCGCTACAATTTTTCCAGCCGAATGCCCCGATTGCGGATCTGTTACCTTGATGAAGTAACGCCCCCACTCCGGATGATTGATGCGTAGCTTCCAGGTAGCCAAGCCATTTCGTGAGCTTACATAGGCTTCCTGAATAGGGCTTGCATAAGACCGGCCTACATAATTACTAATACTTTCATAACCATTGTCCCACCACCATCGCCATTGGAGCTTGTACAGCTCCACCTTAAGATCATTCCTATTGACGGGCTTGCCATTGGCGTCTACGGTTGCAATGTTTATGGTGTGGTCTTCATCGGTCAACAACAGTCCCCTTTTATCGCCTTCTGGCGCCTTAATTCCTACAAAACTGGCGTAGGGATAATAAGGAATAGTAAACTGACCAATGCTAAAATCTCCTCCTTCTTCAAAAGCCTTGGTTTTAAAGATGGCGTTGAGCGCCCCGGGTGCCTGGCTGTTTTTACTAAGCGGAATGTTTACGGATGCATTTCCTTCGCTGTCTACCCTGCCATCAAAAACAACTTCACTTTCTGTATAAAATTCTTTAGAGGCGTCATCAAAATTATAACCCGGGTAGCCCTCGAACGAGGTTTCTGTAGGCACAAGCAAGACTTCAATTTGCGACCTCAGGTTTTTGCCTTTTGCGCCATGCAGCCATCTTACATTCAATTCCGCTTTTATCTGCTCATCCAGGGCAGTAATTCTTTCTCTGCTGAACTTTAGGTCCGTTTTAAGTCTGTTTGGTTTTACCGTCTCAATTTTTAGTCTTTTTGAAAATTCAGTACCTCCTACCTTCACTTTTGCCTGCCAGTTTCCTGTTGGCGCATCTTCAGTAGTGCCTAAGCTAAAGGCATACATGCCTGCCTTGCCTTGCGTGTTTACTTTCCGGGTGGTAAGCTGCCCCTTGGGGTTGTAAAGTTCCATGATCACCGGATGGGTTTCAGGCAATGTCTGTTGTTTGTCTTCTAAAATAAAAGACAAGTGGAGGGTGTCTCCTGGTCTCCAAACGCCTCTTTCACCGTAAATGAAACCTTTTATTCCTTTTTCGATAGTCTGTCCGGATACATCAAAGTTGCTCAAAGAAAGGGAGGTACCATCTGTCACTTTCAAATAGCCTCTTTTGTCGCCATTTTTCACCACTATAGCAAACGGTTTGGATGACAGCTCAATATCTGCTATCCCTTCAGCAGAGGTTTTTCCCTGTCCGATCAATTGCTGTTGAAAATTGTAGACTTCCACATCTGCAACCTCTGGCTCGGTTGTAAGCAGGTTTGAAACTACAACTTTAAGGTTGCCTACATCGGATTTCTTAGCGATAATTCCGAGGTCTGAGGCAAACAAAATTTTACTGATGCTACGGTTGGCATAGTAAGAGGAGCTACAGGGGTTGTCCCGTTCTTGCCAGTTGTAGTAATCATAATTATACTCATAGTAATCCCAGTACGATGGTGAATCAGGATCATCCCAATTGCCAATACCAACTGGTTCTTCGGAAGCAGTTTGCCCTTCGTCAGCACAAAAATTAAGGGCCTGTGATTTTCTAAAGTTGATGGAAATCTGATATACTGCACCAGGTTCAGTTTCCATAATTTCGGACAGATCCAGCGTAAATCTGTTCCAGTCCTGCAAATCTACAATGCCCGATCCGTTCAATGGAATTACTTTCTGAACTACTGGCCGGCCTACCCTTTTTATTTCGCTGGAGCCACCCATGTTGTTCACCTGCAGGTATTGAAGTACGTTTTCCTCGTAAATTTTTATCACAGAAACATCCACTGCTTTTAAACCCGCTGCTTCAAAGGGAAGGATCAAACCCTCCGAACCCGGAAGAATAACTGCATTTTGCTTTAAGGTTAGCTTCAGTTCCGGATTTTGCTGTGTGAATGCAAGTGTTTCTGAAAAATCATTTGCTAATTTCTTGCCCTCGATGCTTTTGACCTCCTGATAGATGGTTAGCTTCAAATTTTCTCCCGAAATGCGGCCGGGATAGATCTTCAGTTCATTTAAATTCACTACCGTTCTTGGTGCATCTCCCTGCTGATGGATTTGCACAAGTCCGTAGTGGTTTTGGTCTGTTGCCAAAGGGTCTGAAAAATGCACAGAGAGGTAGCTTTCCTCGCCCCTCACCAGTTTCGCTGATAAAACCCGGTAGTCTGATAGTGCGGGTATTTCATA
>CAZWQB010000074.1:0-5915 GCA_964636035.1 uncultured Roseivirgaceae bacterium
AGGGATGCATCAATTTACGCTTGATAAGCCTTCGGGAACACTCACACTTGGTGGGGCAACCCCTTATCTTGAAATTACCAATACGCTGAATCTGGTAAGCGGGATTTTGAACGATGGTGGGAAAAAAATCAACGCATTGGGCACAGTTTACAATGCTGCCATCCATTCAGGAACGGGAAGTATAACATTGGCTGGTTCAACAACACAAGCCCTAACAGGAAATGGCGCTGGTATTTTCGGAAATCTGATACTGGACAATGCCAGTAGTCCAGGCGCAAAACTAACTTGTAATCAAACCGTCAGTGGCGTATTGACCCTTGCAGGTACCACCAGTATCTTTGATATTGATATCTATCAGCTTTCCCTGACCTCAACCAGTGGGGGTTCTTTAACAACAATAGGAGATGGGTTTAGTGCCTCAAAAATGATCCGGACGAGTGGAAGGCAATCGGATGGCGGGATACGGAAAGCCTTTGGTAATTTATCAGAATTTACGTTTGCAGGCGGTACATCTGTCGCCTATGCGCCGGTAACAATTAAGTTCAATGCAGCTCCGGGCTCTTACGGTGATATTATTGTGCGTCCGGTACATAACCGCCATCAATTTGTAAGAGAAGGCAATACCAACAATCTCCAGTTTTACTGGAAGGTGTCAAGTTCAGGAATCTCGGGTATAGGAGCCAATGGCATCTCCAGCTCATTTCAATATATAGACGGCCTGGTGGCGCCGTCCGGCGATGATGTAAATTATGTTCCGGCGCGTTACCATGCGACGGGCTGGACCGTAATCAATAATACAAACCAGGTAGACGAATCTGCAAACCGCATTCATTTTGCCAATGTTGATTATGTCGATGGTGATTATACTTCCGGTGTTTTTGCTGCTTTTGGTACTGTTCAGGTTTTCTACAGCAAGAGAAACGGGAACTGGAATAACACTACAGCAGGCCTTACACCCTGGTCGAATGTCAGCCATGCCGGACCCGATGCTACCACCACTCCCGGACCAAACGACCAGGTTTATATTGGCGATGGTGCGGGAAATAATCATACCATCACGGTCCATACCAATAATCAAAACGCAGGCTCTTTGGTAATCAGTGGCGGCAGCACGCTGGACGTAACTACCTCTACCGGACACAATTTTGGGGCTTTGCCCAATGCTCAGGTTTTAGGCAACGGTAGGTTGCGGATTTCTTCCGCCAATTCAAAAGCTGAATTTCCTGCTGGTGATTTCGGAAATTTCATAAGGGCTTCCGGAGGGACGGTGGAATATTATACAACCGGTGCACAGGATTTTGCCATTCCTGAAATTTCTGCAGCGCCATCCCTGTTGCCATTGATCACCTATCGGCATTTGGTGATTTCTCCTTCCACAGGCAGGTACATTCAATTGCCTAATCAGGATGAACTTATCTATGGCAATTTGACGATTCAGGGGCAATCGCTCAGTGCGTTTACACGTCTTAATGAATTGTCGGCAAAAAAACTTACGGTTAATGGAAACCTAGTAGTCAATGGAGGCACACTTGAGTTTCGAAATAATGCAACTCAAGAGGTTTCTGTCACAAATAACGTGCATGTTGCAAATGGAGCAGCTTTCAGGGTTGCGGGCACGGGTACAGCGGTGAATAATGCACTTACGATCGGGAAAAACATGGAAAATAACGGCATCTTCAATATGACTCAGAGTGGGTCTCGATTTGCCAATGTTACATTCATTGGTGCGCAGGATGCAAGCATCACCGGAACAGGTACGACTACCGATTTTCACATCTTGAAAGTAGACAAAGGTAGCTCTTACAGCTCCGTGTTGGATGTAAATGCAACAGCGTTTTCTCTTTCCGGTCAACCTACTCCTTTAGACATTGTTCATGGAACATTTCGACTTACAAGTGGACAGACAGTGACCATTTCTAATAGCGTTGATTTTACCATTCCAGCCACTGCGCGGTTATCTGCAAATGGAGGTACTTTGCAAATCACTGGTGCTAGCGGTACCGATTTACTCCTGGACGGGATTCTGGAAGTGCTGGATGGCGCCGTCTACGTCGGTACAACTGCTCAGGAACACAGTATAGAGTATGCTTCAACTGGTACGCCTACCATTGCCGTAAGTGGTGGAAGTCTGTTTGTACAGTCCCAAATCAGACGTCCTACTTCCAGTGCCCAGGGTGCCTTGACTTTTATTCAATCTGGCAACAGCAATGTGTATGTCGCAATCGCTACCGCTCCAAGCCCCTCCAGGGGAGTGCTTGAAATTCTAAATACAGGTAGTTCATTCAATATGTCAGGCGGAACGCTGCACCTGGTAAGGCCTAGCAATAGCAATACAATAGCTGACTTGTATTTATATCCCACCAGCCACAGCGTAACTGGTGGTACCATCACCGTGGGCACCGGCCAAACCGGGCAAACCCTGGATATTAACACGAGGGTACCGCTTTACAATTTTGAGGTAGTCGGCTCAGACAATGAAGCGCGTCTGGAGACAAATCTATTAACATTAAGAGGGTCATTATCTATTGAACCGGGATGTACTTTCAATGCCAACGCATTGAACCTGAACATCGCAGGAAATTTTACCAATTTAAATGCGAATAGTTCGACCGGGATATCTTTTGGTGGCTTCCAAGCAGGAGCTCTAACACAGACAACCACCTTTAATGGTTCCGCACACCATCAGACGATAAGCGGCGCTGCGGGAAACTTGACCAATTTCGCCAATTTAATCATTAACAATTCCTACAGCAATGGAAATGTTACTTTGCAGGCCAGCTCGAATATCCGTGTGAACAATGCTTTAACCTTACAGAGAGGAAACCTGGCGGACGGTGGGAATACGATCACTGCAGTGGCATCTGTGTACAATGCTGCCAGCCATTCCAGCGCGGGATCTGGGCAACTGCTTTTAGCGGGAAGTTCCATGCAGAGCTTGTCAGGGAATGGCAGTGGAAAGTTTGGCAATCTGACCGTGAACAACAGCGCAGGAATTTTTATGGCTGCCGGGCACGAGATTACAGGCGTACTACACTTTGTAAGCGGTACATTGAGAATAAATAATCATCGCCTTTATTTGTCAAATACGAGTCTCGCATCTATAGTTGGTGCAAATGCAACCCGATATATCATTTCATCAGGACAGAATTCCGATGGCGGAGTTTCGAAGGCCTTTGCCGGTTCGCTTGCAAATGGCACATTTGTCTATCCTATAGGCGTGGTGGGTAAGTACACGCCGGCCAGCTATACGATTTCCACGGGAGCTACAGGAGGAAGCATCAATATTGTACCTGTGAATGCAAAACATCCAAGTGCCACCGGCCCGGGAACTTCTTACCTGAACTATTATTGGAACGTTACAGACGATGTTGCCGAGTTGATATCCGTTTCGCATCGCTATACCTACATGACCGGCGACGTGATGGGTACTGAAAGCGAATATAGAGATGCAAAATACGATGCAGGAGATTGGGAGGTCGGTTCGACACCCGGCAATCCTGATTTAGCACTGAATATCATCACGTTTACAAACACCGATTTAAGCGGGGGTTATACCACCGGTGAACCCTCGGCTTTTGTAAACTCGATCATCTATCGTACCGTGGCCTCGGGAAGTTGGGAGTCGGATGTGAGTGTTTGGGACGTAGATCCTCCGGGAACAAATGTTGGGCCGCCATCCGGATCTATTGTGATTATTGAAGAAGGGCATACCGTCGCAATAAACAGCAATTCAAAGAATATTACCAGCCTGGAAGTTCAAGGGCGTTTGCACCTGGGTACAACTACCGGACACAACTTTGGCATGGTTACGACTACAGGTTCCGGAGAGAAAACAATCCAGTTGCAATCCTCTACTTTTCCAGGTGGAAATTTTGCCACCTTTATGGCTGCCGGAGGTGGTACAATTGAGTACAATGGCGCAGTTAATTTGCCGGTACAGGCGAATTACAACCATCTGAAGTTTACTGGAGCAGGAACAAAAACACTTCCAAATGCAGATTTGAATTTGAACGGTAATTTCACAATCGAGGCAGGAACAGTGAACAACAATGTCAGCAATAGAAACATTACGCTCACGAATAGTTCTGCGAATTTCAGTAATCATGGAGTATTTCATGTAGGGAACGGAAGGATAGAAATAAGTGGTAATCTGATCAACGGTACAGGGAGTGTCTTCAATTCTGGAAACGGATCTAATGGAATTCTTGTCACGGGTGACTTTAGAAATTTAGCTGCCGCCACCTACAACAGCGGATCTGCTCCTCTGGTAGTAGAAAGTGACTTTCTGAATGAAGGATCCTTCACAGCTAATTCGGGTGAAATAAGCATTTACGGAAGTTATAGCAATTTGTCAGGAAACTTTACAGGTGGCAGCGGAACAATTAGAATAGACGGAAGCCTCAGCAACAATGCTACTTTTGCTGCCGGACCAGGTCAGATTACTGTTCTTTCAAACTTTATCAATACCGGCGCGAGTGCGAATTTCATTGGAGGCACGGGGAGCTTAAACGTAACTGGTAATCTTACGAACGCTGGAACAATAATAGCCGGCACGGGTACTATAAACTTGGCAGGGAACTGGAACAACAGCGGTGCTTTTGATGCTGGAAGCTCGACGGTGAACTTTGGCAGTAGTGCTGCGAGAACGCTTACAGGTGATTCAGATTTTTATAATTTGGTCATCTCGGGAGGTGGTTCACTGATTTTATCAGGCCATATTAAAGTAGATCATTTACTTAATTTGGTCAATGGAAAAATAACCACCGGCCTGCATAATATCCGGTTGCAAAACACAGCCACCCAACCTATTCTCAATTATTCAGCGAGCAACTTTATTGATGGCAGGCTTGCTATCGCTTTTCCAAACGATGCCGGTACATCAAGGGTGTTTCCGGTGGGCAAAGGAAATACTTTCAGGCCCGTGGGTATTTTACAGGGTGATGCTTCGGTAAACGCGATTGTCAGGGTGGAAATGATCAACACGCCACCGTCGGGGTCTCATGCAAGCAGTTTGTCAGAAATTTCACGTGCCAGGTACTATAAAATAGATCAGGTGGGAGGTGCCATGAACGCTCCTGTGATAGAATTAAGCTTTAATACAAACGGAGCAGCGGATGAACAAGTCACCACACCGGGTAACCTTAAAGTAGCCAGAGCAACACATCCAGGCGGTCCCTGGACGGATGAGGGCGGTGCGGGCGTCTTCTCACCGGCAGACCCTGCGGGTTATGTCACCTCACTGCCCACTACTATCAGTTATACTACATACTTTGCTCTGGCTTATAATGACTTGCCGCTGCCCATTACCTTGTTGAACTTTAGCGGATGGCTGGACAATGATGTGGTAAATCTTAGGTGGACCACAGCCTCAGAAAAGAGCAATGATTATTTTACGATCGAGCGCAGCCAGGATGGTAAATCTTTCGAAGCAATATTCGAACTAGATGGGGCGGGAGATAGCCAGGCATTGTTGAGCTATGCTGCGCAGGACAAAAATCCACTGGTGGGCAGATCATATTACAGACTCAAGCAAACGGATTTTGATGGTGCTTACACTTATAGTCCTATTATTAGTATTATAAATGAAGGTAGACTGAAATTTAATGTGGCGCCAAATCCAAGTAGTGCCGACGTGGTAAAGGTGCGGGTAGAAGGAGCCAAGCAAAATCAGGTTTATCAGGTTATTTTATACGATTTAAAAGGTAATGTCATTCTTACCAGAGACATTACAGCTTTTTCAAGCTATGAAAATCTGGAAATTTTTCCTCAGATGCGTTTGCCGAGAGGTATTTATTTATTGGGAATTATCGCCGGGGAAGCATCAATTGTTGAGAAGTTCATAGTCGATTTATAGGTATTTGCTACCCCGATTTGGAGCTGGATTTACCTCTAAAGCTGACCCATAGTACCTTTCG
>CAZWQB010000074.1:6015-7103 GCA_964636035.1 uncultured Roseivirgaceae bacterium
GTTCACACTGCGATATGATCAAGGTGCTTTAGCAACTCCTCTTTTGCATTGAAATATATCGGCCAAAGGCGTGACTGCAAATGTCTTCTGAAAAAGTATTTATACCTTTACAGCTAATTTTTGATTCTTCTCAAATCCACTGTCTTCGGAGATCAAAAACAACCAATCATAAAACAGGTGCTAGAAATAATCTATCAGGACGAGTACATGGTGGCGATCAACAAGCCTCATGACCTGCTGGTCCATCCGTCGCCCATAGCCAGAGATGCAGAAGTGTTTGCTTTACAAATGCTGAGAGATCAAATTGGGCAACACGTATATCCGGCCCACCGCCTTGACAGGAAAACCGCCGGCGTCCTTTTATTCGGACTGAACCAGGAAGTTAATAAAAGCCTCCAGATGATCTTTTCTGAACGAAAAGTAGGAAAGATCTATCATGCTGTTGTACGGGGCTACTGTGCCGATGAAGGGGTAATAGATTATCCTTTAACTAAAGAAAATGGAACCGTGCAGGAAGCCTTAACCCGATACAGCACCTTGCAGCGTACGGAACTACCGGTACCCTTTGGAGCGCATGCTACGAGCCGTTACTCCCTGGTAAAGGTTGTACCTGAAACGGGCAGAATGCATCAGATAAGAAAACATTTTGCACACCTCAGACATCCTATTATTGGAGACCGCCCCCATGGCTGCAACAAGCAAAATAAGCTTTTTAAAGAAAAATGGGATATGACGACCATGTTGTTGCATGCTTCAGAATTATCATTTGTACATCCCATCAGTGCCAAACCAGTTCAAATTGTGGCAGGGCTTCAACCTGAATTCGCGGAGGTAATGGATTTGATGGGTTGGGATGTAGGATTGCTGTAGCTTTGATTTTTCGGTCGCGTACCGGGCATTGAAGCATTCCGTACCTAACCCCTGCCCGCGATATCTCTCCCTGAAAAAAGGGCGAACTGTTATCGCCGACATCATTGGGTTGTAGCTTTACGAAACCTGCGCTTTATCCTACGCATTCGGGTTGTCGTTGATTTTAGCTTCTTTTTGTCTTTTTAGAAGCAGGATGCGAGGTTTAGCAAAGCGGTTTT
>CAZWQB010000074.1:7203-14158 GCA_964636035.1 uncultured Roseivirgaceae bacterium
GTTTAGCAAAGCGATGAAGCGATGAACTTTGAACCCTGAACCTTGAACTCTGAACCCAGAACAATAGAACCCGAGAAATTAACTTTCTAACTCAGAATAAAGAAGTTCACAATTTCATCCTTTGGATCCTCACCGCATTGAGAATGGCCAGAAGGGCTACACCTACGTCTGCGATTACTGCTTCCCATAGATTGGCTACGCCTCCCGCTCCTAAAATCAAGACTATTGCTTTTACACCCATTGCCAGAATTATGTTCTGCCAAACAATGCGGCGGGTAATTTTGCCGGCTTTGATGGCACCCAGGATTTTTGATGGTTGGTCGTTCTGAATTACTACATCGGCCGTTTCTATTGTAGCATCGCTTCCCAGTCCACCCATTGCTATGCCAACATCTGCAAGTGCAATCACCGGAGCATCGTTTACTCCATCACCCACAAAAGCCAATTTGCCGCTTTCTGCCTGGAGTTTAGCAACCATTTGCACTTTAGCGTCGGGCAGTAGATTCCCATAAGCTTCGTCAATATTCAATGTTTTTGCTATCCGGTCAACTACTGCCTGCTTGTCGCCCGACAATATTACGGTTCTAATCCCAAGCCGATGCAATTCTTTAACGGCGCTCCCGGCATCCGGCTTTATTTCATCTGCAATAGAAATATATCCAGAATAATTTCCACCAATGGCAACTGCTACAATTGTGTCTTTCAGTTGGTCGAGTTCCGCCGGATAAACCACGTCGTTATCTTTCAGCAGCTTCAGGTTTCCGGCCAAGACCTGCTGGCCCTCTACAATGCCTTTTAAACCATTCCCTGGCACTTCTTCTATATCAACAATCGCCACGTTTGTTTGCACCTTCGCCGCATATTCCGTAACGGCTTTCGCAATGGGGTGGGTAGAATGCCTTTCCAATGCTACTGCGGCATCAAGTAAGGCGTCTGCTGTTATTCCGAAGGGTACAACCTCCTGCACCTTAAACACGCCTTTGGTCAATGTACCTGTTTTGTCCATCACCACAGTTTTAACCTGCGTCATCACGTCCAGATAATTTCCGCCTTTAAAAAGAATGCCATTTCGTGAAGCCAATCCAATTCCTCCAAAGTAGCCTAACGGGATGGAAACCACCAGGGCACATGGGCAACTGATGACCAAAAATACCAGGGCGCGGTAAAACCAGTCGGTGAATACATAGTTGTCGACCACGAAAAAGGGCAGGACACAAAGTGCTAATGCCAGGAAGAAAACAATGGGCGTGTATACTTTTGCAAAACGTGATATAAAAAGCTGCGTTCTCGACTTTCTTGCGGTTGCATCCTGCACCATTTCAAGAATCTTACTCAGTTTGCTGTCCCTGAACAGTGCCGTAACTTTCACCACTGCAAGGGTGTTGAGGTTGATCATACCTGCCAGTACGCGATCGTTCCTGTATTTTGTATCAGGTAAACTTTCGCCGGTAAGCGCGGCCGTATTGAAGGAGGCACTGGGAGAAACAAGGTCGCCATCGAGGGCCACCTGCTCGCCTGGTTTTATCTGGATTTCTTCACCAATCTTTACCAAAGCCGGCTCTAATGAGATGGGTTGTCCATTCCTGACTACTGTTACGCGCTTTGACCTTACATCCAGCAAGGATTTGATGCTTTTTTTAGCACGGTCTACAGCGGAATGTTGAAACCACTCTCCGATTTGGTAAAACACCATCACAGCAACACCCTCCTCATACTCGCCGATCAGAAAGGCGCCAATGGTAGCGACACTCATCAGCACAAATTCGTTGAAGAAATCGCCTCTTTTTGATTTGCGCCAGGCAAGCTGAAGGACGCCTCTCCCTGCGAGGAAGTATGCAAAAAGATTGATGGCCAGTAAAGGAATATTCGGTAAACCGACATTGAAGGCATATTCCAACATCAGCATGCTTACCAGAATTGCCAATGCAAGCAACAAATCCCAGTGTGCTTTCCATCCTGGCTTTTCTTCCCCATGCCCATGCCCCTCATTTTTAGGAGGTGGGGGCACCTGAGGAACCACCGGTTCGGAGCTTTTCAGCTTCAGATCTTTTTCCTGCACTTCGTTGCTATAATTCATATCGTTCATTGAAGGATAAAACCATGTAACAGAAGGAAGCTTCCTTCTATGATTGTTATTACCCCAAAATTAACGTATTAAAGCATGCACAGGAATTGCATTTAATTCGAGCATTGCGCACAAATGCCCTTTACAACCAAATTGGCTTCTTCTGCCTGAAATTTTGATGGTAAATTTATTTCCGGAATTTTGTATTTGGGAAGGCAAAATGTATCACTGCAGACTTTACAATGAAAATGCACGTGTAGGTCCCTGTCGATATCGCAGGCGCAGTCATCTTCACAAAGCGCATATTTCGGTGCACCCGTGCCATCGTCAATACTATGCACAATCCCTTTCTCCTGAAATGTCTTCAAGGTTCGGTACAGAGTTATCCGGTCAGACTTTTCAAATATCCTTTCAAGCTCAGAAAGGCTAATGGCAGCCTGCTGGTTTGTAAGCGCTTCCAGAACAAGCAGGCGCATGGCTGTAGGACGAATGCTTCTACTATTGAGTTTATTTTCAAGTTGGATGTTCATGGCTTTAATTTACACGAGATAAGTACGTTATCTCTTTATTGATACGTCGCACCCATAAAAAGTTGCTGGTTGGATTGGCAATATTTGCTGCACGGCCTCATCTTGCTCGTATGGGTATATCTCGGATAATAATATTTTATCAACATTGGATCATTAAGTCATAATGCGCCAAAACAACGTTATCTTCTGTCAGAATGGCCCAAGTCTTTTTCCGGATTTACCAGATCCCTTACCAGTTGCTTCAGTTCTTTGATTTCAGGAAATCTTCCTGCCGTTTTCCTGTCAAAAATCAGGCTTTCACCAACCAGGATGGAATATTGGCCGGAGAGTTCGGAAGGTTTTAAAAGTACGCCCTCCAGATCAGACTCGAAGGTCGATAGCAATTCCTGGGCCATATAGGCCGCTCTCAACATCCATCTGCATTTTGGGCAGTAAATAATAGTGATAGTAGGCTTCATATTGTTCGTCGCGTCATTTACCTGTTCATTCGTACTTTCTTTCTGATGGGATCCAGTAGTCCTTCGAGGCCGTTGATTTTGATTTCGTAGATGGTCGCCATCAGCATTCCCAGCTTCCCCGGAGGCAAACCTTCCTGATGAAACCACTCCAGGTAACTGATGGGTAAATTGGCCAATGTGACACCTTTGTGTTTTCCAAAGGGCATCTTCATTACCACCAGGTCAACCAATACCTGTGGGTTCGGGAGGTTCGCTTCCATGTATTAAAATTAAATATCCAAACTATGCGCACAGGGAACTGAAGCTAATGTGCCACCAGTAAAAGTACTTTAGATTTAGACAAAACTTAAGGTTTTCCCAATAAAATAGTGGAAATTAGCCGTAACAATTAAATCATTTATCCTATGAAGTTTGGAAAAGTAGAAAATCCAGATGAGGTAGATTTTACCATTCCCAAAGATCATCCGGCAACCGTTGATCTTTTAAAAAGGAATAAAAATGACAAGCCCTTTGAGGTATATGTGGGGTGTGCAAAGTGGAACAAACAGGATCTAAAAGGATTTTATCCCAGAGGTACAAAGGATGAGTTATCTTATTATGCAACTCAATTCAACGCTATTGAATTAAACGCAACTTTTTATAAAACGCCGACCAGTGAGCAGGTTATCGAATGGAAAAGTAAGACGGGCGACGGCTTTAGATTTTTTCCGAAAATTTCAAGTACGATAAGTCAGTATCGAAGACTGAATAACATTGAAGAGCCGCTCACCAGGTATTGTGATGCCATCAGTCATTTTGAAGAAAAGTTGGGAATGGTTTTTCTTCAAATGATCGATAACTTTAAACCCAAAGATTTTGACAGGGTTGATAGCTTTGTAAAACTTTTTCCGAAGGGGTTCCCGTTGGCAATTGAGGTGAGACATCAGGACTGGTTCCTGGATGCCGAAGTTGCCGATAAGCTGTCGACTTTATTGGAAGAGAATAATATTACCAACGTGCTCGTAGACACAGCAGGCAGGAGGGACATGTTACACATGCGACTCACCACTCCCAAAGCCTTTATCAGGTACGTGGGCGCAAACCATTCGAGTGACTATTCCCGTTTGGATGACTGGATAGAGAGAATTAAACTGTGGCGTGGGCATGGACTTCAATCGCTGTTTTTCTTCGTCCACCAAAATGTTGAAAAGGAATCGCCTTTATTTTCTGCCTATTTTATTGAGAAGCTAAATAAGGCATTCGGGCTGGATCTAAAAATTCCGGAAGTAGTTAAGTAGTTTTTTTAAAAAAAAGAAGGGTTTTACAAATGACAGAAAAACAAAACAGGCATGCAATTGAACATGGTAGGGTAGTACTGAATCATATCGCGCTGCACGTTCGAGATATAGCAGAAAGTGGTAGATTTTACGAAGAAATATTGCAGCTCGAGCCTATTGCGGAGCCGTTTAAAGACGGACTCCATCTTTGGTATCAGATTGGTGCAGAAAGCCAGTTGCATATTATTGAAAGTCCGGAGACGGTGATAAAACCTGAAAAAACAACCCATTTTAGCTTTTGTGTAGATGACATACAAGCTTTTATGGCGCATCTTGATAACTTTGGGATAGCTTATGGAAACTGGGAGGGAACGCCCAAAGTGGCAACAGTAAGGGGCGATGGTATCAAACAAATCTTTTTTCAGGATCCCAATGGCTATTGGATTGAAATCAATAATGATCGATCGCTTGTTAAAATAGCCGAACAATAAACGCCGATCTTCAATAGTTTTTTTACATGCAAAATGCATATCTGGAAGTATTAAATCTTGCCCCCGGAGCCTCAAAGGCAGAAATTAAAAGCGCCTTTCGAAGACTTTCAAAAATTTATCATCCGGATGTTAACAAGAATGAAAATGCGGTAGAGAAATTTTTAAAAATTCATGAAGCCTATAAGTTTCTAACAGAAGTTGGTCCGAAGCCCAATAACGAGAGAGTTTCCTATGACTACGATCCCCGAAAAGCTGCTTACAATGAATGGAGAAGACGGGCGCGGGAATATGCCGCAAGAAAAGCCAGGGAGGCGAAGCGACAACAGGAATTGCAGTTGCGCCTGATTTTAAAGTACTTTAACTATTACGCTGCTTTTTGTTTGCTATTTAATGTGCTGCTTGCTTTGGATTACTTACTACCGAGGAAGCAATTTACCGACAAGGTAGTTTCATCGCACAATCAATCGTACAGCCCGAACGAGCGTATCTACCCTGCAATGCGCCAATCCAACAAAATTGTGTTGGAGAATTTTAACCTGAACTTCGATCACCATGAATCCAAAAAAATCTATGATGTGCAGGAAGCGCTTGTGGTGACCACCTGGCTTTTTGAAACTCCCTTATACGCAATTTTTGAAGTGAAGCAACAACAAAAAAGGCTCAACCAGGCTTATAATCTGTACGTCGTTTTCGGTTACCTGATTCCCGCTTCACTGCTTGTTTTGAGCTTGTACTTTTATTTTATTGAGAATCCTGATCATCGAATTTCTCTTGCGCTGTTGTTGATGTTATTTTCTTTTATCCAACTGTTTTTGTTTTTCAAATATTAACCGTTTTTGCTTTAATGATGCAGTTTTCATTTCGGTTTACTTTTGTCTTCCTGGTATGTATTATTTTAACTTTAGGATGTGAAATGACCTCAAATACTTTACAAGTAACTGTTAAGCAGCCTACTACACTCGATCAGGTTCCCTCAGGTTCGGGAATGGTCGCTCTTGATGGATCAATTTTTATTATCTCAGATGATTCACCCTCACTTTTTGAATTGAACAAGGCGTTTGAGATCGAAAACCGCACTGAGCTGACACGTGGATATGAGCATGTGCTAAGAATTGAAAAGCCTCTAAAGCCAGACTACGAATGCCTGGCGCTTTTTGAGCAAAACGGCAGCTCCGTGCTTTATGGTTTCGGAAGCGGGTCATTGGCTGAGAAACGAGACTCTTTGGTCATAGTTGATCCTAAAAAAGGAAGTGTGGAAACGCACAAGCTGACTCGATTTTACAACAGACTTGAGTTGCAAACAGGCGGAGAAAACCGGGAAAAACTGAACATAGAAGGGGCAGTAATTCATCAAGGTAAATTATACCTTTTGAACCGGGGAACAAACGCGATTTTTACAACTAATATAATCGCTTTCAATCGTTGTCTGAAAGGAGAAGATGATTTCGGTGAGCTTGAAATTGAACAGTTTAAAGTAGAACTGCCTGCTCAGGATGGAGCCTTTGTCGGATTGTCCGGTTGCAGCCTTGTTCCGGGTACAAATACCCTGCTTTTTACAGCAACCGTAGAAGCAACCAGCAATTGGATAGACGACGGTGAAATACTGGGAAGTTACCTGGGTATTTTACCTTTAGACCAACTTGATGAAAAACAGCGGCCTGACTTATGGCAATTTGAATTGAACGGCCAGCCACTTAAGGATAAAATTGAATCTATTACGATTTTAAGTTCGGATGGAGGCTTGAGATACACTGCATTGGCCATTGCAGACAATGATGATGGGACCTCAAAAATTTATCCTTTGGAAATTAGCATTGAATAGTAAGCTTTCGGGAACATGTAATTGTCTTCAGTCTAATGACGTTTTCCGAGCGCGTTTTTGGAAACCATAAACCCTTCTTAAGCAGTTTATTTTCGTTGGATCAGTTCAATAGTTTCCTCAAAATTACCACATATAAACCTGAATTTATGCTTCCCCCAAGCTACTGAATGTAAAGTTTGCCTGTTTGTAAAACGAAAGGTTGTAGTTTCAGGAACGCTGCCTTCGGTCTTTTTTTGACCGACAACCGGGGTGATGGTTATTTCTATTTCGGCGCCTTCTAAGGGTTCTTTACTGATTAATTTCTCCGACATGTGCACTTGTTTGATATAGGAT
>CAZWQB010000075.1:0-1327 GCA_964636035.1 uncultured Roseivirgaceae bacterium
TTTCTCGGAGCCATGTCATTTGCCTATTTCTTAAACAAAAGAATTAAAACCAAACCTGAAAAAAAACACAGTGATAGAATTGATCCATGAAATTATAACTTCAGCTTTTGTTTTTCTGGGTGCATGCTTTATGCTGATTTCAGCAATAGGTATACTCAGGCTTCCCGACTTCTATATCAGAATGTCTGCAATTACAAAAGCCGGAACCTTGGGCGTGGGACTTATTGTCCTGGGCATCGGGCTTCATTTTAATGAGATGTCTGTGTTGATCAAATCCGTCGCCATTATTTTCTTTATGCTACTCACATCGCCTGTGGCTGCACACGTTATTTCACAGGCAGCCGCTAAATCAAACATTCCGTTTTGGAAAAACACCGACCTTGACGACTTCCGGGAATTTCTAGATGCAAATGAAGAGGTTTCGGAACCTACTGAGCCTCAGGAGAAAGAATAAATTACTAAAAAATATTTAGCATTGCTAATAATATTATTTGTTAATAAATTGTTAACAAAGCCAAGAAGCATGTGCACAACCCTTGAATGATGTGCATAAACAAGGGGTAAAAATGTTGATAAAGCCTTTATAAGAATTACTTCTTTTTACTTAGGTTTGCCAGCATCATTAAGGATATACATTCAATCTCATCAAAAGGGGACATGGAGTTCCGACGAAAATTGCATTTATGACGGTGGAAAAATCAGGAGCACGATTAGGGTACAAAAACAAATTCAGGACGAGTGTAGAGATTGGCACGGCTTTAGGAAAATTGCCTCCACAGGCCATTGATTTGGAGGAAACGGTGCTGGGGGCCTTGATGCTGGAAAAAGATGCCCTTACCACCGTAATCGATATTTTAAAGCCGGAAAGCTTTTATAAAGATGCGCACCGGGAAATCTATGCGGCCATTGTTAAACTTTTCAACAATTCAGAGCCAGTCGATTTAAGAACCGTGGCAAACCAGTTGCGGAAAGATGGTAAGCTCGAATTTGTTGGAGGCGCCTATTACATAGCAGACCTTACCACCAAAGTAAATTCGGCGGCCAATATCGAATACCATGCGCGGATAGTTTCTGAACAGGCCATAAAAAGGGAATTAATAAAAATTTCTTCAGAAATTCAAACGGAGGCTTATGAAGATACGACCGACGTATTTGCGCTTTTAGATCGGACGGAACAGGCGCTGTTTGAAGTATCAGAATCAAACATCAGAAAGAATTATGCCGATATGCGGTCCATCATGAAGGAGGCCATGGACGAACTGGAAGCTAAAAAGCACCACAAGGATGGCCTCACCGGGGTTCCGACCGGCTTTTCAGCTTTGGACAG
>CAZWQB010000075.1:1427-13956 GCA_964636035.1 uncultured Roseivirgaceae bacterium
AGCACCACAAGGATGGCCTCACCGGGGTTCCGACCGGCTTTTCAGCTTTGGACAGAGTAACTTCCGGCTGGCAGAAATCTGATCTGGTAATTATTGCAGCCAGGCCGGGTATGGGTAAAACGGCATTTGTAGTGTCGGCAATGCGGAATGCAGCCGTAGATTTTGGCCACGCTGTAGCTATATTTTCTCTGGAAATGTCCTCGGTTCAGTTGGTAAACAGGTTGATTTCAGCGGAGGCACAGTTGGAAAGTGAAAAAATAAAAAAGGGGAATCTGGCAGACTACGAATGGGAGCAATTGGTACATAAAACAGCCAAACTTACAGAAGCGCCCATCTTTATTGATGATACGCCTGCACTTTCGATCCTGGAGTTAAGGGCGAAATGCAGGAGATTGAAAGCACAGCACGACATCCGGCTGATTATTATAGATTACCTTCAGTTGATGTCGGGAGACACCTCAAAGAGTGGCGGTGCCGGCGGCAACAGGGAGCAGGAAATTGCATCTATTTCCCGTGCCTTGAAAAACATAGCGAAAGAGTTGAACGTACCGGTAATCGCACTGTCTCAGTTGAGCCGGGCCGTTGAAACCCGAGGTGGCGATAAAAGACCTCAGCTTTCGGATCTTAGGGAATCCGGATCCATAGAGCAGGATGCTGATATGGTAATGTTCCTCTACCGGCCTGAGTATTATGGCATTACAGAAGATGAGAACGGTATGGCTATGCAGGGAGTGGGAGAGGTGATCATAGCCAAGCACAGGAACGGTTCGCTGGACACCGTACAACTGAAATTCATTGGCAAATTTACAAAATTCGCTGATCTTGACGGACAGGGTGGGTTTGAACCTGGAGGTTATGGCTCCTTCCCATCTACAGGAATCCCCGGGGAGTTTGATGCAAAACCAAATACGATTACCCTTAGCAGCAAATTAAATCCTGACTCCAAATCTTTGCCCGACCTGGGAGATGATGAGGAAGCGCCCTTCTAATGTCGGTAAACACGGTACTGCAGTAAATGTGCAGAGAACAGGTAAAGCTTGCGAAAAAGTGAAACAATGCTGCTGGAAATCAATTATAAAACTAAACATTAAAAGCACATACTTTGAAGGCATTAGTTTTATCTGCGACCAATACCATTGAAATCAAGAATATCACCAAACCGACCTGTGCCCCCGGAGAAGCATTGGTTCGAATAAAAGCAGCGGCTTTAAACCACCGGGATCAATGGTGTAGGGAAGGAAAATATCCAAACATCCAATTTGGAACCGTTCTTGGATCAGACGGTGCCGGCGTAGTTGAAGCGGTTGGAAGTACTGCCGACGAGGAGTGGCTAGAGAAGGAAGTGCTGATCAACCCCAATAATTCCTGGGGTTCAGATCCGGAAGTACAATCTTCTCAATATTCCATCCTGGGAATGCCAAAAAACGGAACTTTTGCGGAATATGTGGTGGTAGACGTCGACCGATTGCACGCAAAGCCTGCCTATCTCAACCATGCAACTGCTGCTGCCTTTCCCCTTGGCGGCCTCACTGCCTACCGGGCCCTGTTCAAACATGGAAAAGTGGATTCAACAAAGAAAGTGCTGATTACCGGCGTAGGTGGTGGCGTGGCGCAGTTTGCATTTCTTTTTGCAAGGGCTGCAGGGGCTAAGGTGTATGTAACCTCCAGTAAATCGGAAAACATCCAGGCTGTTGTTAAACAGGGCGCTCGGGGAGGGTTCAACTACAAGGATAGTTCCTGGACAAAAAATGCTCTTACAGAAGCTGGAGGATTTGATGTAGTGATCGACAGTGCCGGGGGCGATCAGTTCAATGAGCTGTTAAATGTGGTGAAACCCGGCGGAAAAATAGTTTTCTACGGTGCCACTACCGGTGCGCCGAACAAGCTGAACATTCATAAAATCTTTTGGAGCCAGGCTACCCTTCAAGGCTCAACAATGGGAAATGATCAGGAATTTTCTGACATGGTCGCCTTCATAAGCAAGCACAAAATTGAGCCAATGATAGACTCTATTCGTCCCTTTGATGAGATAATTTCTGCATTTGACGATATGAAAGCGGGCAGACAATCAGGAAAGCTGGTTGTTGAATTTTGAAACGATAAAAGGTTTTGAGTTTATTAATCATCTTCCTCATCGAACAGAAATTCATTGTATGCGTTTTGTAATTCTCTGAGTGCGTGGTGATCTTTCTGGCTCCTGCAAATTTCAATTCCCTTTGAAAACACACGCTCAGCTTCCTCTTTATTTCCCAGGGCATTGTAAAGTTTTGCTGCATGGTAGTACGTGCCGGTATAGTCTTCATGGTTTTGTAGTAATTCCTGAAAGTACTTCAATGATTCCATTGGTTTTTCTTCAAGATATTCTATGGCAATGGCATATTTATTAAAAGGGTCGTTCGGTTCTTCTTCTAAAAACTCCAAAAGCTGAGCTAACCTTTGCGTATTCATTCAATATATATTTATAACAAACAATTTGAAATTTAATGTTTAAACTTTATAAATCGTTATAAAATCCACT
This sequence comes from uncultured Roseivirgaceae bacterium, assembly GCA_964636035.1. Taxonomy (GTDB): domain Bacteria; phylum Bacteroidota; class Bacteroidia; order Cytophagales; family Cyclobacteriaceae; genus CAMPJM01. The sequence goes on from CAZWQB010000075.1 coordinate 3,946, forward strand.
TTTTTATTTATTTTAATATTCTGTAACTTCACACGAAATTTAAAGTTATTTAACAGAGCTGGTAAACTTTTTCCGCTACCCAGCATTGAAGATAGTTTCAACCAAAGGCAGGCGAAACAGCGGTAGTCGTTTTCCTTTATAAAAAGATTTCTGATGAATATTTTAGTCTGCATTACCCATGTGCCAGATACCACTTCAAAAATTTCATTTGCTGATAACGATACAAAATTAAATTCCTCAGGAGTACAATTTATTATTGGCCCTTATGATGATTATGCCCTTGCCAGGGCTATTGAGTTGAAGGAGGCCAATAATGGCAAAGTAACAGTTCTTAACGTAGGAGAAGCTGACACTGAGCCTACCATCAGAAAAGCGCTCGCAATTGGAGCTGATGAGGCGATCAGAGTAAACGCTTTCCCGTCTGACGCCTTTTTTGTTGCCGAAGAGATTGCTAAAATAGCCAAAGAAGGTAACTATGATTTGATTTTAATGGGACGTGAATCAATCGATTTCAATGGTGGCCAGGTACATGGAATGGTGGGTGAACTGTTGGGAATTCCTTCTATTTCGCCGGTAATGAAGCTCGATATAGAAGGTGGAAAAGGCAAAATGGCTCGAGAAATAGAGGGAGGAAAAGAAAATATTGAGGTAAGTTTACCTTTTGTGGCCGGCTGTCAGGAACCCATTGCAGAATGGAAAATTCCAAATATGCGTGGAATTATGTCTGCCAGAACCAAACCTTTGAAAGTGGTTGAGCCTACAAGTTCTGCTGCATCCGGAAAGGTTCTGAAATACGAACTGCCACCTGCTAAGGGAGAAGTTAAAATGATTGATGCAGACAATGTGGGAGAATTGGTTAGCTTACTTAAAAACGAAGCTAAGGTATTGTAGAACTTTGGATGCTTAGTTTAAAATGGCGATGGTATGCATAGCAGCTTAAGACCATTTCAAAACAGTTCAAATTCTGATTTTTAACTCAAAACTTATTTTCAATGTCTATATTAGTTTTTTTAGAGAGTGCTGAAGGAAAAATAAAGAAATCATCATTAGAAGCAGCTTCTTATGCGGCAGCAATGGCATCCGGAAACGGTGAAACTGTGACAGGTATAGCCATGGGTTCACTGGATGCATTAGAATTGGCAAGTTCAGGAAAGTATGGCATTAACAAGGTGCTTCATGCCGATAATGAGAAGCTGAACCAGGGGATTATCCAGGCTTATTCTTCTGTGTTGGCCCAGGCTTTTGAAAAAGAAGGTGCCAATATATTGGTATTGGCAAAATCTTCACTGGGTGATCCTGTCGCTGCCCGCCTGGCTGTAAAGTTGAAAGCGAGTCTTGCCTCAAATGTAACCGAGCTGCCCGATCTGACGGATGGTTTTGTTGTAAAAAGAAGCATTTATACGGGAAAGGCTTTTGCTTACACATCTTTAACTGCTGAGAAGAAAATTATAGCAATTAAAAAAAACGCCATTTCCCTCAAAGAAGATGGTTCGGAGGCGGAGGTTCAGAAATTCGACGTCTCTTTCAATGATGCGGATTTTGCTGCCACAATCACTAATATTGACAAAGCAACAGGAGAAGTATTACTACCGGAAGCTGACATTGTAGTATCAGGAGGCAGGGGCATGAAAGGGCCGGAAAACTGGGGCATGCTTGAAGAGCTCGCGAAAGTACTGGGTGCGGCTACGGGTTGTAGCAAACCAGTTTCCGACATGGACTGGAGACCCCACCACGAGCACGTTGGTCAGACGGGCATTAAGGTGAGTCCAACTTTGTACATTGCTGTGGGTATTTCAGGCGCTATTCAACATTTGGCGGGAGTAAACAGCTCAAAATACATTGTTGTTATCAATAAAGATCCTGAAGCACCATTTTTTAAATCGGCTGATTATGGGATTGTAGGTGACGCTTTTGAAATAGTTCCTAAGCTTACTGAAGCAATTAAAGCTGCAAAGTAATAAACCTAGAAAAATATTTAACGTGGATAAAATAAAACTGGAAATATTAGGACTTTCTTCCAGCCAGTCACAATCTGGTTCATTTGCATTAGTTTTAGGAGAGACATCTGGCAGTAGACGGCTACCCATTATTATAGGCATGTTTGAAGCACAGGCAATTGCTATTGAGATAGAGAAGATCATCCCGAACAGGCCAATGACCCATGACCTGTTTAAGTCTTTTGCGCATAATTTCAATTTTACAGTTCAGGAAATTTTGATTTCTGATCTGAAAGAAGGCGTATTCTTTGCCAAAATTGTGTGTAGTGACGGTGAACGATCAACAGAAATTGATGCCCGCCCTTCTGATGCGATTGCCATTGGTTTGCGCTTTAATGTGCCTATCTTTACCTATGAAGCAGTGCTCTCTGAAGCAGGAATTGTGCTAACAGATGAGACGGAGGACGAGCCGGAGGAGGTTCAGAAAGAAACCGGCAGATCGGAAAAGAAAAAGGAAAAACCATTGGTAGAGCAACTAAAAGACCTGCCTACAGATAAACTTCAAACGATGCTCAACGAAGCATTGGCAAAAGAGGAGTATGAAAAAGCCGCAAAAATCAGGGACGAGATAAACCGAAGGAATTAATTTTGATTGAATAATAGTTAAAAGAGGCTGACTATCGGGCCTCTTTTTTCATGCATTGCCTCTAATATAACAGTTCAACGTAATAATATGGAATACCTGCGCGGATTGGGCGGCTTGCTTTTCCTGATCATGGTTGCCTTTCTCTTTTCAACGAATAAAAGAGGAATAGATTGGAAGTTAGTGGGTATCGGTGTGCTCCTTCAAATCATTTTCGGATTGCTCATTACCAAGGTGGATTTTGTCAATGACCTGTTCAACGTCATCAGTACGGGATTCGTTAAATTTTTGAGCTTTTCGGGGGATGGGGCACGGTTTCTTTTCGGCGATCTTGCAGGGGATTCCTTCGGGTTTATATTTGCCTTTCAGGTGTTGCCCACGATCATATTCTTTTCTACGATTTCTTCCGGACTTTATTATTTAGGTGTTCTACAGAAAGTTGTTTTCGGTATTGCCTGGGTGATGTCCCGCACAATGCGATTGTCAGGCGCAGAAAGCCTTTCAGCGGCAGGAAATATATTTTTAGGTCAGACGGAGGCACCTTTGCTGGTTCGCCCTTTTGTCCCTGCTATGACCAGGTCGGAGCTGCTGTGTTTGATGACTGGGGGGATGGCGACTATTGCTGGTGGTGTGCTTGCAGGTTACGTTGCCTTTCTGGGAGGCGATGATCCGGTTGAAAAAGCCAGATTTGCCGCCTATCTTTTGAGCGCATCCATAATGAACGCTCCCGCTGCTATAGTTATATCGAAAATAATTCTCCCGGAAACTAATCCTGAAAAATTGGACAGAAACCTTCGGGTAAACAAGGAAACGCTGGGCGTTAATTTAATTGATGCTTTGTCAAGAGGAGCTACCGAAGGACTAAAACTAGCTTTGAACGTAGGAGCTATGCTGTTGGCATTTATCGCCGTGATTGCGTTTTTAAATTTCTTGCTTTCAGGCATCATTGGCGAATACGAGATAGGAGACAAGCAAAGCCTGAATGGGCTTATTGTAAATGCCACCAATGGGCAGTTTCAGGGATTGTCTCTGGAATACATATTGGGTCAGTTGTTTCGGATCTTTGCATTCGTAATGGGAGTAGCGTGGCATGATACGCTGGCTGTTGGGAGCTTGCTGGGTCAGAAAACGGTTATCAATGAATTTGTTGCCTACCTGGGATTGGCGGAAATGAAAAATGCCGGTATGCTTGAACCCAAATCAATAGTAATCGCGACCTACGCTTTATGCGGATTTTCCAATTTTTCGTCGATTGCCATACAAATTGGTGGAATTGGTGCAATGGCGCCCAATCAGCAGGACAACCTGTCCAGACTGGGCATGCGTGCGTTGCTTGCCGCTACACTTGCTTGCATGATGACAGCAACCATTGCAGGAGCTATTACGAAAGGGCAGGAGTTGGTGAACTAGGCTGCTTTCGCTAATCTTAAATCAAGATAGAAGCGGTTTTAATCTACCCGGATCTTGGCTGAGCTCCTTTTTTCGGTTTCATTCCCCAGGCATATGTACATCGTCTTCGTCTACCTGCTCCTCCTGCATTTTTTCTTCCGCCCATTTTTCGTCATCTTCATCAGCTTCAAGCCCTTCCTGATCGTCACCGGTAATCGGGGTATATGCCAGTTCAATGAATATAGGGAAATGATCAGAACCAAAGTAGGGTAGCCTTATTATTCTGACGAGCTTAAAATGATCAGAATGGAAGAAGTGGTCCAATGGCCATCTCAGCATCGGATATTTTGCGTGGAAAGTACTGAACATCCCTCTGCCAACACGAGGGTCCAGAAGCCCGGATATCTTTCTGAAGAGCCTTGTGGTAGCAGACCAGGCCACATCATTTAAGTCTCCGGTTACAATTGCCGGCAGATTTGACTCAGCCACGCTTTTCGCTACAATAATTAACTCTGCATCCCGCTCCGACGATTTTTCATTTTCTGTAGGACTTGGAGGCGCCGGATGCACGCAATGCATCCCAATTTTCTGTCCGTTCGGTAAATTTAGCAGAACATGCATCGAAGGCACATCGTCTTCAACCAGGAACTGGATTTTCGTATCTGTTAGTGGTAGTCTGGAATAAATATGCATGCCATAGAGGTTCTCTAAAGGGCACTTGAGCGTGTGTGGGTAATCGGCTTCCAGTGTTTCCAATTTTTCCTCCCACCATGCGTCGGTCTCAACCAATCCCAGCACGTCCGGTTCATACTGTTGGACAAAGCTCAGCAACTGGTTTACATTTTTGTTAGGTGTCAGCACATTGGCTACCATTACTTTTATCCGAACGGTGCCTTCCGAATTCGCTGCGTCTTCAACTTCCTTAGGATAAAAGATTGTATACGGTGCGATCCACCAAGCCTGATAGATTGCACATAGCAGCGTAACACCCAATATTAACCAGGTATCGTATTCCGCAAAAGGCAAAAAAATGACTTCCAAAATCAAAATCAGGACCGAAAAACAAAATACCTGCAGTCTGGGAAAATCGAAACCCCTGACCCACCAGACTTCATATTTAAAAATAGGGATAATTGTAAAAAGGAAAAGGAGACTTACCAGGGTTATAATGATCCAATATATCATGCAATGAAAATGATTTTGCACGACAATTTAGGGATAAGTTTTTAATTTTTACACCAAATCTGAAATACGTAAATTTTCTTCTGCCGGAAATGTAGATTTAAACACCCATTGCTGATTGACATGCTTTGAATAGAGGCTTTTTTTCGCGACAACGTGAGCGTGGGGCGTTATATTAAAATCATACCTGATGCGGTCGCAAGGGCTTGATGAACCGCCTGACTGAGCAATAAAAAAGGGATCGGCTTTTATACAGATCCCCTCCTCAAAATGTTTATAACGCTGCCCAGGGCGTGCTGAAAAAGTGCAACAGCGAAAAACGCCTGCAAAGACAATCATGGTCAAAATTGTTTCTTAAAGCGTTTTTCAGCAGGACTACCTAAAGGCACTTTTTGCCAGGTACTGGCCCAATTCTTTACCAGCCTTTGCATACGACTCCTGAATACGCAAGCCGCTATCAAAATCATATCCCATTGCGCCCAGGCCTGGCGATTTGACAATTGTCATTGTAGCGACTTCCTCCTGCGTTTCGTTTTCAATAAATACAACTTCATAATCAGTGTAGGCATTTTTCCTGACGACCCCCACATTGAAGCCCGGTTCAGTATAAGTTGTTTTCACAAGCATGGTGTAGGCAGCATCCGGAAATTCGCCCGCCTTCACATTTGACTTTTCCAGATTCTTGTTGAGCAGTTCCTCAAACTTTGGCTCAAAACGTTCTTCTCTGTCTGCAATCCAGCTTTCTCTCCATTTGTCCCCGCGTCCGGCTTCCTTTTTGTTGTAATCTTCAACTTTTTCATTGATATAATCTTCTTCCTTATCAAATTTGCCCACTCCCATATTGTCGTAGTTGTATTCCACGTTGATGGCGGTTTGTCCCTTCAAAAAGTCTAAATCTCCGGAAGTAACTTTAATTTTTTGTGCAAAGCTGGCGAAGCCCATTAACAATCCTAAACTCGCCAACATAGTAAACTTTGTTTTCATAGATACATTATTTTTTCTTCAATGGTATGAAAAAATAATGAAATAAAAAAGCCATATTGTTATAAGAAACAACGTGCTTGTTCCTTGGTTATTTTAAAGCCATAAATTGTATTTTATAAATATTTAGTTTTTGGATTATCTTTTCTTTCAATTGGGAGTATGGTTGTAAAAATTACAATTCAAATAAAAGTTGTATGAAGGCGGCAAGAGATAATCTGCCCCATTTTTTTCATATAATGAACTATGTGGTTACAAAACCCACTTTATCTGTTGATCTGAATTGCACTTTGTTAAACCAATCATGTGAAAGTACTATTTTTGTGGTAGTTAAAAAATAAGATTTAGTTTCGTGATGTAAGAATAAAATATGGTTTTATGAATATTGATCTTTTGCCTATAATTTATAAGTAGAAAAATTTAAATATGTCGGGAAATTCTCCCCAACCCGACGAAATGCATAATTTTCCAGACTGTAAGAATGCCGGTGAATCTCCCCATATAAGGATAAGGTGATGACCTAGTTTTGTGGCAAATTGAAAATAAAATGTCACTATCATCCAAAAGTTCGGCTAAGTTAGGATATCGTTCGGCAGCCCATCTTTTAAGGAGAGCAACTTTTGGCCCAACGAAGTATGAGATCGAACAGTTTGCGCAAAAATCTCTTTCAGAGGCTTTGGAGGAGCTTTTTGAAACAAATACCAATCCACAGCCGCCTCGTGATAAGGCAACGCAGGCCGAATGGCTGCCGGCCCGGAAAGCGAAGAACAGTCCTGAGGGGGCACTCAGGCTTTCTGTCAGGTGCTGGTGGCTCGATCACATGTTGAGGTCGCCGCTTTCCCTGTCGGAGCGCATGGTTTACTTCCTCCATACCCATTTCACCACCGACCAAACAAAGGCCAACTTTGGCTCAGCGCTGTACTACCAAAATGCATTGTTTAGGCACTATTCGCTGGGGAATTTCAAAAAGCTTGCAAAAAAGATATGCTTCGACAACGCCATGCTTATGTTCTTGGATGGCAGGTACAACAGGGTGGGAGCACCCAATGAGAACTTCGCACGAGAATTTTTTGAATTATACACCATCGGAAAAGGACCGCAAATTGGTAGTCAGGATTACACTACCTACACTGAACAGGACGTAAGGGAGGCGGCTCGGATTTTTAGTGGATTTCTGGCTGACCATACCTTTCAAACTAACATAGATCAGGAAACCGGTTTACCTTACGGCAAAATACCTGTGAATAAAAAGGGGAAGCCTACGCTTCATGATTTCGGCGTGAAGCAGTTCAGCGCCAGATTTGACAACAAGCAGATAGCTCCGTTTGAACACTCTGTTGAGGGAATGTTTAAAGAAATAGAGGAGCTTGTGGATATGCTTTTCTCCAAAAAGGAAACGGCATTGCATCTATGCAGAAAACTCTATCGGTTTTTTGTGTACCACCAGATTTCTTCCGAGGTAGAAAACACCATTATCCACCCGCTGGCGGATTTGTTCATGAGGAATGATTATGAAATTAAACCGGTGTTAGAGTCGCTATTAAGCAGTACCCATTTCTACGACCGGAACGTCCTGCGGGAAAATGATAGAATTGAAGGTGCTTTGATTAAATCTCCATTGGAGCTCCTAGCTGGCATGTTTAGGTTTTACAGTGTTGCACTTCCGTCAGAGGATGGAGATTTGGAGGAGTTTTATGGAATCTACGCTGACCTATTAGAACGGCTTGGAATTCAGGGAATGTCGCTCTACGAAATAGAAAGTGCGGCAGGATACGCAGCCTATTACCAGGAACCGGACTTTAACCGCATTTGGATATCGGCTACCACACTGGCACATCGTTACCAGTTACCCGCTGATCTTATCTCCGGAATCAAACGAAAAAAGACATTCACCCACTTGATAAAGCTGGATGTTTTAAAATTTGTGAATGGTCCCCAAAACTTTACCAATCCCGCCAGGGCCGATCTGCTGCTTCGCGAACTTTTAGCGGCGCTTTTTCCCAGAGACGTAGGCGAAGACAGGTTCAATTATTTTTTGAACGAGATCTTTCTGGAAGGTTTGTCTTTAAAGGCATGGGAGATGGAGTGGCTGGAATTTAAGAGTACAGGTGTAGAGGCTGGCGTGAGAGGACAGTTGGAGAATTTGTTTGCCCGGTTGATGCAGGCTCCTGAATATCAATTGTTTTAATGAAACCTCTATGAAAAGAAGAAATTTTATAAAGAATATATCCATGTCGGGAGCAGGTGCGCTCCTTTTGAATGGTCTGTCCGTGAATGCACTAGCAAACCTGGGAGGCTTAAGAAATATCATTACCTCAAGTGGCAACGATAAAGTGCTGGTGCTTATACAGTTGCATGGCGGTAACGATGGACTTAATACGCTGATTCCAATCAATCAATACAGCCAGTATTATAATCTCAGGAAGAATATCGCTATTCCGGAAAGCGGAAATAGAAAGTACCTTAGCCTGGACAGTACATTGGGGGATGATAAGCTATTAGGACTGCATCCTGATATGGGAGCGTTCAGGAATTTATATGACAATGGAAAGGCGGCCATTGTACAATCAGTGGGCTACGACAATATGAACGGTTCGCATTTTCGCAGCAGGGATATCTGGTTAATGGGAGGAGATTACGATGAGAACCTCGGCTCCGGCTGGATGGGAAGATATCTTGACAATTTAAATCCATCTTATCCTGAGGGCTATCCATCAGCAAATAATCCTGATCCCCTGGCGATGGAGATAGGCTCCAAAATATCTCTTGCTTTTCATAGAGACAATGGAATTCCTGTAGCCATTACCATGGAAGATCCGGAGAAATTTTACGACCTGGTGTCAAAGGTGGGAGTGAAGCCCGTTGTGGATGACTTCAACAGTAACTATGGGCAAGAATTAGAATACATTATGGAGGTAGAGGAAAAGTCGAATCAATATGCTGAACGGCTTCAAACTGTGTTCGACCGGGGAAGGAACGTTGCCAGTTACCCGGAAAAATATCCATTTTCTGCACCGGCTAATAAATCGCAAAACAAACTATCGGCACAACTGAAGACGATAGCCCGGATGCTCAGCGGTGGTTGTCAGACAAAAGTATTTCTGGCGAAAATCGACGGTTTTGATACGCATGCCAACCAGATCCAGGCAGGAGATACCACCATGGGAGATCATGCCGCCTTGCTGCATAATTTATTTGCCGCCATCAATGCGTTTCAGACCGACTTGGCTGCACTTGGATTAGAGGACAAGGTGATGACGGTAACATTTTCTGAATTTGGCAGACGTGCTTCTTCCAACGGCAGCCTCGGGACTGACCATGGAACGGCGGCGCCCATGTTTGTTTTTGGTAAACAGGTGAATCCGGGAATTATCGGAACTAATCCTGATCTCAGCAACCTTACCAGCGACAACAATTTGATCCATCAGCACGATTACCGGCAGGTGTTTGCCACCCTGCTCAAGGATTGGATGGGTGCATCTTCCGAATCTATAGAGGCTGCAAAATTCAGCAAGTATGTGACGGATGACCAAATCCTTCCCTTGATCAAAGGCAGCCCCATGGCCTCTAATGAGGTTATCGACCAACGATATCAACTACATAATTGTGCACCTAACCCGGCTTCGGAATTCGTGAATATAAAATACAGGATTCCTCGCGGCGAACTGGTGCGTATAACTATAAAAAGTGCAGAGGGGAAGATCATAAAAGTGAAAGTAATTGAGCATCAGGAAGGAGGGGAGTTCAATTTGAACCTCACACTGCATGACTTTTCCAAAGGAACCTATTTTTATACAATCACAGCCGGATCGTTTTCGGAAACAAAGAGGTTTTTGAAAATATAGGCATGTTCGAAGATCCTCTTCTATACCTCTCCCT
>CAZWQB010000076.1:0-13723 GCA_964636035.1 uncultured Roseivirgaceae bacterium
TCATAATCGAGTCGTTTCTGGCCCAGCCTTTATGGTAAACGTCCGGATCAATAGGGTAGGTGGGAGAGGAGGCCGCTAGAACATAGGTGATCAGACATTCATTATACCCGCCTATAGGGAAATCCATTTCCCACTCGTACTCCGGAGACCAATGCCAGTACAACACATCTTCTCCCTTGGTGTACCAATTCCATTCCACGCCCTTCCACAATTCATCAATTTTCGCTGCAAGTGCTTTCTCTTCATCGTTTCCGTGTTTGAAATATTCTCTCGCGGTAATCAGCCCCTGGACAAGGAAGGAGGTTTCTACCAGGTCACCACCATTGTCTTTTTGCCCAAAAGGCTTTACCTTTCCCGAATCTCCAACGATCCAATGTGACCAGGCTCCGTGAAAACGATCTACGGTATCCAAAAAGTTAACAATCCTTTGGAAGCGTTCAAGCCCCTGCTCTCTGGTTATAAAACCCCTTTCTATTCCCACAATAAGTGCCATAATACCAAAGCCTGATCCACCAGTGGTAATTACATTTTGGTCATTCTGAGGGTATTCTCCATCCATGTGCGTCCTTTCCCTGCCGAGGCCGGAAACAGGCTCACCATTTTCGTAGAAATACTGAAAGGTCTGGTACTGTACCAGGTTGAGCAAAGAATCGTTCGAGATGCTATCTGCGGTCATCACAGTATCTGATTCAGCAGCCTCTTCGGTTTTGGTGCCGGTACACGCAGCGAACATTCCTGCGCAAAGGGAAAAAAATAGTAGAAAATGTTTCTTCATAGTGCGTTTAAGTAGGTTTACTTTATTCAATACAAATGCTCGTGTTACAGATTTTTATACCAATTCCCCGGTTCCTTTAATAACCTGTAAATCCCAGTTTTTGCAGGCCCGTTTTGGTTTCCGGATTTGACCCAAATAAATCCCAGAGCAGGCCTGTCCTGTAATTCTCAATCATTAGGATAATGGGTCCCTGATCTATAGCCAAATAGGAGTCGGCATACCAATCTTCTGTGGGGTTGTAGGCGTCATAAAAACCATAATCGCCCCACAATTTATCTCCCAATATATAGTAAAAGTAATGCAGCGCATCCATTGAAAATTCCGGTGTGTAAGGCATGGAAGCCAAAGCTGCTGTTGGGGTAATCACGCCCAGGTCATTTGTTGGTGCATGTGCTGCGTACCCATCATGACTATCGCTTGCCGTAAAACCCCAGCTTGCCGCGCCGTAGCCAACAAAGTTCTTTGGATTGTCAACAGCATATTTTTGTTGTATCAGGGCATGGTTTACATTTTGATCCCAATAGTTTGCGTAGTTGTCTTCCAGGTTGCGCGGATCCAGGCCCAGAAAAGTATAGTGAGAAAAGAACATGGGCCCACCGTAGTCGGGGCCCAATGGTAGACTGATCCCATAAAATTCCTTGCCATTTGTCATACTGCCGCCGGCTGTCCATCCCTGATGATACACCTCCGGGTCAATGGGGTGAGAAGGAGAGGAGGCAGCCAAAACGTAAACAATCAATGCCTCGTTCCAGCCTGTGATTTTATGGTTCATTTCCCATTCATAGTTTGGGGACCAATGCCAATAAAGCACATTTTCCCCACCTTTCGTGTACCAATCCCACTCAACTGTTTCCCATAAAGCATTGATCTTCTCAATAATGGTTTCTTCCTGCGAATCAGATTCATCTAAATACTGCCTCGCAGTGAGTAAACCCTGAATTAAAAATGCGGTTTCTACCAGGTCTCCTCCATCATCTTTGGTGCTGAACGGTACTGCTTTGCCGGTAACACCATTCAGCCAGTGTGGCCAGGCTCCGTGGAATCTCTCAGCTGTTGTTAGAAAATCCACAATTTTTTCAATGCGATCTACACCTTCCTGCCTCGTAATAAAGCCTCTTTCAATGCCCACCGGAATGGTCATTATTCCAAATCCTGAGCCACCAGAGGTGACAATGTCTCCCGAAGTATTTCTCTCACGTGCTAAACCACTTACTGGATGTGCAAAGTCCCAGAAATATCTGAAGGTTTGCTCCTGCACCAGCGTCAGCAATTCTTCGTCGGGGAGCTTAGGGGATTTTGGCGTGGAGTCCACCGCTGTATAAAATTGCCGGCTGAAGCCATCAAACAGGAAGCCGTCGTTGCTTCCTAAATCCTCAGAAATACGCAGACTGTATTTAGACAAGCCTTCAACTTCAGACAAAGGAGATATAAGCAGGGTTGTATTGTCGCCGGAGAGTTCCACGTCCAAATCTTCCACTCCATTTTTACCGGTTATGGACACAAATTCCTGATAAGCTGTACCGGGGTTGATTGGATTGGAAAATTTAGCTGTTATCAGAAAGTTTCTTTTTACATTCAAAATTCTATCCGAGCCGCTTAGATTTTGATCGTCCACTTGAATTGATGTCAAAGTTAAACGTGTCTGCCCGGTGCTAAAGAAAACGTTTTCTCCGCCAAATGCGGTTCCGTTGGTGGCTTGAACCGACCCCACCCGGAGGGAGTAGGCGGTGTTGTTGGCGAGTGTTGCCTCCGGAAGTGCAGAAATGGTCTTGTCATCATTGAAGTAGGAAAAGTTCAACCTTATTTCATTGTCCCGTACATCGACCAGTTTTACGTGCTGCTCAACTGAGGAACGTTCAATGGAAAAATTGAACTTCATTACGATTGCCAGGTTCGTGGGGATATTGTCATTTTCAGCTCCAGGTTCAAGAAAGGAAGATCCTATGTTAAGGGATACAAGTTCCAGTTTCCTGGGCTGTTCCTTCTGGTCATCGCTGTTGCAACTGAAGGTTATCAGGATTACGATGAATGAAATAAGTCTTTTCATATATTTCCGGAATAGGGACGCGCCGTGGGAACAGCATTTTACACCTGGGGAATTAAAAAGTTAAAAGCATGAACTACAATCATTTTCATCTCCAAATTAAAGCTTCCTCTAATCAGCGACTTGTTTCAAATCTAATTAAATAGTGCAATAATAGTAGCAAATGCGATGAAAAATACCCGTTCAAACCCTCTCACTATATTTGGATGTAAGGAAATTTTTGTCGCAATAAAAACAGCGATTTTCCACCCTGGCTTTGTTAAATCCACAAGGTGGCGGTTAGTCTGCCATTTAAAGAACACGAATTGCTTTTGATTAAATAATACTTTAACCCGCCACCTTTTGTTTATTCGATTTTTTTCGAGGCTTTTTGTCAAGAAGGAGGCTGTACCACTCGGCAGTGATGGAATTTTTTGCTTCAGCGCTTTTGTTGAGGTTTAGGATTTTGTTTTTGAAGTTCCAGATTGTATTCACTCTCAATGACAGCAGTGTCGAGATTTCATCAAGCGTTTCGGACGTACTACCACTAATGACCAGATAGGTGATATAGAAAGCTTTTTCGATTGGGAATTTAATACCATGGAAAATCGTGTAAGCTGTTATGGATTCGTTGTATCCGCAGCGGGTGCAACGGCGTGAGAACTTTTTGAGACCATCAAAATATTTGTCATTCTCACACTTTCGGCATTTGAAGCCCTCGCCCCATTTTATTCTTTCCAGGTAACGATAACAAGCCAGCTCATCAGGAAAAATCTTTTTAAACTCATCAAAATTAAGTTTTTTGTTTAAGAAGCGATCTACAAGGCCTTCCTTTACATTGTTCTTCAATTTCCAGTTGTCCAGGTCAAGCATGGAGTTAATTTGATTTATCTCCTTTGCCTGCTGAATTAGTTTGTGATTGGATTGTTCCAGAAGCTGATTTTTCTCGTTTAGTTCTATCGTCCTTTCGTTTACTTTTTCTTCCAGCTCCCGGTTTACTTTGTCTTTCAATTGCATGTTGAGTTCCAGTTCCTTGTTGATCTGGTCCTTAAGCTTCATATTCAGCTCGTGCTGCTGAATAATGCGTAATTGGGCCCGGTCTCGCTTGTGCTTCAGAATTCTCACCCGGTCTCCCAGGGCAAAAGATAGGAACAGCATTTCCAGTAAAAAGCTGATGTGAAGACTATAATACTGGATAATTCCGAAAGGGAGGATTCCGGAATTGACGAGTGCTTTGATGAAAAAGCCAAAAAACAAAAGTCCATAGGCAATTACAAAAAACCTCGCAGGCTTAAAGCCCTGAACCAGAACGTATATGCTGGTAAGGAATATCAACACCAATGGAAAAAATTCAATCACGCGGTATTCAAAAATTTCATTATAGAATAAAGCAATAACAAAAACCATACTGCGGACTAGGATTGTATAGTTTATTAGCTTATTAAGGAAAGGCGCGGTTGATTTTGAATTGAGAAATCTTTTGGTAAATAAAAGTGACCATAGAATAACAGAATACAGGAATACACCGTACGCTATCTGATTCCAGTTTGGGCTATCCGGCCACAAATATTGAAAGGCGATCCCATCTACGCACATCACGTAAACCCCCACACTTAACAGATAAAAAATATAATAGATGTATTTAATCTCCCGTATGGCAAAAAACATAAGCAGGTTATACAAGCTTAAGATCAAAATCATCCCATAGAATAAGCCGTAGAGAAAGTACTCGTTGAGCGCATAAAAAATAAACCTATCCATTGAACGAACCGCTATCCGTATGTCAGCGAAGTTGTGGGACGATATTTTAAAGTAATAGGTCAACACTTCATTTGTGTCGTTATGCAGCACCAATTCAAAATTCTTATGGGAAAATGTGCGTGATTCAAAATCTAATTTATCCCCCATCTTCACTTTTTGATAGTTGCCTTCCTCATTAGGGATATATGCTTCAATATTGTCTATTGTCTGGTCATAAAACTCCAGTATCCATAGCTTTTCTGAGAGGGGGTTATGGCGGAGATCAAGCCGAACCCAGTAGGTTGCTTTCTTATTGTATTGCTTGTTAGAAAAAGCAGGGTTAACAGTAAAGTTGTTTTCGAACTGAGGAGAAACGATTTCTTCAAATTCGAGGCTGTTGGTGGTATCTTCAAAATAGGCCAGGTTTCGCAAGGAAAGGATTCTTTCCGGAACGCTGTCATGTATAAAAATTGGATCCTGTGCCGGAAGCTTAGAAAAAGCGAGCGTGAGTAATGTAAAAGTCAGTAGTATCCTGAAAGGAAGTTGCAGATGCATGGTTTACGCCTATTAATCCGAGTGGTAATTAATCCGAAACAAAACTATCTGAAGCTGATAAGGCAACGCTTCTCCTTTGCAGACATCCCACTCAATAAGGAACCTCTGAAGACTGCCGATCAGACATTAAAAAAGCCCTTATGCCTTACAAACATAGGGGCAAAACTACTAAACTTGTCACTATTCCCTGGTCTATGAAAAGACGAACTGAGGTGTAGCGGTTTGAGTAGGTTAATCTATTGAGCTTGAGGAGATCATGGGCAGGTTAGAATCAACCCGGGTTTTAAGATCAGCAACCACCTTTTTGCCAACCTCGCCTCCTTCTTTCATTCCGTTTTTTATCGCCGGCATATAGTGGATTCCCCCATACAATCTGCTAATGGCAGCTTCTTCTGCCGCATCGGTGAACGACTCAAAGCTTCTTGCCGGAAGCCCGTACTTCACTTCGGTAGAGTCTACAAAGCTGAAATTGTCACCGAACAAGTCGGTAAGCACTACAGCCGCAGCTGTGGAAATTACGCTGTGTCCGCTTGGGTACTCCGGAAAAGGTGGCGTTTGCAACAGTGGTGCCCACTTATCGTCGATGTGCGCATTAATTACAGTTTCAGGTCTGATGACGTTACTTTTATATTTTCCATTCCAGCAACTGATAAAGCCATCGTTGAGCGCAAGCGCAACCAGCGTATAGGCTTCCAGCGACTTTATCATATCCGCTTTTGTTTTGGTGTTGGCGATGCGGGTAATGCCCAGCCAATGCCCGCCGGGGCTGATTTTTTTAGTGGCATACATCACATGTCCTACCGTATGCATCACAAATGGGTTACAATCCCAAAAAGATGCAATTTCCTTTTGATCTTCTGTAAGATTGACACCTGTTTCATAAACTTCCATAACTTCATTATAAAAGGGGCTACCTTCTTCCATTGAAAACGGAGTGGCTTCACCAAGCACAAACTGACTCGCTGAATCTAAAACAAAAGGTCTGATTGTGTTCCAGTAAGGTTCTATGGCATCCATATAGGCCGGAGGGGTCGGCGACCACATACCGGGTTCATTTAATACGGTGTATTTCAATCCTCTGGTTTGACTGTAATTGTCTCCTTTAGAGTAAGCCAAAACGGCTTTGGCCATGATGTCTCCATATTGCAGAGAGTTCTGGTAGATATCTTTCGGAATGGAGGCATAGACACTGTCATATAACTGCTGCTGATAGTCTTCCAACTGATATTCAGAGAATATGAGTGCTTTGCCAACGGTTAAAAAAGCATGAATGCTCGCCAAATTGAAGTCGTAGGTTTTTGCTGAATCGGGCTGCGGAAGTTCCTCGAGTCCGTTTAATTGTCCTGATAGCGACTTGTATTCCGGGTGAGCATGGATTAAGGTTTCATATGCCGCGATATTGGCATATGAATAAACCCTGCTTGCAACAGGAGGAGAAAAAATGTCATGGACAATTACATCCGTCAGCTTTTCCTGGGTCTGGTGTAAAATTTCGGGGTTATCAGATGATACTTCTATCGTTTCGCTGCTTCCACATCCGGATAAGCCGGATAGGACATATAGACAAACAGCAGTAGTGAAAATTTGAAATCCTGTTTGTTTTAAATTCTTCATAATTAACCAGAACATTTTCTTCAAAGGAGTTTGAAAATATTATAATTGTTAAATTTA
Source organism: uncultured Roseivirgaceae bacterium (assembly GCA_964636035.1). Lineage (GTDB taxonomy): Bacteria > Bacteroidota > Bacteroidia > Cytophagales > Cyclobacteriaceae > CAMPJM01. The sequence continues at coordinate 6,765 of CAZWQB010000076.1, forward strand.
ACAAAAGTAGTTGACTTATTGTAATTTTTTGGAAACCAATTGCCTCTCTTTATCGTAGGGCGCGAGAAACCGCAATGAATCATCATTCCTCGCTACTATAATCAGGCTTTTGTTTTGAAATTTTACCTGATCAATGGCTGCAACCTGGCCGGTAATTGCCAAACCCGATTCCTGTTGGGGTACATAATCAAAATCAGCGTTTTTCCTATTCCTGAACAAAGCGCCGTAGCCAGCGTCATACCTTCCCAGTTGCACATTTACAGCAAAAAAATTGCCGGCAGCCACAATGTCGTTAAGGCCATCGTTGTCGAAGTCAGCAATGTAAATGCTGTTTATGGTAGAAAATTGCGCCTCTATGGGAAAAGGTTTGAACTCGAAGTTCATGTTCCCGTCATTTATAAACATGCCAGACCTGAATTCGTAAGCTTCTAATTTCTGCGCATCCTCCAACGCATCTTCAGGAAAAATGTCTCCTGGCACTGCCTTTGCAAAGTCAGCATATTTTATAAACTTATTTTTTAAACCGGGTAATTGTTTCACCAATTCATCTTTGGTTGCAAAAAGATATTTTTCGCCCCCCACATAATGAAACAAAATTTGCTCCGATTTGCCATTTCCGTCAAAGTCCTTTACGAAAAGCTGCACTGGTGCTTCCGTGGAGGCTTTTAATTTAGAATTTAGTCCTAAATTTCCCGCCAGTATATCCAGATCACCATCATTGTCTATATCGGCAATACTTAGGGTGTTCCACCAACCGTTGGATTCTCTCAATCCATTCACATTTAATTTTTCCAGGCTGCCGTTTTTGTTTTTGAATATGGTCATAGGCATCCATTCTCCTGCCAGAACGAGGTCAGGATAGCCGTCTTTGTCCAAATCAGCCCATTCAGCAGATTTTATCATGCCGACCTCTTGAAGTTCAGGGGCTTTTTCTAAAGTAACATCAGTGAAGCTGCCCGTGCCATTGTTTTCAAGAAGATAACTCTGTGGATTTTGGCCATAATTCCATGGCACCACTCCGCCCCCCACAAAAAGATCAATGTCTCCATCCAAATCAAAATCGGTAGCCTCTATACAAGACCCATTCACAAAAACTGCCGGTTGCATATTTTCGACTTTAGACAGCCTGCCTCTTCCGTCATTTGAGTAGATTCTCAGTTGGAGTGGTGCTTCATTATTCTTAAACTCATTGCCGCCACTCACCACAATTAGATCCAGGTCTTCATCACCGTCTACGTCAGCAAATGTAGCGTCTACATCTTCATGTACGCTGTCTTCCCTGAATATCTCTTGTGTGCTTAAAACGAAGCCTGAATCTGTTTGCAGAAACAGGCTTGCGGGTTGTCTCTTTGCTCCTCCAACAAAAAAGTCATCCAGACCGTCGCCATTTACATCGCCAACGGCCAAAGCGGGACCTTCTGTAGAGTTCATGTGTGGAATAAGGCCCTCTCTGTTGAACTCGATAAAATTGTTTTCTTCATGTTTGTAAGCTACTGAAAGGGCTGTGGTTATGTCCTTAAAAACAGGAGCCCTTTGTTTTTGAAAGCTGTATCTACCACCTGCATTTTCTTGCTTCAAAGTAATGGCTTGGTTGGGTCTGATATTGTTCAAAATCTCGAATTGCAGATCTGGCCAAATTACGATCAGGGAATCAACGGACGCCATTTTCCCCAATCCTAGTACAAGATCGCTGCTGACGGCCGACTGATAGCCTCTTGTTGGGAATTGCTCCGCTGTAATTTTGCCTTCTGCAGTTGGAATTATAATTTTAGCGCCTATGCCAAATGAATTTGGAGACGAACCAGCAAATTTTACCTTTAGGTAATTGTTTTCAGGATTTCCCTGATCACTGGCAGTGAGCGTATTATTTCTATACACAAAAGCTTCCTGATCAATGTTGTTGCTAACCAGATCCAGATCACCATCGTTGTCCAGATCTACATAAACGGCTCCGTTTGAAAAGGATTCATTATTAAGATTCCAGGTTTCAGATACATCTTCAAAGGTGAGGTCGCCATTGTTTCTAAAGACATAGTTTGGAATTTTTACGACGGGCATTTTCGATACCAGTGCAAGATCTTCAGAAGTTAAATCACCTTCCAGCCTGTGCTGAATGGCATCATTTGAGATAAAGTTAATATAATCCAGATCATTCATTCTTCTTTTGATGCCGTTCGATACAAAAATATCCTTATGACCATCGAGATCCAGGTCTGCGAACAGCCCCGACCAGCTCCAATCGGTGGCGGCAACGCCCGATAATAATGCTATCTCACTGAAATGGCCATTGCCCAAATTAAGTTGAAGCGTATTTCGGGCAAATTGGTGGTTGTATCCGAAACTAAGCTTAAAATAATAGATGTCGTAAGCATCTTCACTTGCCGAGCTTTTGAGCATTTGTTGGTTTTCGGGGAGCATATCGAGCGAAAGAATATCCGGCAAACCATCATTGTTGAAGTCTCCAACGTCATTTCCCATTGAAAACCTGCTGGTGTGTTGTATTGAAGCGTCCAGTGCTTCTGTGAACGTTCCGTCACCGTTGTTGATGTACAGGTAGTCATTTTCGTGAAAGTCATTTCCGACGTAGATATCGGGATAACCGTCCCAGTTGATATCGCCTACTGTAATGCCGAGTCCATAACCGAGGGCGCTGCTATAAATGCCTGATTCTTTAGTAACGTCTACAAAATGGCCTCCCTCGTTTCGCATCAGTTTGTCTCCTGCCAAAGGATGAAATTCGGTGCGAAGATCAGATTTGCCATAAGTGCCATTTGAGTGTACTGAATGGTTCAGCATGTACATATCCAGGTCGCCGTCCAGGTCATAATCAAAAAAAGCGGCCTGGGTTGAAAATCCTTTCAGGTCTAAACCCCAGGTTTTGGCCTGGTCTTCAAATACAGGAACTCCATTTTCATCATTTCCGAGGTTGATATAGAGCTGATTCCTTCCTATTATATTTTTATAGTCGCCAAGTTGGCTTACGTATATATCTAACCTGCCATCACCGTTTACATCTGCCATCGTTACGCCGGTAGTCCAACCCTTTTTTCCAAAAACTCCGGCTTTCTCGGTAATATCAGTGAACTTGAAATCGCCATTATTCAGATAAAGCTTATTGGAATCAAGATTTGATGTAAAATAAAGGTCTGCTAATCCGTCACCATTTACATCTCCAGCGGCTACCCCACCCCCGTTGTAGAAATAGAGGTAATTAAAAACATTCAGTTGGGGAGTTTCCCTTAATTCGTTTTGAAACGTGATCCCGGTTTGCGATGAAGGCAGCAAATCAAATCTTTTTTTCTCTTCACATGCGACCGCCGTTGTCAGTAGGATTGCTATAATTAAGTATCGAAATTTATTCATGTTTCGAAAGTTTGTCTCTGGTATAGGTAATCTTAAGGGTGGCTTTCGGAGCGGAATTATCCGAAGATTCACTCAAGACCTCAGGCTGCTTATTTGAAAAGCCATAAAATTCCAGTTGCTCATTATTCCTGGCGACAATTAACAATCGCCGATTGTTTGTTGTATTGAGAATTGCTGCCTTTCTCACGTCTCCCTTGATATTCAGGCCCGTCTTCCGGAAGTCCTCCACACTAAACGCACCTCTTTCAAATTTTAAGAGCTCACCATGATTTGCATCATACCTACCTTCTTCGGGTTTTATGCCTGAGAAATTGCCTGCCATAAATACTTCAGCAATGCTGTCCTGATCAAAAGCAGCGGGGAGAATGGTATTGATAGGAGAGAATTGCATTGCTTCCGGCAGCGGCTGCATTGAAAACGACCCGTCGCCATTGTTAAAAATAGCCGTTGATTCTAATGTGTAAACTTCGTTCTTGTAGGAATTGGCTAATTGATCCTCTGTAAAAATTTGATCAACTGTTTTGCCGGCGTAATCTTTGTAAAAAATGAATTGTTTTTTGAGGCCGGGAATTTGCCTGATCAAATCATCTTTCAAAGCTACAGGATACAAATTCTCCCCTTCATAATAGGCAAATATATGATCCAGAAGGCCATTTTTGTCAAAATCATTGATAAAGAGGGTAAGCGGTTTTTCTTTGGATGTTTTGAACCTGCTGTTTGTTCCCCAGTTTCCGGCAATTAAATCCAATCTTCCATCATTGTTAAGATCGGTAGCGACAACACTGTTCCACCACCCTTCCGATTTTTCTAAGCCGGGCACGTTATTTAGTCGCTCGAGGTTGGTTCCGTTATTTTTAAATAACACGATCGACATCCATTCTCCCACTACGGCAAGGTCCAGGTCGCCGTCAGCATCGTAGTCCAGCCACACTGCATCTGTAACCATCCCTAAGGTGCCCAATTGTGGAGCCACCCTGGAAGTAACATCGGTAAATTGGCCCTGGCCATTGTTTTGCAACAGATGGCTGGGAGCATTCATACCATAGTTACCAGGTACCCCTCTTGTCCCGACAAACAAGTCCAGGTCGCCGTCATTGTCGTAGTCTGCGGCTTTTACACAAGATCCCATTTTATTCAGCGGTGGAATGGCATTAGTAGCATGTTCATAAACCGGCAACCCATCTTTCACCTCCCTTAGCATATAAAGTCGATCTTGGTACTCCTGTGCATTTTCTCTGAAAGTATTTCCGCCGCTTACTACATAAAGGTCCAGGTCTCCGTCGCCGTCTGCATCGAAAAATAGTGCATCTACATCTTCCTGCATCTTTGCATCATCAAAAATCCCCGTTTCCTGTGCTGAAAAGTTCCCCTCGGAATTTTGAATGTAAAGCGCCCCGGCCGATCCTGATGCACCTCCTACAAAAAAATCGTCGAGGCCGTCGTTATTGACATCTGCAACCGCAAGGGCGGGTCCCTCTCTGGAAACCATGTGATAAATAAGACTCTCACGGTGGAAATCGACAAAAACATCTTCTTTATGCACATAGGGAGGGGTGAGTTGAATGTCTGCTGGTTTAAATATTGTCTCACGAATTTCAGGAGTGGGATCGCCTGCATCTGTTGCTGCATTAATATCCAAAACCAGGTGCTGATTCGTTTCTACTTCTATCAATTTTTGCTGCCTGCCATAACCCCAGTGAACAACCAGGCTATCCAATATTCGGGCGCTCCCCAGTCCCAGGGTAAGCACAGCATCCATGGAGGATTGGAAGCCCCTGGTAGGCACATTCTCTAACATTATCATTTTCCCATCAAAATAAGCGTTAATTCTGGCACCCACCCCAAATCTATTCTTAAGAGGACCTTTTAATGTGAGCTTTAAATAAGCGTTTTCCTCCCTAAGAACATCCGTTTCATTTTTATAAACAAATGCCTTATGGTTTACATTATTTACTACCATGTCCAGGTCGCCGTCATTATCTAAATCGCCATAGGCTGCCCCATTAGAAAAGCCAGGTTCGTCCAGGCCCCATTCGTAAGCCACATTGGAAAAAGTCAAAGTTTCATTTTTCTTAAACAGGTAGTTGCTCAGCTTATTCGAGGGCATTTTTTCTACCAATTTTTGAAAATCGACCTTTTCCTGACGCATGGCAGCGATAAGATTTTCTTCATTGGCAAGAAAAGCAATAAAGTCCTGATCTGTAAGGTCTTTGTAGATGCCATTCGTAACAAATATTTCTTTCTGAGCATCATTATCAAAATCCGCAATTAGGGCGCCCCAGCTCCAATCTGTGGCTTCTACTCCTGCATATTGTCCAATCTCCACAAATGAGCCATCCCCTCTGTTCAATTGCAAGGTGTTTCTCATGTACTGCTCGTAATAATTATTCGCCCGCTTAGTTTGGTAAATGTCATAAGAGTCAAAGCTTGTAGTGGTTTTTAGGCGATAATCGTCATTTGGCAGCATGTCCGTTACGTATATGTCGGGATAACCATCATTGTTAATATCAGCAGCATCGGTTCCCATAGCAAAATGGCTGGTGTGGCCAATTCTTTGAGGAAGCTCCTCACTGAACTTTCCGTTTTTCTGATTAATGTAGAGGTAGTCTCTTTCAAAGAAGTCGTTGGACACATAAATATCAGGCCAGGTATCGAGGTTGATGTCTGTGATGGTTACACCCAGTCCGAAGCCTATTACGCTTCCAAAAATACCGGCCTCACTGCTGACGTCCGTAAATTTTGCAATGCCATCTGTCGGTATTCCGGAGTTTTGAATCGCATCCGATCTGATAATTTCGTTCCGGAGCAGTTTATCTCCTCCCGTGCTGTCTCTTTGATCTCTGATATTTTCATAACCCAGGGATGAAACCGGTCGAAAAGAATTGTTCAGGATATAGCAGTCCAGGTCGCCATCCTGATCGTAGTCAAAAAAGACGGCATGGGTGCCAAAACCTTTATCGTCCAAGCCATACGCGCTCGCTTTTTCACTGAAGGTGAGGTCACCGTTGTTGATGTACAATTCGTTTTCCCTTCTGCCTCCTTTCACATCTCCCGAATTGCAAACATAGATATCGAGCAGCCCGTCACCATTGACGTCAGCCATACTTACACCGGTAGACCATGACCTACTGCCTCCAACGCCTGCCGTTTCGGTAATATCTTCAAACTGGAAGTTGCCTTTATTTAGATAGAGCTTATTTGCCTGCATGTTGGCAGTTAAATAGATATCAGGCAGTCCGTCATTGTTAATATCGCCGATGGCCACGCCACCTCCATTGTAATAGTTTCTGTAGCGGAATACGTCAAAATTTTCTTTTAAGATAAGGTCATTGGAAAAATCAATACCAGTATGGGAAGAAGGCAGCGAAGTGAATAATTTGGGCGCTCTCTGTTCTTTTTCATCCTTACAGCCGAAAAGAGAGAATACAAGAACCAAAAAGATGAAATGACGCATCATGTACAGTTAGCGATATGATGATCCAAAATGGACAAAATTAAAAAAGAAAGCAAGTGGGGTCAAACGATCCACTTGCTTTACGATATTTATGAGTAGCGCTTTAATATCCGGGATTTTGTTCCAGGTTTGGATTGGAAGC
>CAZWQB010000077.1:0-13392 GCA_964636035.1 uncultured Roseivirgaceae bacterium
AATTTTCATGCATATAAATTGTATTATGTAAAATACAGAAAAAGTTATAAATAGCAAATAATCTTGCGCCACTCATATTTTTGATGATGTAATATTTAGGGGAATTGCTCATAAGTAAACAGTTTTATAGATATTGCTGATCTCACACCATTTCTCCGGGAGATCTTTTTATTTAAAATTGAAAAAAATGCCAAAACGGGGGCTGTTTTCTATTTTTTATCGCTGTGGATAGATGCTGAGACCACAATGGATGAATTGGATGAATTATTAGGAGGGAATGGCTGGCGTATGGTGACACATGAGCTCGTTGGTTAAGCCTGCCTACAAAACAAACCATCTAATTCAATTGCCTTTGTTCCCTAAATTATATCCTGACGAAGGGGCAGTAAAAAACAGATCCTTATATTTAAAATCCGGATTAAATCATTATTTTCGCTCATCTGGGGACTTTTGCCCTTGCTATAATTTAAACTGATAAGATGATGGTTGGCGGTAGCGGTATTTTAAGTAGTCTAAAAACAATATGGAAGTAACGGTTGAATCGGTTTTATTGGTAATTTCCATTCTTTTCTTTATTAGCATTTTAGCTGGAAAAGCGGGCTACAGATTTGGCGTTCCGGCCTTGCTATTGTTCCTGGGAGTGGGTATGGCTTTCGGAAGTGATGGCCTGGGTATACAGTTTGAGAACATTCAAATTGCGCAGACCATAGGGGCGGTGTCGCTCTGCATCATCCTTTTTTCGGGAGGTATGAGCACCAAGATTTCCGATATCAGACCAATCATTCCACAGGGGGTTGTGCTTGCCACAGTTGGGGTATTTCTTACGGCAGTTCTTACAGGTATCGCTATCTGGTATGTGCTGGACATGACAATGGCATCCGCAGGCATCGGATTTATTTCCTCCTTGCTGCTTGCGTCTACGATGTCATCTACTGACTCAGCGTCCGTATTTTCAATTTTACGATCTAAAGGATTAAATCTCAAAAATAACCTGCGCCCTATGCTAGAGCTGGAGAGCGGGAGCAATGACCCTATGGCCTATGTGCTTACCATTACGCTCATCGGAATTATCAGTGTGGAATCTGATCCAGACTGGTTTGTGGTTGTCCTTAATCTGGTAATGCAACTGGTGATTGGCGGAATAGCGGGGTATGGGTTGGGAAAACTGGCCGTTTTTACTATCAACAGGCTGAAAATCGATAACCGGTCTCTCTATCCTATCCTCGTTTTTACCTTTTGTATTTTTATATTCTCCATTACCTATTATATAAAAGGCAACGGATACCTTGCTGTATATATCGGCGGCTTGGTAATTGGTAATTCTACCTTTATTCACAAACGGCTTTCTCTGAATTTTTTTGATGGTGTTGCCTGGATGAGTCAATTGTTGATGTTCCTTACGCTGGGGTTGCTTATCAATCCGAAAGAACTGATTCCTATTATCATTCCCGGACTGATCATTAGCTTTTTGATGATCTTTATCACCCGTCCTCTTTGTGTAGCCTTGTGTTTGCTGCCTTTTAAAAAAATGACGGTTCAGGATAAGACTTTTGTGTCATGGGTGGGCCTGAGAGGGGCTGTGCCTATTATTTTTGCCATTATGCTCTTGGCGGCAGATGTCCCTCATGGAAGGCTGATGTTCAATATTGTGTTTTTTTGTACGCTTGTATCATTAGTGGTGCAGGGTACTTCGCTCGCACAAATGGCTACCTGGCTCGGGCTTGCCGAAAAGCCGGATGAAATGAATCCGCTGAAGAATTTTGATGTGGAATTTTCAGATGAAATAAAATCGGTAACTTCTGAAATAAAAATTAGTGAAGCATCGCTCAGCAATGGCCCCCGACTGATGGATTTGGGGCTTCCGGAAAAAACGATTGTGGTAATGGTGAAGAGGGACAGTAAGTTTTTTGTGCCAAATGGCCAGACTGCATTACATGAAAACGATCGGCTGCTGGTTATAACAGATGACCATACTGCCCTGCGAGAAACCTATAAAAGACTGGGATTTAGCTAATTTCAGCAGATGTGATAAGTAACCCGAAACAGAGAAATTTTTTCAGCAGTTTATATGCTCCGCTTGCCCAATGTCGTTCAGTTAGGGCAATTAATCCTTCTCCTTTAGGAGAGGGATCGAGGGTGAGGTATCAAAAAAAGTTTAACTTAACGACATTGTCCGCTTGCCCTTTTTTCCTTAAATCCTGACTTAATATCGAAAATATGAGTGACATTGATATTCCAGCTACCGAAAGACAATCTTATTATGATAACCTGGAGAATATGGATACCCGCGAGCTGCTTGAAAACATTAATCGCGAAGACCAGAAAGTGGCGGCGGTAGTGGCTACGGCAATTCCGCAGATCGAGACTTTTGTAGATGCGTTGGTAGTGCGCTTGGCAAAAGGAGGCAGATTGTTTTATATTGGTGCGGGCACTTCGGGAAGGTTGGGTATCCTCGACGCGTCGGAGATACCACCGACCTATGGGGCGGCACCGGGTTTAATAGTTGGAATCATTGCAGGCGGGGATGCTGCCATCCGTGAGGCCATTGAAGGTGCAGAAGATGATAAAAGCCAGGCCTGGCTTGATCTGGAGAAATATAATCCGGGAGAGAATGATACGCTCCTTGGAATAGCAGCATCCGGCAGAACACCGTATGTTATTGGTGGACTGGAAAAAGGGAGGGCACATGGCTTGCTGACCGGCTGCGTCACTTGTAATGCCGATTCTCCCATTACCAAAGTGGCAGAGATTTCTATGGTGGCAGAAGTAGGTCCCGAATTTGTAACCGGGAGTACCCGTATGAAGGCGGGCACGGCCCAAAAGCTGATGCTCAATATGATCTCTACCACGGCGATGATTAAATTAGGGAAGGTTCAGGGCAATAAAATGGTAGACATGCAACTTTCAAATGAGAAATTAATTGAAAGAGGCATTAGAATGATAAGGGAAGCGCTTAACGATATTTCTTTTGAAACTGCCAAAAGGCTTTTGCTAAAGCACAGGTCTGTGCGCGAGGCAATCCTGGCCTACCGGCAAAAGCCTGATAATAATTAAACCTCCCGAAATCCTGATTAATTTCAAATTCAACAACTCGGATGCGTAGAGATATTTACATCATGGCCATGGCTTTTTTTATCGCCTGCTTTTTCAATGTTGTGGCGCTGGCACAGGAAAGTCCCAAGCGGGAGTTAAGAGCTGCATGGATCGCCTCGGTTGTAAACATAGACTGGCCATCCAGGAAAGGCCTGGACGCGCATGTGCAACAGCAGGAGTTTGTTAAATTGTTAGATCACCTGCAATCCCTGGGTATGAATGCTGTAATTGTCCAGATAAGGCCCGTGGCAGACAGCTTTTACCCTTCCTCTTACGAGCCCTGGTCTGAATATTTATCAGGTACTCAGGGTATTCCACCTGCTCCCTACTACAATCCGCTCAGCTTTATGATTCAGCAGGCGAAACAAAGGGGAATGGAATTTCATGCCTGGTTCAATCCCTACCGCGCGAGCATGAGCGAGGGCTTTGTACATTCAGACGATCATCCCATCAACATGAATCCCGACTGGTTTGTGCAGTATGGTGGCAAATGGTATTACGACCCGGGACATCCCGGGGCGCAACGCTTTGTATTGCTGTCTATTATGGAGACCATCAAGCACTACGATTTGGATGCTGTGCACTTTGATGACTACTTTTACCCGTACCCGGTGGGCAATCAGGAGTTTCCTGACAGCATATCCTACGCTGAATATGGAAAGGAGCACTTTAATAGCATCGACGCCTGGCGCAGAAACAACGTAGATTACTTTGTGGAAGAGCTGTCAAGGAGGATAAAGCTGGAAAAACCGCATCTCAAGTTTGGGATCAGCCCGTTTGGAGTATGGCGCAATATCGACAAAGATCCGTTGGGGTCGAATACTCGGGCCGGCCTTACCAATTACGATGATCTTTATGCAGATATCCTGAAGTGGCTCAGAGAGGGTTGGATTGATTATGTAACGCCGCAGCTTTATTGGCACATTGGTTTTGAACGGGCAGAATATAAGACGCTGGCGGAGTGGTGGAGTAAAAATACCTTTGGTAAGCACCTGTACATAGGACAGGGTATTTACAGGGTGGGGGAAAAGGGATGGGAAGATCCGGATGAAATCGTGAACCAAATCCATTTCAACCGCTCACTGGAAAACATTCACGGAAGCATGTTCTTCAGCTCCAAAATTTTCCTTCAGGACAAAATGGGTGTAAATGAAAAAGTGAAGTCGCTCTATGAACATAAGGCACTTGTACCCACCATGCCCTGGATTGACAGTGAAATTCCGTCAGCACCAATGCTTAGAGAGCCATCAGGTTCCCAAGGAGATGGTGTAAAACTGGAGTGGACGGATGGACTATCGGGCGAAAGTGCTTATTATGTAGTTTATCGTTTTAAAGGAGATAGCCCTATATACATTGATGATCCCGCCAATATCGCGGCTATTGTACAGCGGCAGCCTTACGAAGCCCAGCAGTGGTTGGATCAAGCAACGGAAAAACGCACTGAATATACCTATCTGGTAACGGCCGCTGACCGCCTGCACAACGAAAGCCTGCCTGGCAATTTACAAAAGATAAAAACCAGGGGTAAAAGAAGAACAGTGAAAAACCTGTAAGCTCTCAATTTCTTGCGGCAGCCATGCGGGGAAATAAATTTTCGCATCTTCTCAACACGGTTTAAAACCATCTATATTCTTTCGCATGTAAGGTGTCATAAAGAAACAATTCTACTATTTATATTTATTCTGCCATTTTTCCTTTTTCATTTTCCAACGAAACCCAAATATTATGTCATTCTTAAATCAAATATTTAAGACCATTAAAGATACTACTGGAATAGATGCAGGAAATATTGCTGGTTCAGCGCAAAAAGCAGCAGGGTTTTCAATGATGTCAAAAAAAGCGAAAGGCCTGGCCCTATTGAACTGGCGCTGGAGTAATGATGCCGGCATGTCAGACAATGGTACCGGAAGGCCGCTACGAAACTGGGACAGGCAAGCGAAATTAGAAACCAGAGTAGAAGACATCTATTTAAACTGGGAAAAGCAAGCAGAAAACTTCGATTCGTATTTGATATTTGTTGGATGGCAGGGATGGCCATATTCTATAATTGAAAGAGATGACCCTGAGCAATATTTTCTGCCGGAATATGTGGAAGCATTGGCAGATGATCAACTAAATTCTGTGAAGCATTTTTCGATAAAAGCCTCAGAGGTACCTGTTAATTGCATCAAGTTTCCCGCGAGCGAGGCAGACAACGAATTTTATTATGTAAAAGTCGTCGGCGTCACGAGCGATGAAAAATACCACGACGTAAAGGGATGTACGCTGGCCAGTATATACAGAAGAGAAAAGAACAACCTGGCGGGAGTTCCTCAAGGTCAAATCCTTGAAGTGAAAGTGCCCAACGGAGGCCCGGAGCGGAACAACCTGGAAACCGAATTGTCAAAAAAGGCTAAAGCACAAAGGTCATAGTTATAAGCTACTCCATATGGCTCATTGCTTTATTGTCCTTTGGCAATGAAGCATTCCATCTTAAGTCACCTCAAATGGAATCAGAGAACCCCTTTATTCAGCGCATTCATGCAAGTGATGATGCGCTTGAACGGTACGAAGAAATAACCGAAGCGGATAAAGATGATTATCTGCTGCGCGGACAAACAATGAAATTTTCAGGTCCTGAACAGTTCAGGTTTATTTATCTGCCAGTCGAGTTTATCGCTTTTAGTGTGGAGGGCAATGAGGTGAAAAGTCTGCTGCTGTACTTGTCCGAAACCGATGAAATGGATGATGTTCTGGTATCTGCTTTTGGTCCCGCGGATATCTCATTGGACCTTGCCGGACAGGTGGAGTCCGGCAAGGCCATTTATGATGAGCAAAACTATTCCAGTTCTACCTGGGTAGATGGAGCGTACAAGATGACCTTTTCCATAGTCCCTTGTAAGGACAAGGAGGGCAACATGGTATCGAAATCTCAGCTTTTCATTAGGTAGCCCTTGACCTGGCGACATTCCATTGATGATGGGGACATGCTCAGTGGGACGCCGTTTACGCGCATCATTCCTGATGCGCCAATGTGGGTTTTTTAGGGCGTAATCCTACTTTTGAAGGATTCGGCGGGCTTTTATGTGGTTCCTTTCTTTTCAATCTTGCGGCAATGATAAAGGTGGAGATAGCAAGCACCAGCCAGAATGCATCGATAAAAAATATCTCATAAAAACCATTCGTATAGGTATGCCACATCCAATTTCCGGAAATAATACCATTTGCAACCGGCACAAAGAAGCCTAAAAGTGCGCCTAGTAACAAAGTAAATTTATTGGTAAAGTAGTTATCTCTTTTTATGGCGAACAGCACAATTAGTGTCAGCCAGGAATAGAAAAACAGGTGATAAATAGCTGTCATTCTGGAGGCGTCAAACTCAGTTACAAATAATTTTACGCCTAAGAATGTGAAGGCGGTTGCGGGATACATGGTTAAACAGATTGCTAAAAATACCCAGCCCACCCAGGCATTAAATTTCCGCTTGTTCTCTGCAATGTGCTTTTTATCTCGGGCTACCAGCCATATTAAAATGCCGGTAATTATTACAAAGCAGGAGATAATTCCCAAAGTAAAATACACCACTTTCAAGCTTCTGCCTCCGAAGTCACCAAAATGCAACCTGGTGATAACAGCCAGTGCTCCGTCTACATAGCTCGTGTGGTGGAACGGATCTTTTTTATGAATAACTTCTCCGCTAGTGGCATGGAAAATCAGTTCTCCTTCTCCCGTAAATTTTTTGGAAAATGCAGGACTTCCTGATACTCCTATGTGCATATTGGCATCCCCATAGTTATACAGATCGACCGATTTAATGTTGAAGTGGGGCCAGTAGTTTTCTACCCGGGAGATAAAGCTGTTGATATCTGTGGACGAGGGTTTTCTTAGCGCTGACAAAGGAAATTCTTTTGTGCCATAGCCAAAATCATCATACATTTTTTCTGTATCACCATCATACATAATCGAGGCTACCGGAGGCGCCATAATAGTAGACCCAACTATAAAGAAGACTCCCGTTACGGCGAACACAAACTGATAAGGAAGTCCAATAATCCCCAGTGCCGTATGGGCATCGGTCCAAACGGTTTTTAGCTTTTCTTTGGGCCTGAAGACATAAAAGTTGGATACGATCTTATTCCAATGCACAATCACGCCTGTGATAATAGCAAAAAGGAAAAAGAAGGAAATAATCCCGGCTATCAGATATCCCGACCTGCCGTAGAGGTTCAGTTGCGCCAGGAAATGCAGGCGGTATAAAAACTCACCTATTGAATAGTTTCCGGCGTAGTCGAAGGTTTCATGGGTATCAGTATTGATATAGAAAAAATTTCCTCGTCGCCCGCTGCCGCTTTCGGTGATGGTGGTATCTTTGGAGGCGCCGATATTGACGCTGATCCGTTTTGCTTCATCATATTTCGTGAAGGAGATATCTCTTCCGTACGTATCAAGTTTTTCGTCCAGAGAGACCATCAGGGCATCCAAATCGATACTGCTGAACCCCGCTTCCTGGATGGGTTCGTTTCTCTCCCAACTAATGATTTCATCCTTAAAAAAGGAAAAGGAACCTGCAAAAAATATCACAAAAAGACCCACGCTGATCAGAAGTCCGCTAACGGTATGGGTATGAAATAATATGTTGTATATTCTGTTGCTCATAATGCTAAGAGATTGGACTGTAAATTTTTCCAAAGTAGATCATCACCGAAAAAACAAATGTTATGATCAGGTACAGCGCCCAGGTCTTCCATCCGTTTTTCCCGATAAAAGCCAACACCAGAAGTCCGGCCCAAAGTATAAAGCCACCAAATCTCAGGGTCAGCAGCACATTCACGTGGTTGGTCCAGTAGGAGAGGCCCAGATGCAGCGATACGGTCACCATATAGCCGCCGATCAATCCCGCAGAAATTTTGGCAATTCTTTGGCTTAGTGATTTGGTTAGGTATTTTTTGTTAGCAGGCATTTCTAAATTATTTCTATGAAAAAGGAGAGAAAGAATAAAAATGAAACCGGTTTGTAATTGAGATACCCCAAAGGAGCAATCAATACAACAAGGCTTGCGACCGTCATAAGAATGACAAAAAATAAGAAAAAGCCTGAGCCAATTCCAAAATGAAACAGGCTGATTACAAGCGCAATGCAGTTCAAAGATAATCCCATAGCCTTCCCGGCTTCAGGATTATCCTGCACCCATACCTCTAAAAAGATACTGCGGCTCAAATCAGCTCTTTTAGAGGTATTGAAAAGCATATAAAATCCCACTAGTGAAAGAAGTACGATGAATGTTACCATAAATTTTACAACAGAAATTTATAAAACTTCAATTTTTTGGGTTGCACATCGCCATACAGATTTATAGGGTGATTTCTTTGTTTCGCCTGTCTCATCTTTGTGAAAGCTGGTAGCCTCTAGAAAGTAGGTGCCTTTTTCTTCCATAGTCAGCGCTACTTCCCCCTCTGCATTACTTAGAATTGTCTTCTTACCCCCTGATGGTAGAAATACAGTAGTAGAGATGTTTGCTGCCGGTTTGCCTTTGAGAAAAGTGCGGTAGATTTTGGTTTTAGTTCCATTGGTCTGACTTTGTTCCACTAAAAGTAAATCCGGAAGCTTTTTTGAAAGGACGGGCTCGCCTGGAGTATTTCCGACAAGCACTTCAGCAAAGGCGTTGAACTGGTAAGCTGTTCCATCGCCCGGATCTTCAGCAGTGTGGCTGATCTCCAGTCTGTATTTTCCTTTTTGATCAGGCGTAAATTCGGAGACAAAATGATCGCTTTTTGCTGATGTGCTGAGTTGTTTTCTGCTGCCGTCGGGCTGTATCAGCCACAGCTCAAAACTCGCGACATCGGAATACCAGTCTGCAACTTTTTCGATGCTTCTGTCCTCAAATTCACTGTAGAAGATTTTTACCTCCTGCTTTTTTCCTGTTTTTCCCTTGGCATCAGTGTCTATATAAAGCGCATGTGCGTGTAAAAGGGCTGCATTCATGAGCAGGAGCAGAGTTGTTAAAATAGGAGGTTTATAGCTTTTCATTGCGGTATTGAATTGTGGTGTGAGAATTTATAGTCTAGTTAATGCTTAAGAGGTCAGAAATTCAGGGCTAACAAGCATCAGCCCTGACTTACCTTATTCTACTTCAAGTTTGCTAATGGCCGTAATAATGCCTCCTTCTACTTCCAGGCCTTTTGTGGCAGTGGCGGCCTTGGAATCAAACTGATATACCCAACTGCCCTCCGTGGTTGTAATGCCAACGAAGGCTTTGCCATCGGTTATTAAATTATTTGTCGTTACATTGGTTATGGCTGCTGGATCCGGAGCTCCCTGAACCGGGGTGATTGTCTGCTCATAAACGTCGGCTATGGCAAACGTTGTTCCTGTAGCATAGGCAGCTTTTTCCTTTGCCATCATGATGATGAATTTGCCATTCCCCAGGTAGTTTTGATCCGTCACGTGGTAGCCATTGGAAGCTTCTTCCACATTAAAGAAGTAGCTGTCGTCGAATTCGGTGGTGCCATTGTTGATTCTGAGGATTGCAGAAGGATTGTCACCTGTAAATTCGCTGCTATTGGTAGCAACTGCGGAAGAAAAAGCATAGGCATCTCCATTTTCATCTGCCACCAGGCCATTGGTGAAATACCGGCCAATGTAGCTGGTCCTGTTGTCTTTGATCACTTTTTCCAGCTCCATTTCAGGATAAGAAAATACGGCCACCCAGCTACTATCCGCATACTGGGTGCCAAAAGTATCATCGCAGCAGCCCTTAATGCTCATGTAGGGTGCAAAAACTTTATCTCCGATTTGCGTAAGCCAGGTAAAGTGTGCTCTTTCGCCATTGTTCGCCAGATCTACAATATTGATCTGACCATTTGCCACAATTTCTATAGATTCTGTGTTTACCCGGAACCAGGAGGCGGTTTCATCTCCGCTACGGGGAATTTTCATCATGAGAATGTCATCATCTACAGCTGCAAAAGCTTGAACAGTTTCAGATTGAAAGTTTGAGAGTTTGGTGAGGGCGCCTTGTGTATCTAGCTCATAGGTAGTTACTGCACCGGGGTTTCCCTGTCCGTAAAGCAAGCTGAAAAAGCGGTTGTTGCTGGTGATGTAATATCTGTACGTGCCGTCCTGTTCGATGCCATTGCCGACAGTAGATACAGTGCCTGAGGTAAGGTCGTCTACTGTTAGGAGGTAATCGGCTACACCTTCCGAAGCAATGGGTGATGAGGCGATGATGAATTTGGTTTTTTCATCGATTCCACCCCCGGGGATGGAGGCATCATCCTCGCTGCATGCTGAAAAGCTCAAAGCAGCAAAAAGCATAAGGGTCGAAAATAGTAGATTGTGTTTTGTCATGTTTGTTTTGTTTAAGAAAAAAATTCGTTATCGGCTTATAAAATATCTCAGGTTTACATTCAAACTTCTGCCGGGTTTTTGAAGGCTGAAGTTATCATAGCGTTTAGCATCCAATAAGTTTTGGCACTCCAGGGTCATATTGTATTTTCCGTTGTCCATGGAGTAAGTGAGGCTCAGGTCGTGCGACAATTGTTTGGGAATATCCAGTTTATCACTTCCCAGGCTGGGCCAGTAAAGGTAAAATGCGTGCACATACTGTAGGTTATAGCCCAGCGTCAGCAAGTTGTTTTTTTTACCAAAGTCATTCAGAAAAAGGGAGAAATCCGCATTGCCGAAAAGGTAAGGCATGTTTGGAATCCTATCTCTGTAGACAATGCTTTCTTTGGTTTGTCCCTCTTCAAACTGGGTATTGTTTCTTAGGTTCTGATACGTGATGTTGGCGCCTGCTGTAATTAGATCTCGGAATGAGTAGCGAATCTCTCCTTCAATGCCGGCGTTGGTTACATTGAAAAGGTTATCCATCACCTGCATGGTCTGATTGGTATTTAGTCTTGCTCTGATAAAATCCCTTGCATTTCGGTACAATACATTTCCGTTGATCTTCAACTTATGGAATTTGTTGATGCTGGTGTTATAATTTACTCCCAGGTTGAAGTTGTGGCTTGTTTCGGGTTCAAGAGCTATGTTCCCTTCAAGATTTACAAGGTCCCCATAAAGCTCTTCAGTTTCCGGCATTCGAAAGCTCTTTTCGTATGATCCCTTCAACTGTAAATGATCCGACAAAAAATAACTGGCAGCAATACCATAGCCCATCTCGCTGTAGGTGTTTTCCTGTTCAAGATAAGATTCACCTCCCCAGCTTCCGGAAGGATTATGCACCTGGCTGTATTGGTTAGATTGCGCATAATGCTTTACAAATGCCGTTGTGATCCATCTATCATTAAAATTGTACTTATATCCAAGACCAGAAATGTGTTTCGCGCTTTTTTTAGGTTGTTCGTACATTTCATTCTCTGGATATAGTTCGTCGCTGCCCTTTCTGTTGAACGAGCTGTAAACGTGATTGAGGGAAATGCTTTGCTTATCATCTATCTTGTAGCTTGCATTGGCGCTCACTACCCCATTATTGTTTTTATACTTGTAAAGCGAGCGGGAACGTTCGCTGCCTTCACCTTCATATTCTTTAAAGTCACCAAACCAGTTATAGCGCCTGTTCACGGTGTCAATATTTTGTTCCTCTCCTAAATTGTAATTGGCGTTCAGCGAAAGATCCAGGCCTTTCAGGAGCAGATCAGTTTTCTGGTATTTCAGGGTAGGCATCACAATATTTCCTCTTCGGTGCCAGTCTCCGAATACACTTACCAGGCGAGCCCCTGTTTGAATTTCAGCATAATTTTGGCCTAGCGTAATTCCCAGCAGGAGTTTGTCAGCATAGCTTTTGTTGACCACCCCTGCATTGAGGATCAGGGTTTCATTATGGAAAGTATCATTGAAGCGGCGAACTTCCTGGTCAGGATAATACTTTCCGGTGTTGATATCTGCCACATCTACTGTTACTTTATAGTCGTTGTCGGAGTAGTTTTGAAATGCGTTCATCTGGACGGTAAAGCCGGATTTGCTGGTATATCCTGCGTTTATGACGGATCTGTGG
This sequence comes from uncultured Roseivirgaceae bacterium, assembly GCA_964636035.1. Lineage (GTDB taxonomy): Bacteria > Bacteroidota > Bacteroidia > Cytophagales > Cyclobacteriaceae > CAMPJM01. The sequence continues at coordinate 12,071 of CAZWQB010000077.1, forward strand.
GTGTTAAAAGAGCCATAGGAATAGGAGACATCAAGATAAGTTCGCAGATTTTGATTCGTAACGATGTTTACAGCCCCTCCCAAAGCGTCGGATCCGAGCCAGATGGGTACCACACCTTTATAAATCTCCACACGCTCTGCCAGGTTTACCGGGATATTGTTTAGTTGGAAAGATGATCCAAAATTGTCCATCGGCACACCATCCATGAAGAATTTCACCTGTTTTCCTGTGAAACCGTTCAGTGAGAAATTCATTCTTGAGCCCAGGCCACCGGATTCTCGTATGCGCACTCCGGAAACCCTGTCGAGCGCAGCACTTAAATCAAGCGTGGAATTATGCAATTGGCGTGTATCAATGGCCTGAACTTCGTAAGCCAGTTCCCTTGTCTCCTGAAGTACGCTCTTACCCGTCACGGTCAGCGACTCCAGCTCGGTGACCGCTTCGTTTAATTCAACATCGAGCACAAGTTGCTGGCCTGCCAAAAGCGTTACAGGTTTTGTCGCTTTAAGATAGCCAATTCCAGATATCAGGATGGTGTGGGTGCCTGGTTGAAGTCCTGTAATTTTATATTTCCCTGAAACATCAGTTGCGAGACCGCTACCGGATTCCTCCACCAGGACACTGATTCCCGGAAGTGCTTCTCCTTTCACACTTCTAACAGTTCCCTGTATGCTGGCTGTGCGAGACTGGGCTGCCCCCTGAAAAGAAATAGTGAGGAAAAGAATTTTTACCGTAATGAAACAATAAAAGGCCGGGTTCGAGTTAATTGGGATAAACATTAGATCAGCTAAAAACTTGTTGTTACTTAATAAATGGTCTGTGGCGACCTTGAAAAAATAGGTGTGTTTGATGCTTCCTGCCAGTCGTCAGGGGTAATTGTGGTTCAAAACGGCATGGGCGTCAAGTAGTAAAAGCGACTCGGTAAGGGCTTTTTTTAGCCTCGTAAATTCATCCGGATCAAAGCTACACTGTAAGTCTTTGTGGCCGGTATTGAGCAATACGCGTGGCCTGCCGTCGGGAAAGTTTACACAAGCCGCGTGAAAGTCTAATTTAAGAATAAGTCGGCCTAAAGTTTTAAATTCACTGCTGGTAAAACCAAGCAGGAGATTGTTGAAGCTCAGGCTTACCCTTTGACAGCTTTGACATTTGGTGATGTAGGTATTTTCTTCTTCAAACAACATCACTGGTTCACAATTTCTGAGCATAGTGGTAGAATTTATAGCGTTGCATTCAAATCTTTTACCTTCATTTGTGCCTATGCCTGTCTTCGTTCATTTTAGATCAGCCATGACAGAAGGCAGGGCATAGGGCTTGATATCTTT
>CAZWQB010000078.1:0-13126 GCA_964636035.1 uncultured Roseivirgaceae bacterium
CAATCTTACTGTCTTCCAATTGCGAAAGCTTGCCCGGGGAAGTGGTTGAACCCTTTACCCGATGGCCTTTTGAAACCAGGTACTTGGCCAGGGAAAATCCCAGCCATCCGCATCCAAGTACACTGACTGTGGTCGTCAAAAAGGGATAGGTTTATATAAGAACTAAATTACTGTTTTTGTTTGTTGTAGTCTGTCGGATAGCTACACTTGCACCTTTCCTCACTAGCGTTGTGATCTAACTTCTAAGATCTACAGTCTCATAATCTAATATCTACGGTCTTACTATCTCGGCAGGGTTCTGAAAATAAAATCCCAAAGCGGAGATGACACGCCAAAAGCTCTTTCAGGATCTTTATAGTGATGAATGCCGTGATTAATCCAAAGCACTTTAAATATATTCTTTGGAGGTTGATAGGCATGCACCATGTAATGCACAAACAAGTATGCGGAATATCCGGTAATGAATCCTGGCAAAAATCCGAAGACCGCATTGCCAATAAAAAACCTAAGCACCAGGAACAAAATGGCAACAATTAAAACGCTTGCAATAGGCGGCATTGCTAGTCTGGTCTTGTCCTTGGGGAAATCGTGGTGCACACCGTGTGCCATATACTGCACCCTTTCTTTGAATTTCGTATCAGTGATCATATGGAACAAATAGCGATGTACCAGATATTCAATAAGTGTAAAGAGTAGCAATCCGAAGACAAACAAACCGATTAGCGGCGTTACCTCCAAAAGGCTGTTACTCAATGCCCAATATATCATGATGGCCGAACATCCCAAAAAGATGGAAATTGGAATGGAGCTATGCGTCCTCGTTAATCGTTCAATTACCGGGTTCTGAAACAAAACTTTTGTTCCTTTATTACTTGGTTTTGCAGGTCTTTGATAAATCTGTGACATAACAAAAAATGGTACCTTGTTTAATTGCAAATTTAAATCATTAAAAAACATCATGACAGTATTATTACAAATAATACCTATAAATGTTTACAGGCGGTTATGGCATCTCCACCTTTGCCTGATTCACAATTTTGTAATAGAATGCCTCATACATGGGTAATATTCTGGTTACATCAAATTCCCTTGCTCTTTCCAGCGCATTGTTCTTAAAAGTGGGCAGGTTGTCATCGCTTAGTATTTGCAAAGCCTTTTCGGTCATATCTTCTACATCACCTATATTACACACATAGCCGGTGACGCCATTTAAATTCAGTTCAGGAAGACCTCCGGCATTTGAGGAGATAACAGGGACTTCACAAGCCATGGCTTCTAAAGCGGCGAGGCCAAAGCTTTCTTTTTCAGAGGGCATAATAAACAAATCCGCCACAGATAAGACTTCTTCTACGGCTTCTAATTTTCCTAAAAAGCGAACATCATCGCAGACGCCGAGCTTCCTGCACAAGGCTTCAATGTTATTTCTTTCAGGTCCATCACCCACCAATAGTAGTTTCGCCGGCATTCTTTTCCTCACATTGTTGAAGATCCTCACCACATCTTCTACCCTTTTCACCTTTCTGAAGTTAGACGTGTGAACCACCAACTTCTCTCCATCAGGGCAGATGGCCAGTTTGAAATGGTCTTTCTTTTGTTTTTTAAATCTGTCCAGATCTATGAAGTTGGGGATAACCTCAATTTCTTTATGGATGTTAAAATGCTCATAAGTGTCTTTTTTTAAATCATCTGAAACTGCGGTAACACCATCCGACTGATTGATGCTAAACGTAACCACAGGCTCGTAGGAAGCGTCTTTCCCTACCAGCGTAATGTCCGTTCCATGCAGCGTGGTAACAACGGGAATTTCAATTCCCTCGGTTCTCAGAATTTGTTTCGCCATGTAAGCGGCCGAGGCATGTGGTATGGCATAATGTACGTGGAGCAAATCAAGGTTCTCATACTTTACTACGTTCACCATTTTACTGGCCAAGGCCAACTCGTAAGGTGGATATTGGAATAGAGGATAGGTCCTGATGTCGACTTCATGATAAAATAGATTTTCATTAAAAAAATCTAGTCTTGTCGGCTGAGAATAGGTGATAAAATGTACTTCATGACCTTCTTTTGCCAAAGCCTTTCCCAACTCCGTGGCTACTACCCCACTCCCACCAAAGGTAGGGTAACAAACTATTCCTATTCTCATTGAATTATGTAGTGATTTGCCAATATTATGATTTACTGCTGATTACGAGCTCGTTTTTCGATGACTTAGCAAAAATCACCGCTAAAACTGATATTTTTCAAATTCAAATATCGACTTATAAACAACATCCTGAATCCTTGTACGGATATTATTTTGATTTAGTTTAGCGTTTCCGGCATCGGGATAGACGCGGTTCGAGAGAAATATAAATACAAGATCAAACTCCGGGTCTACCCAAACTGCCGTGCCCGTAAAGCCTGTATGCCCGTATGTGTCTGGTGAAGCATAAACAGAGGTGGGTCCCCAGCTATCTTCCAATTCGGGTTTGTCCCATCCCAATCCCCTTCGGTTCTCTTTTTCCTGTCGCTTTGCAAATTTAGAAACAGTTCCTTTTGGTAAGTAATTGGTGCCACCATAATGTCCATTCTGAAGGTTCATCTGCATTAAAATGGCCAGATCGTTGGAATTGCTAAATATGCCCGCATGACCGGCTATCCCTCCATAGAGGGCGGCCCCTTCATCATGCACCATACCGCAAACCAGTGTGTTCCTGAAATAGCCATCAAAGGCTGTAGGCGCCATTCGGTCGATAGGATATTTACATAATGGAAGGTATGACGTGGTAGAAAGTCCTAAAGGAGTGTAAAAATTCTGCTCCAGAAAACTCTCCATGGGTTGATTTAAAAGGCGCTCTGCAAGTTTTTGCAGGATAAAGAACCCCAGGTCACTGTACCTGTAATCGTATGGCTCACCTTTCCTTTTCTTTTTTCTCAAATCGGAGTTTATCGTCCATTTCCAAACTGAATCAGGCAGGGAAACGTGCCCGTACAGGTCTTCTGCGATTTGAAGCTTAAACTCCGATTCGCTAAAGTTAGAGTAGAATTCAGGCTTTCCTCCAAATTTGTCTACTGTTCTTGTCCAAAATGGAATAAATGCCGAAAGCCCCGCCTGGTGAAGCAACACATCACGAACAATGATATCCTTTTTGTTGGTCTTTAGCAATTCAGGAAGGTAGGTGCTTACTTTTTCGTCCAGATTTATGAGCCCTCGCCCCTCCAGAAACATGATGGCCTGTAAAGTTGCAGCTACTTTGGTTACCGAAGCCACATCATAGATGGTCTCATTGGTGATGGCAGTAACGCTGTCATAAGTTTGATACCCGTATGCCTTATCGAATACAATAACACCATTTCTTGCCACCAAAACCTGACACCCAGGGGTTGCCCGGTCTATTATAGCTTCCTCCGCGATTTCATCAATATCATTTAGAACTTTTGAGCTCATTCCTACATGCTCAGGCAATGCCACTGCTAATCGGGCGATAGCCCTCGAACTTTCTCCGCTACCTTCCTTTATTGCGAGCGAAGCGGTTACAGGCAACCGACCACTTGCTTCTAACGCACCAAATATCACCTGCGGGGCTATTGAGTGTGTGTAGTCATTTTCCTCGTAGGTACAAATAACGGTTTGAATGTCCTCAAATTCCTTTAAGCTATAGGGATTACCAAAAACTACCGCAACAACTTTTGTTCCCTGCGCCTGTAATTTTCTGACAAAGGCAAGCCCTTCATTACTGACACCGTAGCTTTTGGCCCGGGAATTATTCAGATCATGAAATCCTACTACAACCATTTTGTAGTGTTTCAATTTTTCATATAGTAGGTCGTAAGCATCTGTTCCTGGCTCCGCAGGCATATTATAATGCGCAAAAAGTGCATACCTTGACAAGTCTTTTTGAAAACGTGTTTTCTCGCTTGTTCCAATGCTAAGCGATGCAAAGGAGAGCGTGTCTAAAATGTGGACAGGAATAATTTCATTTTGATCTTTTACAAGCGTGACCGCCTCCTGGTATAATTTGAAACGGATAGCCATGGCTTCCGGACGGTTCAAATCGCTTACCAGATTATCCAATACCACCGGCTTGTAATCATGAAGACCTACCCAATATTTTGCCCGCAAGACCTTTCGCACCCGCTGATTGATTTCGTCCTGATCTAGCTGACCGGATTTAATGGCGCGCTGAATACGTGTTACGGCCTCAGGCACATCTTCTGAAAGCAACAGTATATCATTCCCTGCTTTTAGCGCCAGCACATCTACTTCTCCGGGTCTGTAATATTGGGTAACGCCCTTCATATTTAGCGCATCGGTAAACACCAATCCTTCAAAGCCCATCTCCCCTTTTAGGATGCCGGTTACGATAGGTTGTGACAGGCTGGAGGCTTTGTTGGGAATATTGTCAAATGCCGGAATTCCCAGATGCGCTACCATGGTACTCATGAGGCTGTCTTTGAAAAGCCTTTGAAAGGGATATAATTCCACCTCTTTCAGCCGTTCACTGGAATGGTTTAGCACCGGCAGCGTATAATGAGAATCAGAGCCTGTATCGCCATGGCCGGGAAAATGCTTTGCGCTGGCAATGATCCCATTGTGCTGGAGACCTTTCATGTAGGCTATTCCCTTGGCGCTTACTTTCATCTTATTTTCACCAAACGACCGGACTCCGATTACGGGATTATTGGGATTGCTGTTGATGTCGATTACAGGGGCAAAATTGATATGCATTCCCAGCCTTTTGAACTGAAAGGCTACTTCTTTTCCCATTGCATAGATGATTTCCTCATTGGCAGTAGCCCCGAGCGTTAATTGTTTTGGGAAATTAAAAACACTATCGAGCCGCATGCCGACCCCGGTTTCCGCATCCATGGCAATGAGCATAGGGGTTGCGGCCGCTGCCTGGTATCGGTTGGTGAGTATTGCCTGCCTCACCGGGCCACCTTGGAAAAAAGTCAGCCCGCCTACATTGTACTCTCTAATTATCTTTTCGAGCGCTGCGTACTGGCTTTCTGTTTGATTGGAGTAGGCAGCAATATTAAAAAGCTGACCGATCCGCTGGGTTTGGTTAAGACTGTTAAAGACACTATCGACCCAAATATCCGCATCTGTCAACTTTTCAGCAGCATTTGTTTTATGGGGAAAACCCGAGGCCTTTACCTGAAAAACAATCCCACCCAACAGAAAACAAATCAGACAAACTTTTTTAAACATAAGGTCGTTAGCAATTTATATATTAATATTATACTTATTTTTGTAGCGTTATACGCTAATAAATTCTAATTACTGTATTACCTGCTATTCAGATATAAACATGAAAATACCTTCATTAACAAAGATACCCCGGCATCAAAGATTTAATTACGAGCCGCGCTTCTATGATCCTGTTAAAGAGGATATAGCCCAAAGAACAGCAAGAATAAAAAGCGAGATGGGTTTAAATCCGGAGTTGGGATACAAGTCTACAATTCGTAAGGCTTTTCATAGGCGGTCCAAAGAAAATCAACAGTCAAATATAACACAGCTAGCTATTATTATACTATTAGTTGGTACGTTTTTAGGCTACTTTTATTATGGTGCGCCTGTACTTTATATTTCGATTACTATTTTAGCAGTTTATATTTTTATTAAAAAAACAGACTTTTTTAAAAAGCGGCGATAAATGCTAGATATAATCCAACTACTTCCTGATGCCATTGCCAACCAGATCGCAGCAGGAGAAGTGGTTCAGCGGCCTGCCTCTGTGGTAAAAGAACTTCTTGAAAATGCTGTAGATGCTAAAAGCACAAGAATTTCTGTGAGGATAAAAGAGGCTGGCAAACATCTCATTCAGATAAGTGACAATGGAATTGGCATGAGCGCCACAGATGCTCGCATGAGTTTTGAAAGGCATGCTACTTCCAAGATCAGGAAATCGGAAGATCTTTTTTCAATCCGTACCATGGGGTTTCGTGGTGAGGCACTGGCCTCCATTGCGGCGGTTGCGCAGGTTGAAATGAAAACCAAGCGAGCCGAAGACGAAATCGGCACCTGCATTTCCGTGGAAGGCTCAGAGCTTGTAATTCAGGAACCGGTTTCCTGTCCTGACGGAACATCTATTTGTGTCAAAAATCTCTTTTTCAATGTTCCGGCCAGAAGAAACTTCCTCAAATCAAATCCCGTTGAGACACGGCATATCATTGATGAATTCCAGCGTGTAGCGCTGGCGCATCCTGAGATTTCGTTTACTTTCCTTCAAAATGACATGGAGGTTTACAACCTCAACAGTGGAAAATTGAGTCAAAGAATAGTGGGACTGTTTGGGAAGCAATATCAGGAGCAGCTTATACCTTGTAAAGAGGATACATCGCACATCCAGGTACAGGGTTATATAGGTAAACCGGAAAATGCCAAACGGACCAAGGGCGAGCAGTTTTTCTTTGTAAACAACCGTTACATCAAAAACCACTACCTCAATCATGCGGTACAAAATGCCTATGAGGGATTATTGCCTGATGAATGCCACCCGTTCTACGTTTTGTTTATCGAGATCGATCCCAAGCATATTGATATAAATGTACATCCTACTAAAACTGAAATCAAGTTTGATGATGAAAGGACTATTTACGCCATCATTCGGGCAGCGGTAAAACAGGCGCTGGGAGCACATAACATTACGCCATCGTTAGATTTTGACCAGGATGTAAATTTTCATTCCATCGCCACATCAGCACTAAATTTTAACAGCAACAACCATACTGACAGAAATTACAGTCAGTTTAGAACTACGCCCAGAGAGCATTCGAATACCGCGCATTGGGAAAAAATGTTTGAAATTTCAAAAAAAGAAATATCTGATTATAGTGGTGGGGAGATCCCTGATTTTTCTCAAACCGAAAACGATAATCAGGAGGCTATCACATTTGAAAGTGCGGCAAATGAGAAATCATCGCTTCAGGAAAAAATAGGGACGAACGAGAACGTGCAAACTATTTTTCAGCTTCACCAGCAATACATAGCTTCGCAGATAAAATCCGGATTGATGCTGATAGACCAGCAGGCGGCCCATGAGCGAATCTTGTACGAAAAGTATAAATCCGTCCTTGAAAAAAAATCCGGCGCGTCTCAACAATTTCTCTTCCCTCAGACAGTTTCGCTAAACCCTTCCGATTTTGCGCTGGTGATGGAACTGGAGCCAGAATTTAAAGCCCTTGGGTTTTTATTCAACATTTTTGGCAAAAGCGATATCGTCATCAATGGTATTCCTGCGGATATTGCAGGCAGCGACGAAAAAAACCTTTTTGAGGGTTTAATCGAGCAATTTAAAAAGAACAAATCTGAACTTTCCATAGACAGAAGAGAAAATATGGCCAGGTCCATGGCAAAAAGAGCTGCCATAAAGCCCGGACAAAAACTTTCAGCGGAAGAAATGCGTACGATAATCGATCAACTTTTTGCCTGTTCTAATCCCAACTATTCTCCGCATGGGAAGGTGATTTTCTATATTTTGGGAATGGATAAAATTGCCGGTTTTTTTAATAGGTAGGTGTTGGGTGTTAGGGATTGGGTTTTGGGGATTAGGGGTTGGGTGTTAGGGTTTGGGTGTTAGGTGTTAGGATTGGGTGATGGAATGACGGGTCGGTATTGATTCGTGGCGCTGGCAATTATGCTGAAGGTACTGCATCTGATAAGAGAATTTGGCACATCACATAGATGGGAGTGCGGGTAGACTTGGAGACAATTGGAATAATTTTATAGAAGCTAAATAAAAATAAAAATACATGTTTGGTAACCTTACCCCAATGGTAAAAAACCTACTGCTCATTAATGTAGGTGTTTTTCTTGCTCAGTGGATTTTAAAGCTCGACTTTCCTGATATCTTGGGGCTACGCTACATCTTTTCCGACGAATTCAGACCTTTTCAAATTCTCACGCACATTTTTGTTCATGCCAACGGAATGCACTTGTTCAGCAACATGTTCGCCTTGTTCATTTTTGGGCCGATGCTGGAGCGCTTCTGGGGCCCGAACCGATTTCTGATTTTCTTCCTGGTCACGGGGCTCGGCGCCAGTGTTCTTTTTTCGGCAGTTAATTTCTATGAAATTAAGCAGGTAGAGCAGGCTGCAAATGAATACCTGGCAGATCCTAATCCTGATGATTTTGACGTGTTTATTGACGCTCATGCACCTTATGCATATAATCAACTATATGATTTCATTTCCGGATTTATGAAAAATCCGGAAAATCAGGATTATATCGATATGAGTAGAAAACACGTCAATGATGTGTTCAACATAGAAGCAAACATGCCGATGGTCGGCGCTTCGGGAGCAGTTTTCGGCATTTTAATGGCTTTTGGAATGCTGTTTCCAAATACCGAGCTGTTTTTATTATTCTTCCCCTTTCCTATCAAAGCAAAGTATTTTGTAGCTTTCTACGGAGTTTACGAATTATACACAGGCATAGCGCGGGTGCCAGGGGATAACGTCGCCCACTTTGCCCATTTGGGGGGAATGCTTTTTGCGTTTATTTTAGTAAAATATTGGCAAAAACAGAGACATAATTTTTATTGATTAGTTAAAAGAATTTCATGAACAGTTTTGTTGAAGAGTTTAAGCATGCATTTAAAAGGCCGGACAATGGCCTGATGAAAATCATTGTTATTAATACGGTGATATTCGTCGGTCTTTGGATACTGGAGGTTCCCTTTAGAATAGCAGAAAGATTTGATATCCATGATCTGATAGTTTTTCAGTTAAGTATTTCATCAAACCTTGAAGTATTCATCACTAAACCCTGGACGTTAATAACCTACTTTTTCACGCATACCGGTTTCTTTCACTTTTTATTCAATATGCTATTCCTCTATTGGTTCGGGAGGCTGATAGTTGAATATCTAGGGAATAGAAAGTTGGTTAGTTTGTATGTTTGGGGAGGTTTGGCAGGAGCAGTTACATTTCTACTGATTTACAATATCGTTCCTTTTTACGCAGACAGAGTGGTAAACTCTACAATGATAGGAGCCTCCGCAGGTGTTTTAGCTATCGTAGTAGGCGCTGCAACTTTAATCCCGAATTATACTTTCGTACTCCTGTTAATAGGGCCGGTTAAGATCAAATATATAGCTATCTTTCAGGTTTTCATGTCTTATGTTAGTATTACTGGAGCTAATGCAGGGGGCGAACTGGCGCACCTGGGTGGAGCATTGGTAGGTTATCTTTTCATCAGACAGCTCCAGGGAGGTACCGACTGGGGCAGGCCGGTTTGGGCGGTTCTTGACTTTTTCGATGGACTTTTTTCCAGGAGATCTAAAATAAAAGTGACCCATAGTAGTCGAAGTTCGTCAAGAACAGCTTACAATGCTAATACCGGCCGAACTATTCATGTAACGCCTAAGGCAGATCAGGATGAGATAGATGCTATCCTGGACAAAATTTCTGAATCGGGTTATGAGAGCCTCTCCAAGGAAGAGAAGCAAAAGCTGTTTAATGCCAGCAAAAAGTAAATTCAGGTGATTGTACTTGAAATTGGGTGTTGTAATCTGAACCCTGTTGATTCGCCTTCACTTCATGTTAAGATATGAGTAAAAAAATAATCTATATTCTGGCAGGTTTAATTGTTGTCGTCATCATTGGTTATTCGTTTGGCATATTCAGCGGCGATGAAGGTTATATCAAAACCATAGAAGCCCACAGACAGGAGCGTCACACTTTTTTCAAGCGCGGCAGTGAATCACCTTTGACTGATGTGGATAAAAAGAAGTTTACCGGCTTGAATTATTATCCGGTGAACCCTGATTTCAGGGTAAATGCAAGGCTCACGCCCTTTCAAAATCAAACCCGCATTACTATTCCCACATCCGACAATAAGGAAAAGTCCTATATCCGATATGCTTTTGCTGAGTTTGAACTGGCAGGCCAGATGCAAAAAGTCTTGCTGTTAAAGCCTGTCGACGATGAAAATCCGAATTCGATTTTTCTTGCTTTCAGCGACAGTACAAGCGGCAATGAAACCTATGGCGGCGGTCGCTATCTAGATCTGCAAACAAACAGCGACAGCAGGATAATTATCGACTTCAACAAAGCTTACAATCCGTTTTGTGTATTTAATGACACCTATAGCTGTCCGTTCCCTCCTCTGGAAAATCAGCTTAGTGTGGCTGTAAAAGCCGGTGAGAAGAACTTTAATTATTAATTAGCTGATGTACCGATGAGCTAATGGTTTGCCCCCTCAGAGTCTCTCTTTTTTGAGGACTCTGAGGCGATGAATGACGGACATGCTGACATCTCTCTTAGCCATCCCTTGCAGAAAGGATGTTAGCTATAGCTGATAGCTGCTGGTTATTAGATATGATCTATCTTGCCCCTCAAAGCTTCTCTTTATGAGGACGATGAGGAACAATAGCAATAAGTAGAATCATAGCCCAATTGCTTTTTAATGTTTTGTCTTTTCAAAACCCTGAATTATAAATTAAGTACAAATTGTGTACTTTTGCCGCTTAGTATTAAATTTACCAGGGCTTTTTTATAAGACCAGTATTAAAACCGCAGACAAGACTACAAAATGAAGATATCGTTAAATTGGCTCAGGAACTACATCGAATTAAACGAAACACCGGAAGAGATTGCCGCTTTACTGACGCGATCCGGATTGGAGGTTGAAGGTTTCAGCCGTCTCGAAGCTGTAAAGGGCGGATTGGAAGGCCTGGTAATCGGTGAGGTCCTGACATGTGAAAAACATCCTAATGCAGACCGCCTTAGGGTTACCACAGTTGACATTGGCACCGAAGAGCCAGCACCTATTGTCTGCGGTGCTTCTAATGTAAAGGCCGGCCAAAAGGTAGTTGTGGCCACCGTAGGCGCGACCTTATACCCAACGGAAGGGGAACCATTTCAGATTAAGAAAGCCAAAATCAGAGGCGAAGTATCTGAAGGAATGATCTGTGCAGAAGACGAAATAGGGTTGGGCACCAGTCACGATGGGATTATTGAACTAGAAACAGCGCTACCGGCAGGCACCCCGGCGGCGGCTTATTATAAGCTGGAATCTGACGTTGTTTTTGAAATAGGACTGACACCAAACCGGGCTGATGCAGCCTCTCATATTGGTGTTGCCCGTGATCTGAAGGCACTTTTAGACCGGGATATCACGTTTCCGGATGTAGCTTCATTTGATACAGAAACAACTGAGAAGGGATCCATCCGTGTACGGGTAGAAAACTCAGAAGCTGCACCTCGTTACTCTGGCCTGATTATAAATAATTTACAAGTAAAGGAATCGCCCGACTGGTTGAAATCGCGTTTGCTGTCTATTGGCCTTTCACCCATCAACAACGTGGTGGATGCTACCAATTATGTTTTACACGAACTGGGGCAGCCATTACACGCATTTGATCTGTCCGAAGTGAAAGGGAATGAAATTATTGTAAAGACAGCGACTGAAAATACGACTTTCGTAACCCTGGATGAGAAAGAACGAAAGCTTGGTTCCAACGACCTGATGATTGCCAATCAGCAGGAAGATATGTGTATAGCGGGCGTATTTGGCGGAATAAAGTCAGGAGTAAAGGCAACTACTACCAGTATTTTCTTAGAAAGCGCATGTTTTTCACCTGACTACATTAGAAAAACCGCCCAACATCATGGCTTAAAGACAGACGCTTCTTTTCGCTTTGAAAGAGGCACGGATCCCAATATTACGGTATATGCCTTGCAACGTGCCGCATTGCTCATCATCGAAGTAGCCGGAGGCAGCGTGGGTTCAGAAATAGTCGACATCTACCCTGCTCCTGTCGCTGATTTTAAGGTGACCGTTAGCTACAAAAACATTACGCGTCTGATTGGCAAGGAAATCGATAAGGCAGAAATTGAAAAAATATTAAGCTCACTGGACATCAGGATCGCAGACAAAACCAATGTGGGGTTCACAGCTTATGTACCTCCTTATAGAGTAGATGTGACCCGGGAAGCAGACATCATTGAAGAAATACTCCGGATCCACGGATATGATAACATCGCTTTGTCGGACACGCTGGGCACCGAATATCTGGCATCATTCCCTAAAAAGAACAAAGAAAAAATACAGGAAACAATCACGCAGCTACTGACTGGATTTGGCTTTAGCGAGATTATTACCAATTCCCTCACAAAGCAAACTTATGCTGAAAAAGCTTCCTTCCTGGAGAAAGACAAAAGTGTGGAAATTCTTAACAAGCTTAGTGAAGACCTGGGAGTATTGCGGCAGCGGCTTCTCTTTAGCGGGTTAGAAGTTGTAAACCATAATATCAACAGGAAGCAAAAGGATCTTGCACTGTTTGAGTTTGGGAAGGGCTATAGCAAAGAAGATGAAAAATACCGGGAGAAGCAATATCTCAGCCTTTTCATGACCGGCAATACAGAAGCGGAAAACTGGCAACGACCGGTACAGGCTGCTTCATTTCATGATATCTCCTCTGTCATGCACCGCCTGCTTAAGAAGTTTTACCTACCGGAATATAAGGTTTCGGTAATTCATAATGACGGCTTTCAGTATGCGCTCAGTGTGAACATTGGCAATAAAACCATGGCTACCTGGGGCAAACTGGCTAAGGAGGTCACTGCGCTTACGGGAGTTAAGCAAGAAGTTTTCTATGCTGAGTGCGATTGGAATTTGCTGTTGAAGTACTCCAACAAGACACTGGTATATCAGGAAGTTTCCAAGTATCCTGAGGTGAGAAGAGATTTGTCGCTGGTGATCGATAGAGCCGTAACATTTGATGAAATTGAAGCATTGGCCAGAAGGACAGAACGAAAGTTGCTTAAGAAAATAAATGCGTTTGACGTATACGAAGGTGAAAATATAGGGACTGATAAAAAAGCCTACGCGTTAAGCTTTACCCTGCAAGACCAGGAAAAAACGCTGACCGATAAGATCATCGACAAAACCATGGAGGCACTTATCAATGCTTATCAAAAAAACCTAGGTGCAGTTATCAGAAAATAATGCTCATGGAAGACTACAATCTAAGCGAAGAACTATCACTTCTTGAAGAAAAAATCAAGCAATTGCTAGAAGAAAATCAGGCATTAAAGCTGGAAATAGTTGATCTTAAGAAAGATAAAGCTGCTCTCCGTGAAATGGTTGAAAAAAAAGTCGAGGAGATAAATAATTTTCAAAATCAAATTAAAATTA
>CAZWQB010000079.1:0-9004 GCA_964636035.1 uncultured Roseivirgaceae bacterium
ACTCAGTTGCAAGAAAAAGAAGAATTACACATGTTTTTATAATAACCACCTCTTACTCTCCTCCTTGGAAAATGAGGAGAGTAAATTGTATGTGTAATTCTTCTTTATTCTTACCTAAATCAGAAATTTAGAGTCAGGAAAATCTATTCTATTGTCGTTGAAAGCTGATTTAAATTTTTTTGAAAGCCAATCTTGATCGGCACAGTTTGTCTCGCTCTTCGCAGCGTCCTCATCAATCTTAATCGAACGCAGTTTATTAATAGTTTTTGCTTTTTGCAAGGCGTATAAACCACCACACCGGAGCCACAATCCATAAGAGCAGAACGCCGATAATTATCAAGATTCCCTGGGTAGAACCAAAAAATCGGTGGAATACGGCACCTGTATATCCCATATAGGCCGCCACATCTAACTGGAGCGTAATGAGGATGCGCGAGAGGTCGATAGGGTTAAACATGCTCGCCCAAAGCGCAAATTTCTCAACCGGGTACTCCTCAAAAAAGAGCAGGCTTATCAAAAGCAAGCCATCATAGATCAGTGTCAAAAAAAGCCAGAGCAGAAGTGCTATACTAAAACCTTTTACTTTGTTGTTGAAAGACAAAGCGATGATAATGGCAAAGGCAGTGAAAATATAGCTGAGCAAGAGGCCGCAGAGCCACAGATTGAGCCAGTACATAAAATTAGAGGCGGACCACATGCCCATCAGCAAAAAAGGGATACCCAATCCGAGTGTAAAACTGATTGTTTGCGTTCCAATTAGTGCAAAGTAATGGCCCAGGTATACCGAGGTTCTTTTCAGGGGCTTCGTGAGTACCAGTGCGATAAAATCCTCGTGGTCGTACATGTAAATTACCCCCAGCACAAGGCTTGAGAGTGGTATCAGTGCGAGTACAATATTGGATAAGCTGATCACAGCCTTATAGATGTCATTACTCAGGTAGAGCAGACCCATGCCTACAGCAAAATAAAAGACAAAGTTCAATATTGTCCAGCGTCCTCTTAGCAGGTCTGAGAAGTTATACTTAAATATTTTCCACATGTTTTTTTGATAGTACCTCGGCCATAGAGTGCAAAAGGTCCTTCTGGCCGGTCTCTTTATTCAACTCTTTTAATTCACCCTGAAAATAGACTTTTCCTTCCAATATAAACACAATCTCATCTGCCAACTCCTCCACCAATTCCAGCACGTGGGTGGTAATTATAATGGTCTTTCCTTTCGCCCCGGCGGCTTTAATAAGGTCTTTAAATTTTAGCAATGTCAAAGGATCCAGCCCCGAAGTCGGTTCATCCAATATCAGGTACGGAGGATCATGCATGAAGGCCTGCACCAGATTTACTTTTTGGAGTGTTCCTCCCGAAAGGGTACGGATCTTCTGGCCCATGTAAGGTGTTAAGCCTAGGCTGTCGATGAGCTCATCTTTCAGGATGGCTTCGGAATTGCTTAGAGTGCCTAAAAAATGCAGTAAAGTCCGTACTTTTAGATTACCAGGAAATTGATTGATCTGTGGCAGATATCCTATTTTATCCCGGTACAGGTGCCTGCCAGCTGTTACTTCTCCATCTACCATAGTTTTTCCCTGTTCCGGAATCACCAGCCCAAGGATGCTCTTGATCAGGGTTGTTTTGCCTGAGCCATTAGGTCCCAGCACCATCGTAAGTTTTCCCGTGGCAAAAACGGTGTCTATCCGATGCAAGACTTCCTTTTTGCCATATCGTTTATAAAGCTCCTCTATTGCGATCATGACACAGGTTTCATTAAAGGTTCTTCATCCATCAAATTTGAAGGCGTTAGTGAAGGGCTGACAGATTCCGCAAAATTTAAGAGGTCTACCAGCAAGCTTCGCAGCATGATGATTGATGCAGGTACGCGGTTGATCACGTAAGCAAAGAGTTTTACCGGTCTGTAAGGAACATCTCCAATACCATTTCTGTCCAGGTCATAGCCTTTGTACTGGCTCCAATAGTTTTGTTTGTATTCATTGGCATTTGAGCTACTATTGGTGATAAGATCCAGGCTGTTGGCGACAAAGTTATTGAGCGTAATCACGTTGTCTAGACAATTACCTTTAATATTTAATGCCCATCCGTTGTTCACAAAATTATTATGCTGTATTTGCAGACGGTTGGTTCCTTCCGCATAAATACCAATGGAGTTTTTATAAAACCTGTTGCCGCTCATTTCCCCATCTGAAATTTCCTTTAGCAGAATCCCGTAGGAGGCACTGCCCTGATTTTGTAGGAAATTGTTATTTCTCATGATGATATTTCTGGAAAACATTACAGCCACACCAGACCCATTGTTCTTGAACGTATTTCCTTCATAATGATCGTCGTTTGAAAACATAAAATGTAGCCCGTAGCGAAGGTTTCCTTTGCTGATGTTGTCCATGATTCGGCTGTCATCTACAAATTCAAAATAGATCCCGTCGCGGTGACCGCTTACCTCGTTTTTTGCAACCAGCACCTGCTCCCCCTGCCAGATATGAATGGCGTTGCCTGCTTTCGCCTCTTCTGTGGCCTGACCCCTGACAAAATTGCCACTAACTACACTGGATTTTGCTTTTTTGAGGTAAATGCCAAAAAAAGTATCGATTAGTCTATTGTCCAGGATCTGACAGCCCTCGCAGTTCACTACAGAAATTCCTGCCAGGTCCTTTATATAGCTTGTGTTTACCTGCTCAACCTGTAAGCCCCGGATGGTGACACTATCGGCATTTACAATGAATATCTCCTCCTTATAGTTGCCGATTACTCTCGGATAACCCTCACCATATATGTACAAGGGCTTCTTTATCTCCAACGAATTTTCGTGATAATTTCCACTGCTGATAAAAATAGTATCGTGTGCAGTAGCTTGCTCTATGGCTGCGCCTATGGTACCGAAATCGCCTTCTTTCCCAACAGAAATCGTCTTTGCACTCGTGGACGTCAAGCTGACTAGCAGAATGAACAGGACGAGTGGCACAGGATTCAGGTATGTATGCGAAAAGTATATCTTCTCCAAATTACTTTCGATTTAAGTTCGACCTTCTCTTTCTCTTACTTTAATGACTATTTACCGAATTCCGTCTTCAGGTCTTCCCAATTATGTAAGGACCCTCCCACTTGTTTCTGTACTTTTATCGCCTCTCGTTTTTCTTTGAAAGGCGTGAGATTTGCACCCATTGGACTGGGGCGTTGTTCGCTTCGAAGCCAGGTGGTATTACTCAATGGGGTAAAAGCTCCGGGATTGTCTGAGGTGTTGGTAAGCAAAAAAGCGTAATCACTGTCGGTGGTTTCTTGTTCCATCATGTATTGCAGTACGCATTCAGTGGCGTCAAACAGGAACACTTTTCCTTTGGTGGTCACCAGCTCAGCCCCATATTGGTCATCCACGATATTCATTTTGCAGGAGTGGCAAACATCTTCACCATAGTGAATCGGAGCTGGCTCGGGGCTGCATGAGGCTAACCCTGACACTGCCAAAATCAAAACGGCTGCGGCTCCTTTTTTTGCCAGCCTTTGTTTGGTGAAAAAAGCAAGAAATGAGAATAACAGAGCAGCCATTAAGAACCAGAATCCGCTTGCAGGATAGGACTTGGCATTGAAGTTCAGCAACATTTTTTCCCCTATAAGCGGGGGCTGATAAGTCATGCCTGGAACTTTTATAGGAGCCTGCGGATCAAGGTTGTGCCCGTAATCATATTCCCACATATAAAAATCATACAACCCAAGAAGACAAAGTATCGACAGCAGCACAAACCAGCTAAGGAAAACCTTCTTTTTGTTCAGAACCGTAGCCACTATTCCCAGCACAATCATGCTTATGATGATATAAGGAAAGTACTTCAGTTCAGGAATAGAATCCGGTTCAATTTTTTGCATCCCTATATAATGATTAAGGATGTTAATATTTTGCAGAACGAATTCACTGCTTCCGGTAATCTGATTGATCCAAATATACATGTACAAGCCCTCGGGAAACTGAGGTGCTTCCAGCGTTATCCGCCAAAGTGGAAAAAAAAACAATCCAATCAGGGAAAGCGCTGCCAAACACATCAGTATCCTCGGGTATGCCTGAGTTTTAGTCATTATAGAGAAATTACTTCCGGGAAGCGGCTTCTCTTAGCCTGCTTCCACTACGAAAAATTACCTGTTTTGGGCTCTGGCTCTGGCCTGGTCTGACATGGTATTATCCACCGGCTCGTTCAGGCCCCATTTAAGCTCAATATTTGAATTTTGAGGAGAGACGCGCACGTAGCCCGACATTTCCTGGTGCAGTGCCGAACAAAAGTCCGTACAGTAGTATGAAAATATACCCACGCGCTGAGGCTTCCAAACCAAAGTCCGGGTCTGACCGGGCATTACAAGCAGCTCGGCGTTTTGTGCGCCCTGTACTGCGAATCCATGGGGAACATCCCAATCCTGTTCCAGGTTAGTTACATGAAAATATACTTCGTCACCTACTTTGATCCCCTCAATATTGTCCGGAGCCAGGTGGCTTCGAATGGTGGTCATATATACATGTACTTCATTGCCATTTCTGGTTACATGCGTATCCTTTTCGTTTTTGGTGGCGTGTTCGTGCTCATTTTCATCCAGTCTGTAAAACTTTTTAATATTGGGAACTAGCTTATCCGCAGCAATGGCCTGGGCATAATGTGGCTCTGATTTGGTAGGAAAATCCAATAGCAGGCGCATTTTTTCTCCTGAAATATCAAATAGTTGTGCCGCATGATATAATTCCGGGCCGGTGGGTAAAAATCTGTCTTTGGTGATTTTGTTCATCGACAACAGGTACTTACCATCGGGCTTTTTTGTTTCCCCACCAGGAATCATTAAGTGACCAGGTGAATAATATGAGGGTTGTCTGTCAATGATTTCCTTTGTTTCTACATTCCATTTTACGATCTCTGATGAAATAAAGAAGGTGGTATAAGCATTGCCCCTGCCGTCAAATTCGGTATGCAAAGGACCAAGTCCAGGCTGCTTTACAATACCGTGCAGACCTTCTTCATATTTAATGATAGGGATGCCGTTTACATCTCCATCAAAAGCTTTATTTTCAATAGCTTGCATAATCTTATCAAAAGAATATACAGACATATCTGAAGACAACTTACCATTTCCTACCAGGTATTCGCCGGTTGGGTCTACGTCCATGCCATGCGGCGATTTTGGTACTGGAATAAAGTATACCATGTCAGGACATTCAGCGGGGTAAAGCATGTTTACCTGCGTTTTTTCAGTAGAAGTAGCGGTTTGGGTGCTCTCATCCATGATATTGTGGTAGTAGGTTGCCTCTTCCACATGGGCTTTTCCCTGCTTCAGATACTCCTCTGCTTTTTTCCAGTTTATGATTGCCATCAGATCCTTGTCTTTTTGAGAAGCATTCACCTCCAGCATGGTGTGCGATTGTTCGGAGTTATAGGTAGTTAAAAAGCTCCACCCATGCGATTTTCCTTTTCCATTCCTGGCGAGGTCGTAATTGAAGCCGGGCATTTTGATTTGAAATGCCAAATCCATTGTCCCATGTTCCTGATCTACAGAGACATAATGAATTGCTCCTTCAAAGTTTTCTTTATAGCTATCGATTGGTACATCCTTTTGAGGAATAGGGACACTAAAACGCGTGCCTGCTACCAGATACTCTGAATTTTCCGTAATAAAGGGGGCACAGTGTAAGCCTGAGGTATTAGGAATTTCAAGGATTTCAACCGTCTCAAACGTTTGAAGGTCGATTCTCGCTATCCTTGGTGTATTGTTCCCGTTTATGAACATCCATCGGCCATCAAATTCGCCATCGGTTTGTGTAAGCTCTACGTGGTGGGAATCATCCCAGGGTACGAAGCCGTAGGAGGTGTTTAAAAGTGGCTTTGTTTCTTCATTATAGCCATAACCGGTTTCCGGATTTTGCGAAAAAACCGGGATTTCTCGCAACAATCGTCCGGACGGGAGCCCGTAGACTGTGATTTGGCCGCTGTATCCTCCGGAGAGGAAGGCATAATATTCGTCATAGTCACCTGGCGCCACGTAAGTTTCTGCGGCGACATTGTCTGCTGCAAGCGCTCCGCCTGATTCTTTTGTTTGTTGACAGCTGCTGATGATCAGGCATACGAAAATCAAAAGTGGACTGCCGTATCTTAAAAGTTGATTCATAGTCATAATTTTAGGAGTTGAATAAGTTCTAAAAATTAGGAAGCCAGATATCAGGTAGCAGCAGGATTTTGAGCATTAGGCCTACAGGTCTATCGGGGCTTCCTCACCCGCCGATCGGGAGTAAAAATATTGTATCCCCAGAGTAGAAAGTTCCGGGGTTTCCATTATATCAAAAAGAAGGATGCACTACAAAAAAAATTTGGTTAATCATTTTCCCGGCAATAGGCCGGGAAAATGCCGTTTAGTGGAACTGGGCTCAATTAAGATTGATCGCCTTGCGTTTTGACTTCGCTTAATGTTCGGAAATACTCCAGTATGCTTCTGGCCTGCTCTTCAGTTAAATTCTGGTTGGCCATCGGAGACAAATATTCCGCAAGCAATTGTTTTGCGATTGGATCTTCCTTCACCATTACCTCGGGATTCAAAATCATATTCATAATCCATTCAGGACTTCTTCGTGTAGTGATTTCTTTCAAGGGAGGTCCTACAAAACGATCTTCTATTTTATGGCAGGCGGTGCAATACTGTTCAAATACGGTCTGCCCTTCCTGCGCCAACTGCTGATCAATGGTCGGATCGAGCTGCAGTTCTTTAATTGGACCGACACCTTTTATTTTCATAGGTTCAGCGAGTGCATCTATTTCACTTGACACTTCAGACTCACTTTCGTCTCCTTCGGTTGGTTGGTTTGAGTAGCCTTGTTCTCCTCCGGATTTGTCAGAACCGCCTGATCCACAGGATGTAAAAAGTACGGGACTGGCTAAGAGTAGAACTACTACATACCATCGTTTAAAATTAAGAAGTTGCATCATGGCTGAGATTTAAATTGTACATTAATTGATTTACTATGTTAAACTAACTTTAGAACCGAAATATGGTTTAAAATAAATTAATTGCGAAACTTTTTTTAAATATTTGCCCAGTCCCATAGTGAATACAATTATTGTAAAGCTCTTGAAACATAGGAAAAAGAATAATAACTATGATTAATTCAATTGTCTTGGGAGAATACGCGAAACAATTCGACTTTACATTGACAAACTGCTAAGTATCAGCTAACTTAGACCTACATCAGATTCTATAAAATCAAAAGCAGTTGCTTTTGGAGTTTAAAAATATGATTGCTCAGGTAAATACATATAAACCTAATTCCGCACTTTTTGAATGCACTGACAGAGTATACGCTGTACTTCAAAAGTGTAAAATCATCTTTCCGGATTTACAAGCACCCGCGAGTGTGCTTTAAACCCCTGCATTTCTTTGTTTGTCTTTTTAGTCGCCAGGACATCACTGGTAATCGTTACTCGCAGAACAAAGAGATCCAAGCCTTGCAGGGCAACAGCTAGAATTTGTTGTATGATGGCTGAAAATGCACTTTTTTCGGAAAGGCCTTCAGACGCAACATGAAACGTTTCTAAAATGTAAATCTAAGTTGAACTTTAATGATATAATCATGGCTAGAGCTGGAAAAAATTTAAAAGAACCTACCAAGAGTTTAAAGGAAAAACGAAAGGAAAAAATAATGAAAAAAGCAGAAGACAAGACGAGCAAAAAGAGAAAAAGCAGATAGATAAAACAGAAAAAGCCAGTAGTAAAATGCTGGCTTTTTCTTTGAGTTTTTTTGAAGTTGGTAGTATGAGATCAGTCCCGAAACGGAAAGTTTTAGAATTGCGAGTGTGAGGACATTTAATGTGATGAAGAAAGCATTCAAGTGGCACTTACTGCAGGAAAAAGTGCCATTGTTTTTGAGAAGTAGTTAATTTTTGACCTTTGAACCTAAACGTGAATTGCCTCACTCATTTAGTTTTTTCAGTCAATTTATGTTCAAGAGCGTACACGATCAGTTCAATTGGGGATCTAAGGTTTAGTTTTTTGAGGATATTCTTGCGGTGGGAATTGATGGTATGTACACTTAGGTTGAGTAGTTCAGCTATTTCAGAGGTTGTATGTTGTTGTGTGATAAGGGCGAGTACCTCCAGTTCGCGTTTGGACAGAAGGGAAACATCAGCTTGGGGCTCGTTTTCAGGATCTTTATCACTGAACAGCACATCTAGGACTTTTCCGCACATAAAAGGCTGCCCATGTAAGGTAGTACTGATTGCATTCGTGATTTCTTCCTTACTGCATTGTTTGGTAATAATTCCGTTAATACCAATTTTCTTTATCTTATGAATGGCATCTTTTTCCAGATCTCCCAAAACTAAAAGCACCTTTGTGGTAGTAGTGCGAATGATCGATTCCAGTTGCGCATAAAGGCCCGAACTTCCGCGCTCTATTACAGCAATTAGCAAATCCGGCTTTGCAGGGGCGGTGGTTACCTGCTCGTAAAGAGATGCTTCTCCCAACCCCACTAGCTTATATGCTGGCATGGCGTTGATCAGGGCGCAAATTCCCTTAGTAACTAAAAAATCAGAGCCGGATACACATATGTTGGCAATGCTGGACATCATTTAGATTAATTCTAAACAAAAGTAGAAACTATTTAGAAATATTCTAAATAAAGCAGCTAATTAATTAGGCAAGGTATATTTTTTGTTGTCGATAAACCTTGAAAACGACCCGTTTGTGCTTCTGCGGAGGTTTCAAAAGGTTTAGTAAAGCGTGTTGAATTGCACCTTCTCCAAACCTCCAACCTCAAACTTCCCACATCCCACTTCCATCTTCCCACTTCTAACAACTCACTACAAATTAATCTTTAATAGAGCTGAGTGTTCCAGATTTTTTCCCAAATTGACACTTACTATAGCCAGATATACATTATGAAACTACTTATAGTTGAGGATGAACCGGACATGTTAGACAACATGGTTCAGTCGCTTCAAAAAGAAAAATATTTGATAGAAACGGCAACTACTTATGATGCTGC
>CAZWQB010000079.1:9104-13068 GCA_964636035.1 uncultured Roseivirgaceae bacterium
AGTCGCTTCAAAAAGAAAAATATTTGATAGAAACGGCAACTACTTATGATGCTGCCCTTCAGAAGATTCTGGTTTATGAGTACGATTGCATTCTATTAGACATTTCATTGCCGGGAGGCAGCGGCCTGGAATTGTTGAAGGTACTAAAGCGCGAGGACAAGTCTGAAGGTGTAATTATAGTGTCTGCCAAAGATTCGCTGGATGATAAAATTTTAGGACTGAACCTGGGAGCGGATGATTACCTGCCTAAACCTTTTCACATGGCAGAACTTCATGCACGTGTACAAGCGGTATTTCGACGAAGAAAATTACAGGGAAGCAACGCTTTGTCCATACAAAATGTAAAGATTTTTCCTGACGAAAGGACTATCACCATTAATGACAGAGAAGTAAAATTGAATAGGAAAGAGTACGACATCCTGCTTTACATGGTCACCAATAAAAACAGGCTGGTCCAAAAAACTGCACTGGCGGAATATGTCTGGGGTGATTATATTGATGAGGCAGATAGTTTTGAGTTCATTTATTCCCAGATAAAAAATCTTCGTAAGAAGCTCAAAGACATGCGGGCAGATATTGAAGTACAGGCAATTTATGGCGTTGGTTATAAATTAATCAGTAAATGAAGCTCTCTAATTATACAAGTTTACGATTTGCGGTTGTTTTATTTTTTCTACTGACAATATGGGCAGGTATATTTTACTATAGTATGCTTGACGAAATTTACGACAGTCTGGATGACGGCCTCGAAAATCAAAAAATGTTAGTGATTGCGCAGGCAGCAAAAGATACGACGGTACTTGAGAGAGTTGATTTCGGCGACGGATACTATAAAATCCATGAGTTGAGCCCACAACAGGCAAAAGCGTATAGAGATACTTACACGGACACCCTGATGTACGTATTGTATGAGGAGGATTTTGAACCCTATAGAATGCTCAAGTCCGC
This sequence comes from uncultured Roseivirgaceae bacterium, assembly GCA_964636035.1. Classification (GTDB taxonomy): domain Bacteria; phylum Bacteroidota; class Bacteroidia; order Cytophagales; family Cyclobacteriaceae; genus CAMPJM01. The sequence goes on from CAZWQB010000079.1 coordinate 10,053, forward strand.
CTTCGAGCAAGAAGGAAGATTTTATGAGGTACACGTTATAACATCCATGGTGGAGGAGGACGATTTAATAGCTAACCTATTTTTTTCGCTGCTGTTCCTCTATCTTGGGCTTATGGTGAGCATCAACTTCCTGAATAATTTTTTACATAAAAAGACCTGGAAACCTTTTTACCAGGTAATTGAATCGCTGCAGAAATTCAGGCTGGATAATCCTACACCGCTTAGGGAGATCAATACCCATATTGACGAATTCAGGCTTCTCAATGAGCGGGTAACGAAATTAATTGAAAGAAATAGCTCGCTTTATAATGATCAGAAGCAGTTTATAGAAAATGCTTCGCACGAACTTCAGACCCCACTGGGAATAAGCATCAACAAGCTGGAGTTACTGGCCGAAAATTATGAACATCATCCTGACGCACTAAAAATAATTGCTTCTGTTCTGGATAACCTGCAAAGGCTGACGCAATTGAACAGGTCACTCCTGCTATTGTCAAAAATTAGCAACAAGCAGTTTCCAGATGCTTCTGACGTAGTATTTAATCGAATTTTGCAGGAAGTAGTAGGTGATTTCGCGGAACAGGCCGACTACAGGAACATACATATTTCCTTAAAAGAAAAGGGGAGTTGCGTAAAAAAGATGGATCCTGAACTTGCCAGAATCCTTGTAACCAACATTATTAAAAATGCCATTCTCCATAATCATCCCGGAGGTTATATCAATATAGAAGTGCAGGAAAAATCCATCATTGTTGAAAATTCAGGCAGCATTGATCCATTGGATGGAGATCAAATTTTTGAGAGATTTCATAAAGGTTCAACATCCCGGCATACCACGGGTTTGGGTCTGGCCATCGTCAAAGCCATTTCGGATCTGTATGAATTTTCTGTGACATACAGGTTTCACGACAAGCATATTATTACCATCGATTTCTAACATTTTCAGTAATTCAGAGTTTTATTCCCAAATGTTTCCGGTTTTGTCGGGGACATTTGCCTTTGAATTGATTTTTTAACCATTAAATTTTAAGAGATGAAAATGACAATGTTAGTAATAGGAGTGATAGGCTTGATGAGTTGTACCCTTCTGCCTGGAGACAAGGATATTGCAGAAAGTGAAGTGCCCTCTGTTGTTAAAAATGCTTTTGCCAGTGAATATCCTGAAGCAAAAGAAGTAGATTGGGAGATGAAAGGTGAGGATTATGAAGTTGATTTCGAAGTAAACAATGTGGATTTTGCGCTCTTGATCGATGGTTCAGGGAATATCATCATGAGTAAGGAAGAAATAACCAAAGAGGATCTTCCAGCCGCAGTTACATCTGGAATCAGCAAGAATTTTGCCGACCTTGAACTTGACGAAGTGCAAAAAGTAGAAAAAGACGGTAAAACCTACTATCAGGTGGAGTTCGACGATACTTTTAGAGACAAAGAAGTAGTTTTTACTGCCAATGGGCAGGAGGATAAAAGCTTCTCCTACTGGGACTAGTCTAATTGGATAAGAACCGGCAAAGGGCTCCTATCGTTTGAACCCGATGTATGACATGGAAAAACTTATTCCTGGCATGCATCGGGTATTATTGTCTTAAAGCGTGTATCACCAAAAAAAATCGTGCTTAGCGGCAACAATGATTTTCTTTCCTGAGAATAAAAATGAGGCATCTGGCGGTGAAAATTGGTAAAGCGGCGGAACGTATCTCCGCCGGAATAGCTTCATCTTAAATATCGTGCCAGTGACCGTGTTCTTCAGACCAAACTTTTCCCTTTGGTGCTTCTCCCGGTGCGCTGTTTCCGGGCGACTGATTGTTGAAATAGAATCCTACTGCCGCAAAAATCATCAAAACGGCAATTATACCAGCTATAATTAAACTCTTCTTTCCATTCCGTGCTTCCTGATGCATTTGCTGGTGGCAGTTTTTATACTTTTTTCCACTTCCACATGAACATGGATCATTTCTTCCAATTTTTGACATTTTAAATAATAATTTATGTTGCAGAATGGTAACGGTGGCGACGAATGGTTTAGTTCATTATACTTGTTATAGAACCTGTCGAAAATGCTTCTAAAAGTAACTTTTGATCCAAATTTATCATTTTTGCATCCTTTTTTTTATGCTTTTTCAGCAATTCCAATCTAGCAAGCTCTAAACTAATAAAAAGGAGATTCACCGACCTCCTCTTTAATTAATTTATTTGTGGATTCAAGGCTTTTTAACCCAAGTGTAGTCCACAGTCATTCCGCCCGAGATCTCTATCCCCATTTCCTCGTATATCTCAGCATACTCTCCAAAATACGAAGAAATGAATTCGTCAAATGGAACTTCCAGCCTACACTTTAACATAGTATTGTTTATCTCAAGAACTTGAAGTACCAGGTCATTTTTTACAATAGTGCCGGTGGAGCTTGTAACAAATAATGCCCCTTCATCACCCACAATGGTTAGCTCGTTTCCTGAGGGACTTAATTCCCAGGTAAAGTTTCCTTTTATTTCTTCGCCGCAATAATCATCTGCAGGAGTATATTGGATGATTTTACTGATTAAAAAGTTATAGTCAATATCGTAAGCACATGATTGGAGTCCTTCAATAGCGCTGAATGTTGTATCTATGCTTTCTTTCACTCCCATGATGTTGAATTCATAGGATTGGTGAGAAACAATGTCATCTATGATCCAGGTATTGGAAGTGAGTATTTCTTCTTTTTCCGCACTGGAGATACCTTCATCGTCTTTTGAACAACTGCTAAAAATGAATGGAAGACATATTAACAAGAGTTTTAGGTAGGTAGTGTTTGATTTCATATTTTTTTAATATCAAATTACCTGCATTTGAAATTAAAATGGTGTTTGAAAGTTTAATTTATACTACGAAGTAACTAAATTGGGGATTTTGAAGGTAAAATTGCGCACATTTCTTCCAAAGCACCTACCTTCTTTAGAATTGATTAACTTGGCCCTGCCAACGATTAAAAGTACCTGATGAAGCCGGGAATATCCGTCCATTTTCTTTTATTATTGCT
>CAZWQB010000080.1:0-13065 GCA_964636035.1 uncultured Roseivirgaceae bacterium
GGGTAGTAGCAGAAGAATATTTACCAAAAAATCTATCGCCATCTACAAGTTAAGTCCAACAAAAGTCTTATTTTTAACCGAAATTCAAACTTTTAAAACCCACACCTCTAAGCATGAAATTCCCGGTACCTGCACGAATTGTTACGCTTCTCCTGTTTTTTTCATTCATTTTCATTTCCCAGGCCCTTCAGGCTCAAATTCAAGATGACAAGGGCATTGTGGCTGACAATGCCAAAGTCGAAGAATTAGGGACTGGATTTAGCTTTACCGAAGGACCGACACCCGACAAAAAGGGGAATGTATATTTTACGGACCAACCGAATAATAAAATCCATATCTGGAATGCAAAAACGGGAAAAATATCGCTTTTTACAGATGAGGCCGGGCGTTCTAACGGTTTGTATTTCACAGACAAAGGCCAGCTCTTGGCCTGCGCTGACATGGACAACCAGTTGTGGTCGTTTAGCAAAGATGCTAAGCCAACGGTTCTGGTTGAGGGCTTCAATGGAAAGTCACTGAACGGGCCAAATGATTTATGGGTGGATTCCAAAGGAGGGATTTACTTTACAGATCCTTTATATAAAAGGAACTATTGGACCAGGGATCCAAAAATGCAGCAGAAAGGCCAGTTCGTTTACTATTTTAAACCGAAAGAGGGACTGCTCCAGGTCGCAGATTCAATAATTGTACAACCCAATGGCATTGTAGGTACTCCTGACGGCAAAAACCTGTATGTGGCAGACATTGGGGACAATAAGACCTATGTTTATGATGTTCAAAAAGATGGCTCTCTGACCAACAGAAAGCTATTTGCGCCTATGGGATCCGACGGAATGACAATAGATTCGCAGGGAAACATTTACCTGACCGGAAAAGGTGTGACTGTCTTCGATAAGAAAGGAAATAAAATTGCTCACATCCCTATCAATAAGGGTTGGACTGCAAATGTTTGTTTCGGCGGAGCAGAGAATAAAACGCTCTTTGTCACCGCAATGGACGCTGTTTTTGGACTGGAAATGAAGGTTTCCGGAGTAAAGTAATATCTCAATGCAGCCACTTCAATTGGGCAGAATTCCGGTTACATAGTCGTAGACAGCAGGGTTTTAAAAAAGGATAAGGAACAATAGATCCTTTCCTACATGATACAGGCAAAACTTCTCAAGTTGTTTGGCTTCTTGATTCCTGCAGCAGTCGCTCGGCTTTGACGAGTGACCACCATCCCTAGCCGTCCCGGCGTTATTGTAGCAGGCTGATCGTAGACAGGCAAAACTTCTGAAGTTGCTTTTAGAATAACCTCGCTTTTCTGAATCAGGCTCCCGATTTGTGCAGTTTTTAGAATCAGCCTGACTTCCGCAGAATCGAATTACTGTGTCTTGCAACTCGTATCCGCTACGGTAAATTATACGCTTTAGAGAACCGCCCTGTTTTTCAAAACAATTGCAGCAAATAAATTGTATCATAAATCATTGAGAAATTTTCTAACAACCCGGGCTAACGAGCCTGATAGGTAAATATCAAATACATGATTGAAGATTTGTGGTACAAAAATGCCATTATTTACAGTCTCGACCTTGAGACTTTTATGGATGTGAACGGCGATGGGATAGGTGATTTTGAGGGCCTAATGAGAAGACTGGATTATTTGCACTCTTTAGGGGTAGATGCTATCTGGCTGGCCCCGTTTCAGCGTTCGCCTAATAAAGACAATGGATACGATATATCAGATTTTTATGGTGTGGACCCACGGCATGGATCAGAGGGTGATTTTGTAGAGTTTATGCATCATGCGCACAAAAGGGGCATCAAAGTAATTATCGATCTCGTGTTAAACCACACTTCTGACCAACATCCCTGGTTTCAGAAGTCCCGGTCCGATAAAAACTCTATGTACAGGAATTATTACATCTGGTCGAAGGAAAAGCCTTCTGACTGGGATGAAGGCATGGTTTTTCCGGGGGTGCAGCAGACAACCTGGACCTATGATAAGAAAGCCAAGGAATACTATTATCACCGTTTTTATGAGTTTCAGCCGGATCTCAACATCGAAAATCCGAAGGTAAGGGACGAAATGCGCAGAATTGTGGGGTTTTGGCTACAATTGGGCGTAGCTGGCTTCAGACTGGACGCTGTGCCATTCTTGCTGGAAACGCCTGCACCCGGGAAAAAAAATCATAAAATTATCTATGAATACCTGACCGAGATGAAGAAGTTTATCCAATGGAGGCAGGGAAATGCTGTATTGCTTGGAGAAGCCAATGTCTTACCCAAAGACTCCAAAAAGTATTTTGGCGAAAAAGGGGAGGGCATTCACATGATGTTTAACTTTTACGTAAACCAGCATCTTTTTTACGCGCTTGCATCAAAAGACGTGAAACCCCTGATAAAGGCATTGAACGACACCAAAGAAATTTATCCGCTTTCACAGTGGGCCCATTTCCTTAGGAACCATGACGAGCTGGATATCGACCGGCTGCCGGAAAAGCAAAAGAAAATTGTCTTTGAAAAATTTGGCCCTGAAGAGACAATGCGGTTGTATGAGAGAGGCATACGAAGGAGATTGGCGCCGATGCTGGGGAGCAGACCCCAGGCAGAATTGGCTTACAGCCTGCTGTTCTCGCTTCCCGGCACCCCGGTGATGCGGTATGGCGATGAGATCGGAATGGGCGAAAACCTTGCACTTAAGGAACGTGAGGCCGTGAGAACCCCCATGCAATGGTCAGACGACTTCCAGGCTGGCTTTTCCACTGCTAAAAAACTGGTGAACCCGGTTATCGACAAAGGTCCATACAACTACAAGCAGATAAATGTAGAGGCGCAACGGCGTGACCCTGGTTCTTTGTTAAACTGGACTACTACCATGATCAGGCTGCGAAAAGAGTGTCCTGAAATCGGATGGGGCGACTGGGAAATTTTGGATATTACGACACCTCATATCTTAGGAATGCTGTATTCGTGGCGGAACAGCTACTTAGTAGTGCTGCACAACTTTGACGAAAAACCGCACGAGGTGGACATTAAGCTCAAGGTAGATGAAAGGTGGTGGATCAACTTACTTGAAAACGAAAAGAACGAACGCCTGGAAGATGGTACCCACAAAATTCTTCTGGGTTCTTTTGGCTATAAATGGTTTCGGATCGGAGATTTGGACCATGTAATCAGGCAGTCTCACGAAATTAAATCGGAAGTTTTGTAGACAACATAGCAGGCGTAATTACCCAAAATAATTACGCCGTGCTTTGACAAATGTATAGTCTAGATATCCGAATATGGTTTCGCTTTCAGAAGAAATACGTCAGCCTTCAAAAAATTATTATTATACTGAGGGTCGGAAAGCAGCTTTTTCCAGCCAGGATCATTGCCGAAGCTCTCCCAGTGGGCATTTCTTGATTCCATGTTCTCAAAACTTGTCATGTACATAAGATTTGGCATTTTACTTCCCGCCAATACCTTAGCATAAAAGATTGCATTAAAGCCAAGTCGGTCAAAAATCTCTATCTCCCCGTCATCAAACATCTTTATTTTATTAAGGTGCAGCTTTTCCGTAGCCGCTTCATAACTTCGTAATTCATAAATTGCATCTGAACCAGCCAGTTCTGGCACTTCCAGTTCGGGCATTCCTGCAAACGCATTCAATAAAATAGATTCGAAACGGATGTAGGGAGGATTGTTAAAAGGTGCCTCCAGATACGATTTTCCAGCTTCAAGGTATTTTTTATCGGCGGCGAGGGTTGCATCCAATTCAGCAAATTGGGAGAGGGATTTAAATGGGACTAGCACATAAATCAGACTGTCAACTGATCCGTCTCCTCTCTCCGCATCATCCGGATAAAACACGCCCACTTTCCCGATTCCTGCGCGATGCAGAGCAGGTAAATACGCCAATTCTAAGTAATTGTCAATCAGCTTTTCCTGATCCGCATTCCCGATATGGTAAATCTTTATCTGATAATATTCCCGTTCAGCTTGTGCGCGAACAGTAAAAGTGAAGAGCGTACAGAACAGGCAAACAGAAAAAAACAGGCCGATCTGTGTTACATTTCTTTTAAAGTGCATATATTGTTTATTGGTAAGTTTGATTGGAATGCAATCATTCCGGGTTAAGTCAACATAACTTTACACGAAACTAATTTATTTCTCATAAAGTAAGCTATAAATAAAGAATAAAATGACCTATAACAGGAGAAGATTTTTACAACATGCAGGTGGCTTGAGTCTCGGGGTTCTTTCCTTGCCGTATTTAAGTTTTGGGGCAAAAGTGAAGTACGTAGGTCTGCAGCTCTACACGGTAAAAGATGCTATGCTTGCCGATGCGGTAGGAACCTTGAAAATACTCTCAGAAATTGGATATAAAGAGCTGGAATCAGCCAGAAGCGCCAAGGGAAATTATTATGGCTTGTCTCCCAAAGATGTGAAGAAGATTTGTAATGACCTGGGAATGAACATGAGGAGCGGACATGTACATATAGATGAAAACTGGGAACGTTCGGTAGAGCAGGCAGTAGCAGCAGGGCAGGAGTATCTGGTGTGCTCTTCGTTGCCATCAAAAGGCCAAACGGCAGATAATTATAGAAGGGTAGCAGAGATTTTCAACAAAGCGGCCGAAGACTGCAAAAAAGCCCGCCTGAAGTTCGCGTATCACAATCATGACTATGAGTTTGAGCGCGTAGATGGAAAAATACTTTATGATATCCTGTTGGAGGATACCGATCCGGAATTGGTGATGATGGAGCTCGACCTGGGATGGGTTGTGGTAACAGGTAACAACCCGTCAGATTATTTAGAAAAGTTTCCAGGAAGGTTTCCGTTGTGGCATTTGAAAGATATGAAAAAGGATCATCCGGAAAGCACAGAATTTGGCAAAGGTTTGATTGACATTAAAAAAATGATGCAGAACGCTAAATCTTCCGGTATGAAATACTTTTTTGTAGAGCAGGAAGAATACGCCAGTGATCCGATAAGCAGCATCAAACATAATTATGATTACTTAATGAAGCTTAATTACTAGTCAAGGCTAAATACAGCCGGGAAGCAGTTTGTCGTCATCGGTTAATCGCCTTATAGTCAGTAAATTACATATTATTGCTTAAATATTTAAATGAAGAATTATATTTTCAATTCGCAACGGCTGGGATTTAGGAACTGGCAACAAGATGATATTGAAGCACTAATAGAGATTAATAATGACGACGAAGTAATGGCCTTCTTCCCTCAAAAACCCTCTGCCGTAGAAACCATCAACTTCGTGAAGCGAATGCAATACACGTTCTTCAATAAAAATTTCTGCTACTTTGCCGTGGATACTTTAGAAAAAGGAGAATTTATTGGCTTTATTGGCTTATCTGAAAAGCACTTTGCATCAGATTTTACTCCATGCATAGACATTGGTTGGCGGCTGAAAAGAAATGTTTGGAATCAGGGCCTGGCCACGGAGGGTGCAAAAGCATGTTTGGCCTACGCATTTGACAGACTGTCTCTAAAGGAGATCTTAGCCATCGCTCCCGCTAGAAACCTGATCTCACAAAAAGTAATGGCTAAAATAGGGATGACCAAGGTCAAAGATTTTGACCATCCGGAATTAGTGCATTGTCCGAGCCTACAAAAGTGTGTTTTATTTTCGATCACCAGGAGTGCCTATGAGTCCAAACATCCTGACAAAGGATAAAAATAGTTGGATCTTAAGAGGTTGTTACGGGTTTTTAAACAATAACCGTAGCACTGGCCTCTTCAGGCTATCCGTAGATTTCATTAAGTAAGCCTGCTAATCTGATGCCCGCCTGGGAAATTCTCAGCTTCACCGTCTCGAAATTCAGGTAAAGATATTCGTAACGCAGGTTATCGTCATCTGGCAGCGCATATACCTGTGGCCGCAAGGCAATAGATTCTTTCGCCCAATCTTCAACAGTACTATTTTGCCAGGCCTTTACTGTAGGCTTATCAGGTTTTCCAATAAATTCTACAAGCTCAGTATAGCTCAGCTTTTTGCTGTCTATCATTTCACTGTCCCATACCTTATGTAGATTGGAGTTCTTGCCAAACCACTTTACCTGATGCCTGTTTCCTCCCGCATCTTCACCATAGCCTACGTGCAGCGGCTGATGCACATCGCCCACAAGATGGATTAAAAACTTGAGGTATTCTTTTTCCTGCTCTCCATCTAGCTTCCTCGATTTTAAAGCCGTACTTATTTCCAGTATTTTTCCCAGAAGATCACCATTTGGGTTCAGTTCTGTAGCTGAATAAGGCGTGTTGTCAGGAATAGTTACCCAATGCCAATCATGGGTATAGTCATAGGCATCATCAGATTTAATCTCGTCCATCCAGTTTGACACTTCAGCAAGAGAATTTCCCTCCAGAATCTCCATCACCGCTTTCTTTGCTCTTCTACTGAGATTCTCCTCTGCGATCTGACCCACCGCCCGGTGGCCATTATTTCCCCAGCCAAAGCCTTCCATGGCCATAAATAAAAACACACTTAAAAATACCGTCCTTTTCATATGTAAATGGTGTAGCTATTCGTATTTCCAATCGGATCTCCCAATGAAATCACTCCGCAATTTAAAGAATTTCCATAGATCGAAAGGCTCAACTACTTCCATTATTTTACAACTTCCTTTTGTAAACAGCTGGTGCAAACTGCATCAAAAAATATTGCGGGTAAGTTCTTTGGGTGATTTCAAGATTTTGTTGCATAACCATCAATGATATTTGTGAAGTAAAATCCTTAATCTATCATGAACATCTACAAAAACATCGCCCTGGTTCTATTTACCTTTCTTGTTTTAACTGGCTGCGAATCAGATGAAACACCTATCGATCTAAGGAATCAACTTTCTGGCAGCTATGGATATCAGAAAACCGAGTACCACAATACGGGCATAATTACAGAAACCGGAACAATGGATATCCTAAACGATAATTCTGAGAAATTTAAGCTCGTCATTTCATCGGATGAATCATTTTATGGCTCAACTTTAGACGCTGTGGATAGCGTTTTGGTATTTTACATCCCGGAGCAATCGGCCATTACCGCTTCAGGAGGCACTCTAACTATCAAAGGCATTAACAATGTGAAGATTGGGGGGAGAGAATGTCACGCAGGATATTCACCCGAACAGAACATGCTGAAATTATATTACACTGTCTCTTTCGAAGACAGGCCACAATCAAATTACAACGTCTCCGTATTAGCGGAAAAGCTTTAGCTGTAGGTTTGACTTTAGTCGACGCAGCATATTCCTGGCCAAAGCCGCTGTTTTGACACACACGGCGCCTTCTGCACCATTACTTGTGCTCAAAGGCCGTCGCCTCTTTAGCAGCGAAACACATGATGGAAAAAATAAAAGGAGGGAAGCGTACCCAAATCGTCTGTCTCTCCAGCCATCGTTTTTGCATCTCATTTGCTGGCCGGAATTTGCAATCCCGACTCTTCTAAACCTAGCACGTGCAATGCAGCTTTATCAGCAATGTTTAAAATGGATTGCAAATCCTGGTATAGGACTTCCGTAAGAGCTGCGTTAATTTAAGTTACACCGATCAAGGTTTAGTAAAGTGTGTGCCGCTTTTTCTTGACAATTGCCTACTTCCCTTTTGTCTACTGGATCTGTCTACTGGAAACCATCCACTATTGTTTATGTCTCACAAACAATTAAACAAAGATTGAAAAAACTATTCCATGTCGTCAACTTCAAGCGCTTCAAGAATGTCTGCCAATTCGCCAAAGTCTTTGAAGCCCGGCTTTATTTCATCTCCGCCTTGCAATGCTATCCCGGTCATACCCGTTTCCTGAACCCTTGATAGGGCGTTTTCCGCGTTGATCGCGAAGCCAAGCAGGATGGGGTTATCTGAAGAAATGTGGACGATTTCAGGTAAAAACTTATCAAAAGCTTCCTCTTCAGATTCCTCGCCACTTTTGGTAAGCAGGAAATAAGCTACTTTATCTGCATTCTCCTCTACTGATTTAATGAGATGTTTCGGCTCCTCTAAAGCGGAAACATCAATATTTAAAATAACCGGAATATCTACTGAAGAAAGATATTCCAACTCCTCAATCTTATTAATTTGCAGGTAATCAACCTCATAGGTTTCAAGTAATTCTTTAATTACCAGCGCACTGCTTTCGAAGAATTCACCCACAAGTTTAACCCCGGATATCCACCCTGTGATTTCCGTAAATTGCTCAGGCGTAACTGCTTTAGGATTGGTGGGGTCCAAACAAAAGCCGATAAGATTTACTCCCATCCCGGCACAGTAACGGGCGTCGCTGAGATTAGTTACCTCACTTATTTTTACAAATGTTTTTAAAGCCATGCATCAAAATTAGATGGATGTGGCGAGAAAACAAAAGGCAAGTTCTTATTGTTGCAATTATTTGTAGGATTACGCTGACATGAAGTATCTTTGCTCAAATTTTCATGTATTTCAAATAAAAATATAATGGCGGTAACATTAATAACTGACGAGAAATTCAGAGAGCAAATTTCATTAAATAATAAGGTAGTAGTAAAATATTACGCGGATTGGTGTGGAAGCTGCAAGTTATTTGCTCCAAAGTTTAAGAGACTTTCTAATGATCCTCAATTTGAAGATATAGCATTTTTAGACGTTAATGCAGAACAAAATCCTGAAGCCAGAAAAGCCGCAGGTGTCACAAACCTTCCTTATTTCGCTATTTTCAAAGATGGCGAATTGGTAGATACTGTGGCAAGTAACAAGGAAGAAGCCGTCGTAGAGCTAATCAAGAAACTATAAATCAACATAAAATTTACAGGACCTTTGTAAGCAAACTTCAAACATAATATTATATCTGGTATTATGTTACTTAGAAGTTATCCGGAACGATATTGCAGTAAAAATGATCATGCTAATCTGTAATTTTCTAAACGTTTATGGAAATCTCTGAACAAGATTTCAAGAGAATTAACTCCGGATAAATTTTGTTCACAAAGAGGTAAAACGAATTTTAAATAAGTTTTGTAAAAGTTATATTTAGATGAAAATTTCAGCGATTAAAAATTTAGTTGAGAATCAGACCATTGAGGCGCTGATGCGTGCGGAAGAGGCTTTATTAGAAGAGGCGCCGCTTCCTTTTGAGGTTGACGGTGAAGATGACGGAGAAAAGTTAACACATATATTTGCTGCTATATGGATCCTGAAGAAGATGAAAGAAGAGGATCTGGACTTCAAGCTTGCCTTGAGAGAGTACACCAAAAAAGTAAGAGAATCAATTAATTAAGAGGATCCTCAGTATTAGGAACCTGTTACGAATTTAAAAGGAGTGTATCCGACGGGTGCACTCCTAAAATAATTTATTATGAGTAAACATGGTAGAGTATTGGTAGCAATGAGCGGCGGAATTGATAGTTCCGTAGCTGCTGTAATGCTTCATGAGCAAGGATACGAAGTGATAGGGATGACCATGAAAACCTGGGATTATGCCTCTTCAGGTTCCAGTAAAAAAGAAACAGGGTGTTGTAGTCTCGACTCTATCAATGATGCAAGAAACATTGCTGTTAACCTTGGATTTCCGCATTATATCCTCGACATCAGGGAGGAGTTTGGTGATTATGTAATCAACCATTTTACAGATGAGTACCTGGCAGGCAGAACGCCCAACCCTTGTGTATTATGCAATACGCACATCAAATGGGATGCTCTCTTGCGCAGAGCAGATAAACTGGACTGCGAATTTATTGCGACAGGCCATTATGCTAATTTAAGAGAAGAAAATAGCCGGTTTGTTATTTCTAAAGGACTCGATGAAAATAAAGACCAGTCTTATGCGCTTTGGGGAATTTCCCAGGCAAGCCTAAGCCGAACCATGTACCCCTTAGGAAAGTTAAGAAAGACTGAAATTCGGGAGATGGCAATGGAAAGAGGTTTTGTGGAGCTGGTAAACAAATCTGAGTCTTATGAAATTTGCTTTGTACCAGATAATGATTACAGAGGGTTTCTAAAAAGAAGGGTACAGGGATTGGAAGAGCAAGTGTTTGGCGGCGAATTTGTTTTGGAAGACGGTAGCGTGGTGGGCAAGCATGAGGGATATCCTTTCTATACCGTCGGCCAACGAAAAGGTTTAGGTATTGCTTTAGGATACCCGGTGTATGTAACTGAGATTCAAAAGGAAAGCAACCGAGTTATATTGGGTACATTTGATGAATTGTCCAGAAATGGTATGTACGTGAATCAACTAAACCTGAGCAAATATGCCGATATAAGTGGCGAACGAAAAGACAGCATCACCAAAGTAAGGTACAATGATCCGGGAACTCCGGCTGTAATTGAGCAAGTTGGAGACACCATGAAGGTGTTCTTTGGACGGGGCGTTTCCGCAATTGCCCCCGGACAGGCTGCCGTATTTTATGAAGGAGACGATGTAATAGGCGGGGGATGGATTACCAAAAGTTTTCAACAACATGAAAATTAGGGGTTTTTCCTGTGCGGCATTCGTAATTTTCCTTGCGATCGCTGGCTGCGATTCTAAAATGAAGGAAGCAGATCCGGAAGTTTTGGGCTATCATTACTACCCGCTGGAAGTGGGGCAATATCGTATTTATGATGTACAGGACATCACCTTTACATTGTTGGAGGGAGGCGACACGAACAATTACCAACTGAAGGAAGTAATCGAAGACTATTACAGGGTAGAGGAGAACGACACGACCTATTATCTCCACCGCTATAGCAGGAAACCTGAAATATCAGAAAGGTGGAATCTGGACTCCGTTTGGACCGTAAGAAAGGATTTGAAGCGAGTGATTGTCACCGAAAATAACATTCCCTACATAAAACTGGTTTTCCCATTTCAGACCGGCCTCTCCTGGGATGCCAATGGAATGAATGCAGAAGAACCGGCTTCTTACACCATTGCTGGTACCGGAGAAAGCTGGCAAAATAGGGATCAGCTTTATGAATCCTCCGTAAGGGTGATAGAGAGGAATAATATGGATACGGTAATTCAGGAGCGCTATAGTGAAGCAGTCTATGCCGCCGATCTGGGATTGGTTTACAAAGAGCTGCGATACATCGATTATTGCGCTACCACGGTGGAGTGCCTTGGCGAGGGTATTATAGAAGGCGGCAGAAAATATGTACAGCAATTAACGGAATATGGGAAAGAATAAATTTATTCTGGTTTTTCTAATCACTTTTGGGAATGTGTTTTTGGCATGTGGCCAGGAAAACCGGTTTATGTTGTTCTTTACTGACAAAAATCATTCAGTTTTTTCTATTGACCGGCCTGAGGAATTTCTATCACAACGTGCTATTCAGCGAAGAATCAATCAAAATATCGAAGTTAAACCTGAAGATCTTCCGGTAAGTACCGCCTACCTGGATTCTCTGAAAGAGCGAAATATTAAGTATTATCACCTAACTAGGTGGATGAACGGAGCTCTAATAGAGGTTGATTCTGCGCTGCTTCCCGGCTTGCAAAATACTTCTTTCGTCGATACCATTATATACATCGCGCCGGGAGCTAAGCTTAAAAATCCACATGGTTTTACACCCAGCATGAGCAGTATGGAAGGGGTCAACGCGCAAAATGAGATCAAGCCGGAGCACCACGTAGCACTGCCACAAAACAAGATGATGGACGTAGGCGCTATGCATAAAGAAGGGTTTCTGGGTGAAGGAATGTTAATTGGTGTTTTTGACGGAGGATTTCAAAATGTGGACAAGGTTGAGGGATTTAGGCACCTGTTTGATGAAAACAAGATATTGGCTACAAAAAATTTTGTAGCCAATGATGATAGTGTGTACCAATACAGCAACCACGGCACCCATGCCTTGTCGTGCATAGGGGGATACATTCCGGATAAATTTATTGGAACAGCACCAAATGCGTCGTTTCTGCTGTGCGTAACCGAGGATGTACAAGGTGAATACCGAATAGAGGAATATAACTGGCTATTTGCGGCAGAATTTGCTGACAGTTTGGGAGTAGATGTTATCAACACTTCATTGGGTTATAACACATTCTCTGATGCTTCCATGAACTATACCTATGAAGAGTTTGATGGGAAAACAACTGTCATTAGCAAGGCCGCCGCAACAGCAGCTAAAAAAGGAATTGTTTTGGTCACCAGCGCCGGAAATGAAGGAAATAACGAATGGAAATACGTTTCGGCTCCCGCAGATGCAGATAGCGTCCTGGCAGTAGGAGCGGTGGACTTGAATCTGGAGAAGGCTTTTTTTAGCTCAGTAGGTCCTACGGTAGATGGCCGGCTGAAGCCTGAAGTGTCGGCATTTGGTTCTGATGTGGTTGTGATAAACCGGTCTGGCAATTTGGCCACAGCCCGGGGCACTTCATTTGCCGCTCCGTTGATGACGGGTTTGGTAGCTGGATTTTGGCAGGCAAATCCAGACCTTAACGCCCAGGAAGTGATAAATAGAGTGAAGTTGGCGGGACATAAAGCTGCCTTGCCAAACAACGACGTGGGTTATGGTGTACCCAGCTTTGTGAGAGCAATGAGTGGGGAAATACTGGGAGTTCGTAATGCCTCCCTTGAGTCATTCACTGTGTACCCGAATCCAATTATTAATGGGAGACTGTACCTGCAACCTAAAGCAGCCGGAACTGGACAGGAAAAAGAAATCTACCTATACAACAGCACAGGAACACTTATAAAGCAAATGAAAATTCCTTCTGGCAAAAGTCTTCACGGGCCATACATTTTTGACTTTTCTGACGTTGCGCCAGGTGTTTACATCATTAACATGGTCTCGCGAAATACTTCTGAGGCTGCCAAAGTGGTAAACTTCTAAACCTCAGAGACTGCTGAAATAGAAGTTTTTATGTAATCCAGCGATAACATCCCTCTTCTCGCAATTAGATGCAGATAGATTAACTGCTTAAAAAAATGCCAAAGAAAAATGGGATGTCATCGCTTAATTCTGTCAAACCCCAATTACCGAGAGCTGTCCCTCGACAGCTCCCAACATCTCTTTTCTGCTGCAAACACGAACTGATGTAAACCAGCGATGACATCCCCCTTCTCGCAATTAGATGCAGATAGATTAACTACTTAAAAAAATGCCAAAGAAAATGGGATGTCATCGCTTAATTCT